>NZ_KB892209.1:0-359145 GCF_000373685.1 Streptomyces sp. PsTaAH-124 | reverse complement strand
CCCCCGGACCCGCCGCCCGCCACTGGCCGCTACCCGAGGTAGGCGAGACCGGGATGGACCCGGGTGTACTCCTCGACCAGCCTGCGGGCCACGTTGACGGAGTCCACCAGCGGATGCAGGGCGAACGCCTTCACCGCGACCGCCCGGGAGCCGGACGCCGCCGCGGCCAGCACCTCGCGCTCGACCGCCTTGACCGAGCGGACGAGACCGGCCGCGTGCCCCGGCAGCGGGCCGGTGGAGACCGGGTGCGCGCCGTTGGCGTCGACCAGGCAGGGCACCTCGACGACGGCGTCGGAGTCCAGCTCCGGCAGGGTGCCGCGGTTGCGGACGTTGAGGATGAGGGTGGTGCGTTCGTCGCGGGCGACGGCCCGCATCAGGGCGAGCGCCACCTTCTCGTAGCCGCCGGAGAGGTCGTCCTCCTCGCGCTCGCCCGCACCGGCCGCCTCCCGGTTCTCCGCCATGTACGTGGCCTCGCGCTCCGCGCGGGTGCGGTTCCAGGCGTCCAGCGCCGGGGCGTGCGGGTCGCCCAGCTCCTCGTAGAAGCGGGCCTGCTGGTCGCGCAGGAAGGCGCCGCGGGTCTGCCCGGCCCGCTGGTAGGCGTCGACGGCCTCGCGGTTGAAGTAGTAGTAGTGCAGATACTCGTTGGGGATCGCGCCCAGCGTGCGCAGCCACTCGGCGCCGAAGAGGCGGCCCTCCTCGAAGGAGCCCAGCAGCGCGGGATCGGCGAGCAGGCGCGGCAGTTCGTCCCGTCCGCCGACCCGCAGCCCGCGCACCCAGCCGAGGTGGTTGAGGCCGACGTAGTCGATCCACGCCTCGCGCGGGTCGGCGCCGAGCACCCGCGCGATCCGGCGGCCCAGGCCGACCGGTGAGTCGCAGATCCCGATGACGCGGTCGCCGAGGTGGCGGGACATGGCCTCGGTCACCAGCCCCGCCGGGTTGGTGAAGTTGATGACCCAGGCGCCGGGTGCGAGCCGGGCCACCCGCCGGGCGATGTCGACGGCGACGGGGACGGTGCGCAGGCCGTAGGCGATGCCGCCCGCGCCGACGGTCTCCTGGCCCAGGACGTCCTGGGCGAGCGCCACCCGCTCGTCCGCCGCCCTGCCCTCCAGACCGCCCACCCGGATCGCCGAGAACACGAAGTCGGCGCCGCGCAGGGCCTCGTCCAGGTCGGTGACGGCCCGCACCGCCGGGGCATCCGGCACCCCGGCGGCCTGCTCGGCCAGCACCCGGGTGATCGCCGAGAGGCGGCCCGCGTCGAGATCGTGCAGGACGACCTCCGTGACACGGCCCGCGCCGCGGTCCGCGAGCAGCGCCCCGTACACGAGCGGCACCCGGAACCCGCCGCCGCCCAGAATCGTCAGCCTCACCCTCGCACCTCTCCGCCACGGCCCCGCGCCGGCCACCGGATCCGCGATCCGGCGGGCGCGCGCACATCCGGAACGAAACCCTACTCGGCGCCGCGCTCCGGGCCCGTGAGCCGCCCGCCGCCACCGGGGGACGCCCGCCGTCCCCGCGCGCGACCGACCGGGTGATCCGGAATCCCCCGCCCCGGCAGGCGATACGTGATTCCATTCGAATCCCCACCCCCTAGTCCACGGCAGGGAACTGATGAGACGTCAACTCTTCGCCCTGGCCGCCCTGTCGGCGGCCGTCACGCTCGGTGCGGCGACCTCCTCGGCGGCGTCCGGGCCGGTCTGGCAGGAGACCGGCACCGCGCACGTCGACTCGCTGAGCGGCAGCCAGGGCCTCGCCAGCCGCGCGGACGGTTCACTGGTGTACCGGGGGCTCGCCTCCGTCCCGCTGGACCTGCGTGTCAAGGGCTGGAACCACGTCGGCGACCCGGATGTGGCCCAGGGCCATGTCTTCGACGCCTACCAGGGCGCGGACTCGGCGACCTCCAAGATGTTCGCGGTGACCACCCCGGGCGGCCAGCGCTACGAGTACGTCCATCCGCTGGACGCGGGCGAGAAGGTGAACAACTCCTTCGCCGCCGTCTCCCCCGACGCCCAGTGGCTGGTGTCCGGGGAGTGGGGCGACCAGAACCGGCTCCAGGTCTTCCCCGCCCCGCTGCTCAACCCGTCCACCCCGCGCACCGGCGGCACGCTGCCGCAGGCCCCGCAGATCACCCTCGACAAGCCGGTCCGTGACATCCAGGGCTGCGACTTCGTCGACGACACCCGGCTGCTGTGCGCCTCGGACGACGGTTCCAAGGAACTGTTCCCCGAGGACCGGCCGCTGCTCCAGGTGGACCTGGACCACAGGCTGGACGGCGGCGCCGTGACCGGGCACGTCACCAGCCTGTTCGCGCTGCCCCAGCGCAGCGTGTGCAGCGGGGGGTTCGAGGCGGAGGGGGTGGACTACGAGACGTCCACCGGCACCCTGCGCGCGGAGGTCGTCCCGCCGAGCGTCTGCAAGGTCGCCACGACCGTGTACAGCTTCCGCCTGGGATAGCGGCGGACAGGAGTGGTCACCGGACGGCGGCGGGCCCGGCCCGCCGCCGTCCGCGTTCCGCGGCCGGGTCCCCCGCACCGCCCTCTCCCCCGCGTCCTCCTCCGCTCACCCCCTTCGCCCCCCACCCCCCTTCATCCCGTTGGCCCCCTTCACCCCCTGAACTCCCCCGCCCGCACCGGACTTTCCCTGCTTCAACTCTTGACGACCGGGGCGGTGGGGAGCACATTGGCGGGCGCACCTCCTGAGAGCGCTCTCAGAACGTTCCCCTCGCTCCCCACCCCACCCGGGAGGCCCCCGTGAGTGAACCCTCAGGCGCACCCGCCCAGTTGCCCGCCGCGCGCAGCGCGCCCCGACGGCGGCGCTCCGCGCGCCGCGCGCTCGTCGCGGCGCTCGGCACCCTCGGCCTGGCGGCGGCCCTCGCCACCGCCGCGACGCTCCCGGCCGACGCCTCGGCCCCCGCCCCGCCCTCGGGCTGGACCCAGGTCTTCCTGGACGACTTCGACGGGGCCGCGGGCTCCGGTGCCGACACCTCGGCCTGGCAGTACGACACGGGCACCTCGTACCCGGGCGGCGCGGCCGGCTGGGGCACCGGCGAGGTGGAGACGATGACCTCGTCCACCGCCAACGTCGCCCTGGACGGCAAGGGCGATCTGCTGATCACCCCGCGCCGGGACGCCTCCGGGCACTGGACCTCGGGCCGGATCGAGACCACCCGCACGGACTTCGAGCCGCCGTCCGGCGGCAAGCTGCGCGTCCAGGCCCGCATCCAGCTGCCGAACGTCACCGGCGCCGCCGCCAAGGGCTACTGGCCCGCCTTCTGGGCGCTCGGCTCACCCTTCCGCGGCAACTACTGGAACTGGCCCGGCGTCGGCGAGCTGGACATCATGGAGAACGTCCAGGGCCTCAACACCGACTGGGCGACGATGCACTGCGGCACCAGTCCGGGCGGCCCCTGCAACGAGACCACGGGCATCGGCGGTTCGACCCCCTGCCCCGGCGCCACCTGCCAGGCCGGCTTCCACACGTACGCCATGGAGTGGGACCGCTCCGCCAGTCCCGAGCAGATCCGCTTCTCGGTGGACGGCACCGTCTTCCACACCGTGCGGGCGGACCAGGTCGACGCGACCACCTGGGCGAACGCCACCCGGCACGGCTACTTCGTGATCCTTGACGTGGCCATGGGCGGCGGCTTCCCGGACGCCTTCGGCGGCGGCCCGGACGGCGGCACCGAGCCGGGCCACCCCATGACGGTGGACTATGTGCAGGTGCTGACCTCGGGCGGCGGTGGCGGCGGCACCACTCCCCCGCCCACCGGCCACCGGGACGCCTACAGCCCCGTACAGGCCGAGTCGTACGACAGCCAGAGCGGTGTGAGCACGGAGGCGACCACCGACAGCGGCGGCGGCCAGGACATCGGGTCGCTCGCGAACGGGGACTGGGCGCTCTACAAGGGCGTCGACTTCGGTTCCGCGGGCGCGCGGCAGTTCTCCGCCCGGGTCGCGAGCGGCGCGGCGAACGGGGTGAGCGGGCTGGTCGAGGTGCGCCTGGACAGCCGGGGCAACGCGCCGGTGGGCAGCTTCGCGGTGGGCAGCACCGGCGGCTGGCAGTCCTGGCGCACGGTACCGGCGAACATCGGCACGGTGACCGGCACCCACGACGTCTATCTCACCTTCACCAGCGGCCAGCCGGCCGACTTCGTGAACGTCAACTGGTTCGACTTCGGCCACTGAGCGCCGTACCGGATGCGCGCCGTACCGGATGAGCGCCGTACCGGACCGGCACGCGCGGCCGGACCGGCACGCGCAGGGGCCCCGCGACGGCGCGGGGCCCCTGTCCGTTCAGCGCAGTTCCGCCCGGAAGGCCACCGGGGTCTGCCCCGTGTGCAGATGGAAGAACTTCGAGAAGTTGGCCGCGTCCGGGAAGCCCACCGCCACGCCGACGCGCCCGATGGGGAGTTCGGTGTGCGCGAGCAGGCGTTCGGCCTCCAGGACGACGCGCCGGTCGATGAACCCTTTGGGGGTCTGGCCGGTGGCGGCGCGGACCGCGCGCACCAGGGTGCGGCGTGAGTAACCGAGGGCGTCGGCGTAGGCGCTGACGCTGTGGTTGGTGGTGAAGCCCTGTTCGACCGCGTCGCGGAACAACGTGAAGGTGGTGTCGGCCTGTTGCCGGTCGGCCTCCGCCGAACTGGCCGCGAGATGGGCGAGCCGGAGCAGGAACGCGGTCAGCGAGTGCCGCAGCACCGCCGTGTGCAGGCTCAGCGGCAGGGTCTCCGTGTCCTCGTACTCGCGGCGGAGTTGGGCGAGCGCGGCCTCCAGCGCGACGCGCCCGGCCGTGTCGGGGTGGAGCAGCGGCGGCAGGTCGTAGCGGTACAGGCCGGTGGCCTCGACGGTGGCGCGGGGCAGGAAGCCGGGCTGCATGGTCAGCACCGTTCCGCGGTACTCGTGCGCGCGGGAGAAGCGGTGGACCTGTCCGGGGCGGATCCACAGCACGTCACCGGCGGCCGCCTCGTACTCGGTGAAGTCGACCATGTGCCGGACGGGGCCCGCGGCGAAGAGCATGACCACGTGGAAGTCGATGCGGTGGACGCGGTGGAGAGGAGCCTCGGCGTGCCAGGTCCGGCCGGTGCCCAAGGGGCCTATCTGGAGTCCGACGCCGCCGAGGCTCAGGTCGACTGGGAAGGGGAAGGTCCTGATCGCGTGGCCGCCGCCGCTCCCCGCGCCGTCCGCGTCGCCGCTGTCGCCGTCCTGGGTGATTTCGTCCGCCATGTCCTTCTCGTACCGGCTCGGCCGCCCGCCGACGGGCCGCGTGATCCAACTGTGTCCCACTTTCACCACAGGCTGACACACGGAGACCTTCCGGCAAAAAAGTCTGACTTTTAAGTTCGAACACGTCCGGCAGCAATCCAGCTTCTTCCGAGGACTTCTTGAAGATGAGCGAGCAGACGACCGTCCCCTTCGAGTGGACCGACCTCGACCGGCGCGCCGTGGATACCGCGCGCCTGCTGGCGGCCGACGCCGTGCAGAAGGTCGGCAACGGCCACCCCGGCACCGCGATGGCCCTGGCCCCGGCCGCGTACACGATCTTCCAGAAGCTGATGCGGCACGACCCGGCCGATCCCGAGTGGACCGGCCGCGACCGCTTCGTCCTCTCCCCCGGCCACACCTCGCTGACCCTCTACACCCAGCTGTACCTGGCCGGCTACGAGCTGGAGCTGGACGATCTGAAGGCGTTCCGCACCTACGGTTCCAAGACCCCGGGCCACCCCGAGTACGGCCACACCGCCGGGGTGGAGACCACCACGGGCCCGCTGGGGCAGGGCGCCGCGATGGCGGTCGGCATGGCGATGGCCGCCCGCTACGAGCGCGGCCTGTTCGACCCGGACGCCCCCGAGGGCACCTCGCCCTTCGACCACACCATCTGGGCGATCGTCTCCGACGGCGACCTGGAGGAGGGCGTCTCCGCCGAGGCGTCCTCGCTGGCCGGCCACCAGAGGCTCGGCAACCTGGTCTTCCTCTACGACGACAACCACATCTCCATCGAGGGCGACACCGCCACCGCCTTCTCCGAGGACGTGCTGGGGCGCTACGAGGCGTACGGCTGGCACACCCAGCGCGTCGAGCCCGCCGCGAACGGCGACGTCGACGTGCGCGCCCTGCACGCGGCGCTCTCGGCGGCCCGCGCCGAGACGTCCCGCCCCTCGATCGTGGCGATGCGCACGGTCATCGCCTGGCCGGCCCCGCACGCCCGGAACACCGAGGCGTCGCACGGCTCGGCGCTGGGCGAGGAGGAGGTCGCCGCGACCAAGCGCGTCCTCGGCTTCGACCCGGAGCGGACCTTCCAGGTGGACGAGGATGTCCTCGCGCACACCCGGCGGACCCTGGACCGGGGCGCCGAGGCGCACGCCGCCTGGGAGAAGCAGCTCACCGAGTGGCGCGGGGTGCGGCCCGAGCGGGCCCGGCTGCTGGACCGGATCGTGGCCGGGAAGCTGCCCGAGGGCTGGCAGGACGCGCTGCCGGTCTTCGAGGAGGGGAAGTCCGTCGCCACCCGGGCTGCCTCCGGCAAGGTGCTCCAGGCGCTCGGCGAGATACTGCCCGAGCTGTGGGGCGGCTCCGCCGACCTGGCCGGCTCCAACAACACCACCATCGACAAGACGTCCTCCTTCCTCCCCGCGGGCAACCCGCTCCCCGAGGCGGACCCCTACGGCCGCACCATCCACTTCGGCATCCGCGAGTTCTCCATGGCCGCGGAGATGAACGGCATCGCCCTGCACGGCAACACACGCGTGTACGGCGGCACCTTCCTGGTCTTCTCCGACTACATGCGCAACGCCGTGCGCCTGTCCGCCCTGATGCAGCTCCCGGTGACCTACGTGTGGACGCACGACTCCATCGGCCTGGGCGAGGACGGCCCCACCCACCAGCCCGTCGAGCACCTCGCCTCGCTGCGCGCCGTCCCCGGCCTGAACATCGTCCGCCCGGCCGACGCCAACGAGACCGCCCTCGCCTGGGCCGAGATCCTCAAGCGGCACGCCACCCACCCGGCGCCGCACGGCCTCGCGCTCACCCGCCAGGGCGTGCCGACGTACGCGCCGGACCCGGACACCGCCAAGGGCGGCTACATCCGCGTGGAGGCGTCCACCGGCACCCCGGACGTGATCCTCATCGGCACCGGCTCCGAGCTCCGGCTCGCCGTGGCCGCGCGGGAGGCGCTGGAGGCCGAGGGGATCGCCACCCGGGTGGTGTCGATGCCGTCCGTGGAGTGGTTCGAGGAGCAGCCCCTCGCCTACCGCGAGCACGTCCTGCCGCCGTCGGTGCGGGCCCGGGTCGCCGTCGAGGCGGGCATCAATCTGACGTGGTACCGCTTCACAGGTGACGCAGGACGGATCGTCTCCCTCGATCACTTCGGTGCCTCCGCCGATGCCGGGACCCTGTTCGCCGAGTACGGCTTCACCCCCGAGAACGTCGCCGCCGCGGCCCGCGCCTCGCTGGCCGCCGCGCGCGCATGATCCGAACGCAACAAGGAAGATGATCACTGTGACCGAACAAACCGCGGCCTCGGAAGCGCTGGGGCGCCTGTCCGACCAGGGCGTGTCGATCTGGCTGGACGACCTGTCGCGCCGCCGGATCACCTCGGGCAACCTGGCCGAGCTGGTGGCCGGACGGCATGTCGTGGGCGTCACCACGAACCCGTCGATCTTCCAGGCCGCCATCGGTTCCGGCGCGGGCTACGAGGAGCAGCTCGCCGACCTGGCGGTGCGCGGCGTCACGGTCGACGAGGCCGTGCGCATGATGACCACCGCCGATGTACGGGACGCGGCCGACGTGCTGCGCGGGGTGTACGACGCGACCGGCGGGCAGGACGGGCGGGTCTCCATCGAGGTGGACCCGCGCCTCGCCCACGACACCACGGCAACCGTCGCCGAGGCCCGGCAGCTGGCCTGGCTGGTGGACCGGCCCAACGTCATGATCAAGATCCCCGCCACCCGTGCGGGCCTGCCGGCCATCACGGAGGTCGTCGGAGCGGGTATCAGTGTCAATGTGACGCTGATCTTCTCCCTGGAGCGCTACCGCGAGGTGATGGACGCCTACCTCGCCGGTCTGGAGAAGGCGCGCGCCGCCGGGCACGACCTGGCGTCGATCCGCTCCGTGGCCTCCTTCTTCGTCTCCCGGGTCGACTCCGAGATCGACAAGCGGCTGACGGCGCTGGGCACCGGCGAGGCCCTGGCGCTCAAGGGCCGGGCGGCCCTGGCGAACGCCCGGCTGGCCTATGCGGAGTACGAGCAGGTGTTCGGTTCCGCGGACGGTACGACCCGGCCTGGCGAGCGGTTCGCCGCGCTGGTGGGCGCGGGCGCGCACGCCCAGCGTCCCCTGTGGGCGTCGACCGGGGTGAAGGATCCGGCGTACAAGGACACCCTGTACGTGGACGAGCTGGTCGCACCCGGCACGGTGAACACCATGCCGGAGGGCACGCTGAACGCCACCGCCGACCACGGCGCGATCACCGGTGACACGGTGACCGGCGGCTACGAGCAGGCCCGCGCGGACCTGGCGGCCGTCGGGCGGCTGGGCATCTCCTACGACGAGGTCGTCCAGCAGTTGGAGGACGAGGGCGTCGCCAAGTTCGAGACGGCCTGGCAGGACCTGCTGGACGCGGTCACGAAGTCCTTGAACAGCAAGGGAGTTGACGCGGAATGAGCAAGAAGCCCGCCGAGCCGGCGGCTGCGGAGGCCGGGGCGGCGAGTCCGCCGCCCGCCGCCGCCGTACGGCCCGAGGACCAGGAACCGGACCCCAAGGCCATGCAGCAGGCGCAGGCGTCCGGGGCCACGGGCTCCGCCGAGGCGCGCGAGGGGGCGGACGTGCGCGTCCCGGTCGTCCCGGCCGCCGACTGGGTGAATCCGCTGCGCGACCCCCGCGACCGCCGGCTGCCCAGGATCGCGGGCCCCTCCGGGCTCGTCATCTTCGGTGTCACCGGCGACCTGTCCCGCAAGAAGCTCATGCCGGCCGTCTACGACCTGGCCAACCGCGGTCTGCTGCCGCCGGGCTTCTCGCTGGTCGGCTTCGCCCGCCGGGACTGGGAGGACCAGGACTTCGCGCAGGTCGTGCACGACGCCGTCAAGGAGCACGCGCGCACCCCGTTCCGCGAGGAGGTGTGGCAGCAGCTCGCCGAGGGCATGCGCTTCGTCCCCGGTGACTTCGACGACGACACCGCGTTCAAGCAGCTGCGCGACGCGGTGCAGGAGCTGGACTCCTCGCGGGGCACCGGCGGCAACTTCGCCTTCTACCTCTCGGTGCCGCCGAAGTTCTTCCCCAAGGTCGTGCAGCAGCTGAAGAAGCACGGTCTGGCGGAGGGCCCCGAGGGCTCCTGGCGGCGCGCGGTCATCGAGAAGCCGTTCGGCCACGACCTGGCCAGCGCCCGCGAGCTGAACCGGATCGTGCACGAGGTGTTCGACCCGGACCAGGTGTTCCGCATCGACCACTATCTGGGCAAGGAGACCGTCCAGAACATCCTGGCGCTGCGCTTCGCCAACCAGATGTACGAGCCGATCTGGAACCGCTCCTATGTCGACCATGTGCAGATCACCATGGCCGAGGACATCGGCATCGGCGGCCGGGCCGGCTACTACGACGGCATCGGCGCCGCCCGCGACGTCATCCAGAACCACCTGCTCCAGCTGATGGCGCTCACCGCGATGGAGGAGCCGATCGCCTTCGACGCGGAGGCGCTGCTCACCGAGAAGCTGAAGGTGCTCAAGTCGGTGCGGCTGCCCGAGGAGCTGGGCGAGCACACCGTGCGCGCCCAGTACGCCGAGGGCTGGCAGGGCGGCGAGAAGGTGCCCGGCTACCTCCAGGAGGAGGGCATCGACCCGAAGTCGAAGACCGACACCTACGCGGCGGTCAAGCTGGAGATCGACAACCGCCGCTGGGCGGGCGTCCCCTTCTATCTGCGCACCGGCAAGCGGCTGGGCCGCCGGGTCACCGAGATCGCGGTGGTCTTCAAGCGGGCCCCGCACTCCCCCTTCGACACCACGGCCACCGAGGAGCTGGGCGAGAACGCCATCGTGATCCGCGTGCAGCCGGACGAGGGCATGACGGTCCGGTTCGGTTCGAAGGTGCCGGGCACCTCGATGGAGATCCGGGACGTGACGATGGACTTCGCCTACGGCGAGTCCTTCACGGAGTCCAGCCCGGAGGCGTACGAACGCCTCATCCTGGACGTGCTGCTCGGTGACGCGAACCTGTTCCCCCGTCACCAGGAAGTGGAAGAGTCCTGGAAGATCCTCGACCCGATCGAGGGCTACTGGGACGAGCACGGCAGGCCCGCCCAGTACCCCTCGGGCACCTGGGGACCGCGGGAAGCCGACGAGATGCTCGCACGAGACGGACGGAGCTGGCGCAGGCCATGAAGATCGACCTGACCGACACCACGGCAAGCAAGATCAACAAGGCGCTGGTGGAAGGCCGCCGCGCCATCGGCACGCCCGCCGTGGGCATGGTCCTGACGATGGTGATCGTCGCCGACGAGGAGAACGCCTACGACTCGATCAAGGCGGCCGAGGACGCCTCGCGCGAGCACCCCTCGCGCACCCTGGTCGTGATCAAGCGGCACGCGCGCACCCTGCGCGACCGCACCCACTCCCGGCTGGACGCGGAGATCCGCCTCGGCTCGGAGGCCGGTACCGGCGAGACGGTGGTGCTGCGCACCTACGGCGACGTCTCCGACCACGCCGACTCGGTGGTGCTGCCGCTGCTGCTGCCGGACGCGCCGGTCGTCGTCTGGTGGCCGGTGGAGGCGCCCGGCAACGTCGCGGCCGACCCGCTGGGCGCGCTGGCCCAGCGCCGCATCACCGATCTGTACGCCTTCGAGAACCCGCTGGAGGTCCTTCAGACCCGGGCCCGCCACTACGCGCCCGGCGACACCGACCTGGCCTGGACCCGGCTCACCCTGTGGCGCTCGATGCTCGCGGCGGCCCTGGACCAGGCCCGGGTGCGGGTGACCTCGGCGGCCGTGGAGGCGGAGGCCGACAACCCGAGCGCGGAGCTGCTGGCCCGCTGGCTGGAGGCCCGGCTGGGCGTCCCGGTCGACCGGGTGGGCAGCGAGGGACCGTTCGTGACGGCCGTCCGCCTGGGCACCGCCGACGGCGAGATCGTCATCGACCGGCCCGAGGGCCCGCTGGCCACGCTGAGCCTGCCCGGCCAGCCGTCCCGCACCCTCGCCCTCAAGGTCCGTCCCACCTCCGAACTCATCGCCGAGGAGCTGCGCCGCCTCGACGCCGACGAGATGTACGCCGTGGCCCTGCGGGGCGACGGGATCAAGGAGACCGTCTGACATGTCCGACACCACCAAGCTCACCCGGCGTCCGCAGTGGACCGCGCTGGAGGACCACCGCGCCCGGTGGACGTCCCATCTGCGGGAGCTGTTCGCCGAGGACCCCGCGCGCGCCGAGCGCTACACGGTGCGCGTCGGTGATCTGCGCATCGACTACTCCAAGCACCTGGTCACCGACGAGACGCTCCAGCTGCTGCGGGAGCTGGCCGAGGCGACCGGCGTGGCCCCTCTGCGCGACGCCATGTTCGCCGGGGAGAAGATCAACGTCACCGAGGGGCGGGCCGTGCTGCACACCGCGCTGCGCGCGCCCCGGGACGCGGTGATCGAGGTCGACGGCGAGAACGTGGTGCCCCAGGTGCACGCGGTCCTCGACAAGATGGCCGGCTTCGCCGAGCGGATCCGCTCCGGCGAGTGGACCGGGCACACCGGCAAGCGGATCCGCAATGTGGTCAACATCGGCATCGGCGGCTCCGACCTCGGCCCGGCGATGGCGTACGAGGTGCTGCGCGCCTACACCGACCGCGCTCTGACGGTCCGGTTCGTCTCCAACGTCGACGGCGCCGACCTGCACGAGGCGACCCGCGACCTGGACCCGGCCGAGACGCTGTTCATCGTCGCCTCCAAGGCCTTCACCACGATCGAGACGATCACCAACGCCACCTCGGCCCGGGACTGGCTGCTCAAGGGGCTGGACGGGGACCCGAAGGCGGTCGCCAAGCACTTCGTGGCGCTGTCGACGAACACGGAGAAGGTCACCGGGTTCGGTATCGACGTCGACAACATGTTCGCGTTCTGGGACTGGGTCGGCGGCCGGTACTCGTACGACTCGGCGATCGGCCTCTCGCTGATGATCGCGATCGGCCCGGACCGCTTCCGCGAGATGCTGGACGGCTTCCGCATCGTCGACGAGCACTTCCGCAACGCGCCCGCCGAGGCCAACGCGCCGCTCATCCTGGGCCTGCTGGGCATCTGGTACGGCAACTTCTTCGGCGCGCAGACGCACGCGGTGCTGCCGTACTCGCACTATCTGTCGAAGTTCACCGCCTACCTCCAGCAGCTCGACATGGAGTCCAACGGCAAGTCGGTGCAGCGCGACGGCGAGCCGGTGGAGTGGCAGACCGGTCCGGTGGTCTGGGGCACGCCCGGCACCAACGGCCAGCACGCCTACTACCAGCTCATCCACCAGGGCACCGAGCTGATCCCGGCCGACTTCATCGGCTTCGCCAACCCGGTCGCGGAGCTGAGCGACGAGCTGAAGGCCCAGCACGACCTGCTGATGGCCAACCTGTTCGCGCAGGGCCAGGCGCTGGCCTTCGGCAAGACCGCCGACGAGGTGCGCGCCGAGGGGGTGCCCGAGGAGCAGGTCGCCCCGCGCACCTTCCACGGCAACCACCCCACCACCACGATCCTGGCGGGCGAGCTGACCCCGTCGGTCCTCGGGCAGCTGATCGCCCTCTACGAGCACAAGGTGTTCGTACAGGGCGCCGTGTGGAACATCGACTCCTTCGACCAGTGGGGCGTCGAACTCGGCAAGGTGCTGGCCAAGCGGGTCGAGCCCGCGCTGACCGAGGGCGCCGAGGTGCCCGGTCTCGACCCGTCCACCGCCGCCCTCGTGGCCGCCTACCGCGAACTCAAGAAAGTGAACTGACATGGCATCGACGCAGATCGGTCTCGTGGGCCTCGGCAAGATGGGCGGCAACATGCGGGAACGCCTCCGCAACGCCGGCCTCACGGTCGTCGGCTACGACCGCAACCCCGAGGTCTCCGACGTGCCCAGCCTGGTCGACCTGGTCGACCGGCTCGACGGCCCGCGCGCGGTCTGGGTGATGGTCCCGGCCGGCGGCGCCACCCAGCACGTCATCGACCAGCTCGCCACCCTCCTCAAGCCCGGTGACCTGGTGATCGACGGCGGCAACTCCCGCTGGACGGACGACGAGAAGCACGCCAAGCAGCTGCACGCGCGCGGCATCGGCTTCGTCGACGCGGGCGTCTCGGGCGGGGTGTGGGGCCTGAAGAACGGCTACGCGCTCATGGTCGGCGGCGACAAGGAGCACGTCGACCGGCTCAAGCCGGTCTTCGACGCCCTCAAGCCCGAGGGCCCCTACGGCTATGTCCACGCGGGCAAGGTGGGCGCGGGCCACTTCGCGAAGATGGTCCACAACGGCATCGAGTACGCGATGATGCAGGCGTACGCCGAGGGCTGGGAGCTGCTGGAGAAGGTCGACTCCGTGGACAACGTCCGCGAGGTCTTCCGGTCCTGGCAGGAGGGCACCGTCATCCGCTCCTGGCTGCTCGACCTCGCCGTCAACGCGCTGGACGA
Source organism: Streptomyces sp. PsTaAH-124 (assembly GCF_000373685.1). Classification (NCBI taxonomy): domain Bacteria; kingdom Bacillati; phylum Actinomycetota; class Actinomycetes; order Kitasatosporales; family Streptomycetaceae; genus Streptomyces; species Streptomyces sp. PsTaAH-124. Next base: position 345,548 of record NZ_KB892209.1, on the reverse strand, counting down.
CGACGAGCACCTGGAGAAGCTGCGCGGCTACGCGGAGGACTCCGGCGAGGGCCGCTGGACCGTGGAGGCGGCCATCGACAACGCCGTGCCGCTGCCCGCGATCACGGCCTCGCTGTTCGCCCGGTTCGCCTCCCGCCAGGACGACTCGCCGCAGATGAAGATGGTCGCGGCGCTGCGCAACCAGTTCGGCGGCCACGCCGTCGAGTCGAAGAAGGGCTGACGCGCCGTGGGGGACCTTCTCCTGGTCCGCCACGGCGAGACGGAGTGGAGCCTGTCGGGACAGCACACCAGCCGTACCGATCTGCCCCTCACCCAGCGCGGCGAGGAGCAGGCCAAGCTGCTCGCTCCGCTCCTGACCGGCCGGACCTACGCACAGGTGCTCACCAGCCCGCTCGGCCGGGCCGTGCGCACCGCCGAACTCGCGGGTCTGACCGGCGCCGAGGCGGATCCCGATCTGCATGAATGGGACTACGGCGGCTACGAGGGCGTCACCACCGCCGAGATACACCGCTCCCGGCCGCACTGGGACCTGTGGACCGACGGGGTGCCGCCCGGCGCCTCCCCCGGTGAGTCACCGGAGGAGGTCGGCCGGCGCGCCGACCGGGTGCTGGAGCGGGTCGCCCCGGCGCTCGCCCGGGACGGCGGCGACGTGGTCCTGGTCGCGCACGGCCACTTCCTGCGGGTGCTGACGGCCCGCAGGCTGGGCCTGCCGCCCGCCGAGGGCCGCCTGTTCCAGCTCGCGACGGGCACGGTGAGCCGGCTCTCGACCGAGCACGACCGGCCGGTCGTCGCGGAGTGGAACACCAGGGCGGCGTAGCGGCGGACACGCTGCCCGTCCTCGCAGGGGCCCCGGCACCGAGCCGGGGCCCCTGCGCGTGCGCCGGACGTGTCCTCAGGTGGCGGGCGGGCGGTGGTCCGGTGCCACGGCCGCGTCCAGGAACGGGCCCAGTTCGCGGGCCACGGTCGTCAGCGGGGCCACGCCGCCCTCGGCGCGGGCCATGACGATCGCCCCTTCCAGCGAGCTGATCATCAGCGTGGCCAGGGCCGGTGCCCGCCCGGACGGCACGCCCAGCTCCGTGAGGGCGGCGGCCAGCGGCTCGCACCAGGTGGCGAACGCCGCGGCGACCGTCCGCCGTACGGTGCCGCCCTGGGCGCACTCGACGGTGGCGGCGGCGACCGGGCAGCCGCGCAGTTCGCCGGTCGCCTCGTACTCGTCCGTCCACTGGCCCACCATCGCGGCGAACAGCGCGCTCGGCGCGGGCTCGGCCAGACCCGCCAGGAAGCGGGCGACGCGCCGTCCGGCGTACTGCCCGGCCCAGGCCACCGCCTCGTCGACCAGTTGCTCCTTGCCGCCCGGGAAGTAGTGCTGGAGCGAGCCGCGGGGTGCCCCGGCGTGGGCGGCCACGTCCCGCATGCCGGTCGCGGCGATGCCGTCGCGCCGGATGAGCTGGGCCGCGCTGAAGACCATCCGTTCGCGCGGCCCGTACCGGGATCCCGTCCCGGTCCCGGCCGGCCGCTCTGCTGGATTGCTCATCCCGAGACTCTATGACTCGCGTCATAAGGCTCGCTACTATGACAGCCGTCATAGCATCGGCCCCGACCCCAGGGCGGCACCCCATGAACGTCGGCTTCCTCGGTCTCGGAGTCATGGGCAGGCCCATGGCGCTGCGGCTCGTCCGCTCCGGCATCCCGTTGACCGTGTGGAACCGCACGGCGGCCCGCGCGGAGCCGCTGCGCGCCGCCGGAGCCCGGGTGGCGGCGGACCCGGCGGAGGTGTTCGCCCGTACGGACACGGTGGTCCTGATGCTGGCCGACGAGCGCGCCATGGACGAGACCCTGGGCCGGGGCACCCCGGACTTCGCCGCCCGGGTGGGCGGCCGGACGCTCGTGCACATGGGCACGACGTCGCCCGCGTACTCGCACGGCCTGGAGGCCGACGTCCGCGCGGCGGGCGGGCGCTACGTCGAGGCGCCGGTCTCCGGCTCCCGGGTCCCGGCCGAGCGGGGCGAGCTGGTGGCCATGACCGCCGGGGACGAGGAGGCGGTACGGTCCGTGGGCCCGCTGCTCGCCCCGCTGAGCCGCCGGACCTTCGCGTGCGGGCCGGTCCCCGGCGCGCTGCTCATGAAGCTGTCGGTGAACCTGTTCCTGATCACCCAGGTCACCGGGCTCACCGAGGCGTTCCACTTCGCCGGGCGGCAGGGGCTCGACCGGCGGCTGTTCCTGGAGGTGCTGGGCGCGGGCCCGATGGCCAGCCCCGTCTCGCTGATGAAGGCGCCCAAGCTGCTGGACGGGGACTTCGCGGTGCAGGCGGCGGCCCTGGACGTGCTCAAGAACAACCGGCTGATCGCCGGGGCCGCGCGGGAGGCGGGCATCGCCTCCCCGCTGCTCGACGCCTGCCACGCCCTGTTCGAGGAGACGGTCGCGCTCGGGCACGGCGGCGAGGACATGGTGGCCGTGCTGCGGGCACTGGAGGCGCGCACGGGGGCCTGACCCGCGACGGGCGAGGGGCGAGGGGCGAGGGGCGAGGGGCGACGGACCCTAGCCGGATTTCGGGATGCCGTACGCCCGCTCCACCCGCAGGCGCAGCACGAGACGGCGGTCGCGGACCATGGTGGCGCGGAAGTCGTCCCAGTCGGGGTGTTCGCCCACGACGTCGCGGTAGAGGCGGACCAGTTCCTCGACGGTCGCGTCGTAGGGGTCCGCGGCGACCGGCGACAGGTCGGCGGTGCCCTCGGCGACCGTGTAGGCGCGGCGGTCCGGGGCGGTCACGTGGTAGGAGGCACGCGGGTCCCGGCGCAGATTGCGGGTCTTGGCCCGGTCGTCGGTGACCGAGACGCGCAGGACGCGCTCACCGGGGTCGTAGGCGTGGCTGACGTTCGACAGCTGGGGGCGGCCGTCGCGCTTGAGGGTGACCAGCACGCCGCCGTGGACATCGGCGAGGAGGGCGAGCAGCGCGTCCGGTGCGGGACCGGGCGCCGCGCTGTGTGTGTCCTGAGTCATACCCCGGTCAACTGCCGCGACCACGCGGCGCATTCCCGGCGGGGAGAAGACCCGGAGCGTGAGTAGACACTGTCTACTCACGCCTGGTAGACAGTGTCCATGCATGAGCACGAGTCGGAGAAGAGCCCCGGCGGCCTGCGCGAACGCCTGGTGGACGTCGGGGTGGACCTGGTCGCCGAACAGGGCGCGCAGGCGCTCACCCTGCGGGAGATCGCGCGCCGCGCGGGCGTCTCGCACGGCGCGCCGCGCCGCCACTTCCCCACCCATCTGGAGCTGTTGTCCGCCATCGCGCGCCGCGGCTTCGAGGAGCTGGCCGCGCGGGCGCGGACGGCGACCGCCGGCCCCACGGCGCACCCCCGTGACCAGCTCACGGCGCTGGGCCGGGTCTATCTGGACTTCGCCCTGGGCCACCGCGGCATGTACGACCTGATGTTCCGCCACGATCTGCTGGAGAGCGGCCACCTCGGGCTGCGGGACACCAGCCTGCCGCTCTTCGCCACCCTGGTGGACCTGGTCGGCCGGGTCCGTCCCGACGCCGACGCCCGGACCGTCGCCGCGTCCCTGTGGGCCGCCCTGCACGGCATCGCCCAGCTATGGCGCTGGGGCAGCCTCCAGCTCGCCACCGGCACCGACGACATCGCCCCGCTGCTGCGCACGGCGCTCGACGCGCACCTCGGCCCGGAGCTGCACGGATGAACCGCGTCCAGGCGCTGACCCTGGTGAGCAGTGTGGCCGGGGCGGTCGTCGTCGCGCTGGACGGCACCGTCCTCACCGTCGCGCAGCCCGCGCTGCGCCGTGACCTGGACGCCTCGTACGCGCAGGTCCAGTGGACCAGCACCGGGTATCTCGTGGCGGTGGCGAGCCTACTGGTGTTCGCCGGGCGGCTCGGCGACCTGCCGCGCGGACCGACCCGCCGGTCGGCGCCGCTCGGCCACCGGCGGATGTTCGCCGCCGGGATGCTCGGCTTCGGCGCCACCTCGGCGGGCATCGCCGTCGCACCCGGCATCGGCTGGGTGATCGCCCTGCGGGTCGCCCAGGGCGTGTGCGGGGCCATGCTGCAACCGGCCACGCTGGGCATGCTCCGGTCGGCCTTCCCGCCCGACCGGCTCGGGATGCCGCTCGCGGTACGCACCAGCGCCATCGGCGTGGCGGCCGCGGCCGGACCGGTGCTGGGCGGGGCGCTGGTGGCCGGGCCGGGCTGGCGGGTGGTGTTCCTCCTGAACGTCGTCCCGGCGCCGGTCTTCGCCCTGCTCGCGCTCGCCCTGCCCGGCAAGGGGCCGGACCCGGCCGCCCGCCGGGCACCGGCCGTCCGGCTCGACCTGCCCGGCGCGCTGCTGCTCGCCCTCGCCCTGGGCTGCGCCGTGCGCGCCCTGGCCGCGGTGGCGGAGCCCGGCGGAGCGGGCGCGGACACGGTCCCCGTCGTGCTCGTGGGCGCCGCCGCCGCGGTCCTCCTCGTACGGCACGAGCGCCGCGCCGCCGATCCGCTGCTCCCGCCGGACGTCATCGGCTCGGCCGTCGTCGGCTCGGCGGTCGCCGTGCTGGTGGCGGCCTCGGCGACCTTGTCCGGCACCCTGTTCGTCCTCACGTACGTCCTCCAGGACACCCTGGGGCTCGACCCGTTGCAGAGCGCTCTGCGCAGCCTGCCGCTGGCGGTGCTGATGGTGCTCGCGGCGCCGCTCGCCCCGGTGCTGCTGCGCCGGCTGGGCGCGCGCCGGACGACCATGGCGGCCATGGCCGCGCTCGCGCTGGGCGTCCTGCTGCTCGCCCGCGCCCCGGGCACGGTCGCGCTGTGCGGGGGCTTCGCAGTGCTCGGGGCCGGGTTCGGCACGGTGCTGGTCGCGGCGACCCATGTCGTCGTACGGGAGTCGGCCGTGGCCTCGGCCGGGGTGGCGGGCGGTCTCCAGCAGACCGCCATGAACATCGGCCCCGCCCTCGGCGTGGCCGCCGCGACCGCCCTGCGCGGCTCCGACGGCGGCCCGGGGCTGCCCCTCGCCGTCCTGGCGTCGGTGGCCGCGGCGGGCGCGCTGACGGCCCGCGTCCTGCCGGGACGCGTCCACAACCGGGCCGCGGACGGCGAGGCCACGGGCCGGGCAGAGGACGAGGAAGGGGTGGGGGCGGGGACACGGGCCGCCTGAGCCGCAGCGGGCTGCGGGGGTTGGGGCCGGGGCCGCTGGTCACCGCGTCGGGGGTGCGGGGTGACCGGGAGCCGTGTGGCGGCGCGCGCGGCGGTGTCCGGGAGGAGGAGGCCGGGGCGGCGGCACGGGAGGGGTCTCGGGGGGGGACGGCCGGGCCGCATCGGCGGCGGGACGGTGTCCGGGCCACCGGACCGGCGGGCGGCGGCGCCCCACGGTGTCCGGTGGGTCGGCCCCGGGGAGCCGACCCACAGCCGCGTTCGGAGCACCGGACCGGCGGTCGGCGGCCGGGGGTACGCCACGGCGGCACCCAGCCTCACCGTAGCGGCCCCCTCTGCCGAAGGCGGCGCGGTAGCCGGGCCCGCGGGCAGAGGGCCGCCCGGGGACGGTCATCGCCTCCCCCGGCTCTGATCACCGGCCTCGTACGCACCGCGCACCGCCCCGGGTGCCGGTTCCACACCCCCGGCCGCCCGGCCGTCGGGCCGACGCTCAGCGGCAGGCAAAAGGCAAGAGTCCCGGGATCCCGGACCGGCGGGCGGGACGGCATCCGGCAACGTGCAGGGCACCGGAGGCGGCGCCGCATCGCGCCCGCCCCCGTGGCGCTCAGTCCCGCCGGGGCAGAAGGCCGATCGCCGCGACGGGCAGGGCGGCCAGCACCAGCCAGGGCACGGCGGGTGGGAGGGCGGAGTCGAGCAGGCGACCGCTCGTCGCGCTGCCGAGGAGCACGATCAGGCCGGAGACCGAGGACAGGGCGCCGGTGTAGAGGCCGAGCCGGCCCTCTTCGGCCAGGTCGGGCACCCAGGCGCGGGCGACGGGCGCCACGGTCAGCTGGCCCAGGGTGAGCAGGACGACGAAACCGGCGGCGGGCAGCAGTCCGGCCGGGCCGCTGCCCGTGGCGGCGGCCGGGCGCCCCACCGCGACCAGCGCGAAGGCGGCGCCGGTCAGCAGCAGCCCCGCCGCCATGGTGCGGCGCGGGCCGAGCCGTTCCCCCGTCCAGCGGGTGAGGGGCAGCTGCACGGTCACCGCGAGCAGGGAGGACAGCGCGAACAGCCAGGCCAGGGCCGTCTGGGAGCCGGTCACCCGCCGCACCTCGGCGGGCAGCGCCAGATAGAGCTGGTTGTAGGCGAGCAGGCAGGTGCCGTACGCACAGCACAGGGCCAGGAAGCGGCGGTTGCGCAGCAGGACGGTGAGGCCGCCGCGCGCCCGGGTGCGGGTGCGGCCGGGGAGGTGCTGGGGCAGCAGCCGGGCGTGCCCGGCGAGGACGAGGACGAAGACGCCCGCACCGGCCAGGCAGGCGGTGCGGAAGTCCACCGCGAGCAGCAGCGCGCCCAGCAGCGGTCCGGCGAACGCCCCGGCCTGCCCGGACGCCGCGAACAGCGCCAGGACCCGGGTGCGGGGACCGCCGCCCGCCGCCTCCAGGGCCACGGCCTGCCGTACGACCTCCGACTCGACGGCGGGCGAGAACAGCGCGGCGGCGAAGCCGATGAGCAGGACCGCGCCGATGACCGGCCAGGTGCCCCGCGCGTAGGCGAGCCAGGCGAATCCGGCGATGCGCAGCACACAGCCGCCGAGGACGACGGGCCGGACGCCGAAGCGGTCCGTGAGGATGCCGCCGACGACGAACAGCCCCTGCTGGCTGAAGGTCCGCAGCCCCAGCACCAGGCCGACCAGCCAGCCCGCCATGCCGACGCCCTGCCCCAGGTGTTCGGCGAGAAAGGGCAGCACGGCGAAGAAGCCGATGTTGAAGGCGAGCTGCGTCCAGATCAGCAGGCGCAGCAGCGGCGGCAGCGGAGCCCGTTGCGCTGCGGGGGACGCGGTCGTCGTGGTGGGCGGCTGCGCGGTCACCGGCGCGCCGCCCCCGTAGCCACTGCGGCCGCCGTGGCCGCCGTATCCACCGCGTCCGCCGGAACCGGTGACCGCGAGAAGCGCGTCCGCAGCCGTCCGGCGCCGATGCCGGGTGCGCCCCCGATCCCCCCGGCCGCCGTCACCGCGAGGGCGCCCAGCAGGGCGAGGACGGCGGCGGGGGCGAGGACGGCCCAGGGGGCGCGTTCGGCGTAGGGCTGGTTCTCGGCGAGCAGCAGGCCCCATTCGGGGGACGGCGGCTGGGCGCCGAGGCCGAGGAAGCCCAGCGCGGCGAGGGCGAGGGCGACGCCGGGCAGCCGGAGCAGGGCGTGCCGGGTGACGGAGGGCAGTACGGCGGGCAGGAGGTGGCGGCACAGCAGATGGCGGCGGCTCGCGCCGAGGCCCCGGGGCGCGGCGAGGTGCAGGGCGGCGCGTTCCTGGCGCAGCAGCGCGGAGGTGTGGGCGGCCAGCGGTGCCCAGGCGACGGCGGTCACGGCGAGCGCGGGGGTGGCCGGTCCGCTGCCCCAAACGGCGGTGGTGAGCAGCGCGGCGAGGACGGGCGGTACGGCGTTGACGGTGTCGACGAGCGGTCCGGACAGCCGGGGCAGCAGGCCGAGCAGCACCCCGGCGAGCAGGCAGACCGCGCTGATCGCGAGGGCGAGGAGCACGGTGTGCAGGGCGCCGTGCGCGACGCGGGCGAGCAGGTCGCGGCCGAGCGCGTCGGTGCCGAAGGGGTGTCCCGGCGAGGGGGCGCGCAGCCGGGCGGTGGTGTCGAGGGCGAGCGGGTCGCGGGGCAGCCCGGCGAGGACGACGGCGAGGAGCAGCGCGCCGTGCAGGAGCGGCAGGGCCCGGCGGGCGGGCGGCCGGGGCGGGTGCAGGGTGGGCAGGGCGCCGTCGCGCAGGGCGGGGCCGGTGAGCGGGCGGGCGGCGAGGCGGGCGGCCAGCGAGGCGGCGGCTCCGAGCAGGACGAGGACGAGGGTGCCCGCCTGGAGCACGGGCAGGTCCTGGGCGAGGGCCGCCTGGAGCGTGGTGCGGCCGAGTCCGGGGATGTCGAAGATCTGCTCGACGGCGACGGCGCCGCCGGTCAGGCCGACGGCGAACAGCCCGAGGTTGGGCAGCAGCGCGGGCAGGCAGCGGTGCACGGCGTGCCGGGCGATCCGGTGGCCGGGGACCCCGCGGGCGGCGGCGGCCCGCGCCCAGGGTTCGGCGAACGCGCCGGGCAGCAGGTCGGCCAGCAGCCGTCCTAGCACGGCCCCGGCGGGCAGGCCGAGGGCGAGCGCGGGCAGCACGGTCCAGCGGGGCCCGTACCAGCCGAGCGCGGGCAGCCAGCCGAGCTGGACGCCGACGACGGTGGCGAGCACGGAGGCGGTGAGGAACTCGGGCAGCGCGGCGAGCATCGCGGCGGCGGTGCCGCCGGTCCGGCCCGCCGGGCGGCCGCGGGCGCCCCGGCGCAGGACGGGGGCGCACACCAGCGCGGCGGTGGCGGCGGCGACGGCGAGCGCCACCGCCATCAGCAGCAGGGAGGCGCCGAGGGCCTGGAGCACGGCGGGCGTGACCGCCTGTCCGGACAGCCAGGACCGTCCGGCGTCCCCGCGCGGCAGCCCGCCGAGCCAGTGGGCGAGCAGCCGCAGCGGGCCGTCGTCCAGGCCGAGCCCGGCCCGGATGTCGGCCAGCACCTCGGGGGTGGGGTCGCGGTCCGCCGAGCGGGCCTTGAGCACGGTGAGCGCCGGGTCGGTGCGGGTGAGCCAGGGCAGCAGGCCGATGCCGCACAGCAGGGCGGCGGCGACGGCGAACCGCCACAGCACGGCGCCCGCGGCGGCCCCGCGTCCGCCCCGGCGCCCGCGCGGCCGGTCCGCCGCGCGCTCCCCCGGGCGCCGGGCGGGGCGGTCCTGCGGAGGGCTGCCCGCGCGGCCGTCCGGGGTGATCGTCGCTGCCATGGTTCAGCGGCGGGTGCCGGTGCCGACGAGGACGCGCTCGTACGGGTCGAGGAGGACGCCCTTGACCGAGGTGCCGACGCCGGTGATGACGCGCTGGTGGACCAGCGGGACCACGGCGTCGGTCCCGAGGATGCGCGCCTCGGCGGCCATCGCGGCGTCCTGGCGCTTGCCGTCGTCGGCGACGGCTTCGGCGTCGGCCACGGCCCGGTCCACGGCCCGGTCGCACAGCCGCGCCAGGTTGTAGCCGCCCTTGCAGGTGTAGTCGCTGGCGAGCACGGCGACGGGGTCCCCGGTGTCGACGAGGGTGTTGCGGGCGAGGACGACGCCGTCGAACCTGCCCGCGAGCGCGTCGGTCTCCAGCCGCGAGTACTCCCGTACGACCAGTTCGACCTTGAACCCGGCCTTCTCCAGCTGCTGCTTGAGCACCTGGGCGGCCTCGGGCAGCTCGGGGCGGTTGTCGTAGGTGGCGAGGGTGACGGAGGCGCCGTGCGGCGCGCCGGCCGTCGCCCTGCCCACCGGCGGTGTGCGCTTGCCCGCGGCCCAGGTGACGGCGGGGCCGTAGATCCCGGCACCGGCGTCGGCGTGGTTCTCGTAGACGCCGTGCGCCAGGGCGGCGGGGTCCACGGCGGCGCGGGCGGCGGCGCGCAGCTTCGGGTCCTTGAAGGGTCCGGCGGCGCTGTTGAGGAGCAGGCTCGTGGTGCGGGTGGTTGCGGTCTCGCGGCGGGTGGCCGCCTCCAGGGTGGCGGCCTGGGCGACGGGGACGGCCTCGGCGATGTCGACCTGGCCGGTGCGCAGCGCGTTGGCGCGCGCGGTGCCGTCGGCGATGAAGCGGGCGTCGATCCCGGCGGACTGGGCGCGGCCGCCCCAGTAGTCGTCGAACCGGTCGAGCCGGGCGGAGGTGCTGCCCTCGACCTCGGCCAGCGTGAAGGGCCCGGTGCCGGTGCCGACCGGGTTCACCCGGCCGCCCTTGGCGGCGTACGCCTTGGCGGAGAGCACGGCGAGGCTCGGGCTGGACAGCCGCAGCGGCAGCACTGGGTCGGAGGAGCCGGTGCTGACGCGCAGGGTGCGGGCGCCCTCCGCCTTGACGCCGACGGTGACGCCGGACAGGGCGGCGGGGGCGGGCTTGGCCCGGGTGGCGTGGGTCAGGGAGGCGGCGACGGCGGCGGCGGTGACGTCGGTCCCGTCCTGGAAGGTGGCCTCGCGCAGGGTGAACAGCCAGGTGTGCTCGTCCTGGCGGCGCCAGGACTGGGCGAGCGCGGGGGCGGCGGCGCCGTTGGCGTCGAGCGAAGTCAGGCCCTCGGTGACACCGAGCCTGCTGAGGATGGTGGCGTCCGCGCCGTAGGGCGAGAGGTTCTCGGCGGGCGGGAAGGCGAGGGCGACCCGCAGGCGGGACCCGGCCGCGGTGTCGGCGGACCCGCCCTGTGCTTCGCCGCCGCCGGAGGCGAAGCAGGCGGACAGGAGCGGGGCCAGCAGGAGGGCGGCGAGCAGCCGGGAGCGACGGTGGGGCATGGTCCTCGTTCTGGATCTTGTCTGGGCGCTGAGCCGACAGGCTACATGAAAATGGTTTCCATCAATCCCCCGCTCCCGGCCTCGCGGCCCACGGCTGCCCGACCGCGAGGCCGCCCGGCCGCGGGCGTCACACCAGCGGGACCTCGAAGTGCACGATGCCCTGGCCGCCGCCCGGGTCCTGGCGCTCGTCGTGCACGGCCTTGCCGAGCGAACGCCAGAACGGCTCGGCGCCGGGCACGGCGGGGTCGGTGTGCAGGTAGACGGAGCGGTAGCCGCCGTCCGCCGCGGCGAAGGCGAGCAGTTCCCCGACGAGCCGCCGGGCCAGGCCGCGCCTGCGATGTCCGGGGCGGACGTAGACGCGGCGCAGCTGCGCGGTCTCGCCGGAGGGATAGCGTTCGGCGAGGTGGCGCGGGTTGGGCGGGTGCGCGGGGCCGCGCGCGTCGAGCGCGGCGGTGGCGACGACCTCGCCGCCGGCTTCGTCGACCGCCACCAGCAGGGTGTGCCGGGCGGGCGCGAGATAGGCGGCGGCCGGGTCGATGATGTCGCCGTGCCAGCGGGGCACGTAGCCGGTGCCGAAGTCGCGGTACACGGTGTCGAGCATCACCGCTCGGGCGCCCTCGACGTCGTCGGGGGTCGCGGGCCGGATGAGGTAGTCACGCACCTGCACATCATATGCATTAAGGGACGAGCGGAACGCAGGGGGGCAGGGGCGGACAGGCACGGACACCGGCCACGGCGTGCCAAGATGATGTTCTGACAGTCACTCACCACGGTGCGGTGGTGGCGGGACGCGAGTCCAGGACGGAGCCAGGCAGCGATGACCTCCCCGAGCAGCGGCGGCGGCGCCCCCGCGTACGAGATAGACACCAGCAAGCCGCATCCCGCACGGATGTACGACTACTTCCTCGGCGGGAAGGACAACTACCCGGTCGACCAGGAGGCCGCCGAGCAGTTCATGAAGGCGGCCCCCGAGGTGCGGGCCGGGGTCCTCGCCAACCGGCACTTCATGCACCGCGCCGTCCGGTACGTCGTCGCCGAGGGCGGGGTGCGGCAGATCCTCGACGTGGGCACCGGCCTGCCCACCGAGCCCAATGTGCACCAGATCGCGCACGGCATCGCCCCGGGCACACGGATCGCGTACGTCGACAACGACCCGATCGTCAGCACCCACTCGATGGCCCTGCTGGACGGCACCGGCACCTCGGTGGTCCTGGCCGACCTGCGCGAGCCGCAGGCCCTGCTGGACCACCCCGAGGTGCGCCGGGTCATCGACTTCGGCGCACCGGTGGCGCTGCTGCTGGTGGCCGTCGTGCACTTCCTCGCGGACGCCGACGACCCCGACGCCGTCCTCGCCACCCTGCGCGACGCGCTGCCCGTCGGCTCCTACCTGGTCCTCTCGCACGCCACCGGCGACATCCACGAGGACCGGCGGGAGGACGCGGCGGCCGTCTACCGGCGCGCCACCGCCTCCCTGAACCTGCGCCCGCACGCCCGCGTGCTGGACTTCTTCGGCGACTTCACCCTGGTCGAACCGGGCCTGGTCAAGGTCACGGACTGGCGCCCCGACGAGGCACCGGAGCCCGGCGCCCCGCCGATCGGCATCTACGGGGCGGTGGCCCGCAAGGACCGCTGAGCGCCCCGGCGGACCGCGGCGCACACCCCGGCGGACACGGCCCCCCGCGCCGCGTCCACCGGTGCGTCCCGGCCCCTCCCCGTCACACCGGTGCGCCGCTACGCCGCCCTGCGGCCCCCGCCCCCTTCCCGGTGCGCCCGGACGATCTCCGCGTACCGGTGGCCGCTGCCCTTGACCGTGCGGACCTGGGTCCGGTAGTCGACGTGGACGAGGCCGAAGCGCTTGTCGTAGCCGTACGCCCACTCGAAGTTGTCCAGCAGCGACCAGGCGAAGTAGCCCGCCAGCGGGGCGCCCTTGCGGGCGGCGGCGGCGCAGGCGGCCAGATGCCGCACCAGGTAGTCCTGGCGTCCGGTGTCGTCGACGGTGCCGTCCGGGCCGACCGTGTCCGGGAACGACGAGCCGTTCTCGGTGACATGGATCTTGCGGGCGCCGTACTCGTCGGTGAGGCGCAGCAGCAGCGTCTCGATGCCGCTCGCGTCGATCTCCCAGTCCATGCCGGTGCGCGGCACGTCGGGCAGGCGCACGGCGCGGGCGTACGGCACCGGCCCGTCCGGGTCGTCGGCGACGGTCGCCGGGAAGTAGTAGTTCAGCCCGACCCAGTCCAGCGGGGCGGCGATGGTCTCCGCGTCGCCGGGGCGCTCGGGCAGCTCGACGCCGTAGACCTCGCGCATGTCGGCGGGGAAGCCGCGGCCGTGCACCGGGTCGAGCCACCAGCGGTTGACGTGCCCGTCGTGGCGGCGGGCGGCGGCCAGGTCCTCGGGCCGATCGCTGGCGGGGAAGACGGTGGAGAGGTTGTTGACGATGCCGATCCGGGCGTCCGGTGCGGCGGCGCGGACCGCCTGCGCGGCCAGGCCGTGCCCGAGGAGCAGGTGGTAGGAGGCGCGGACGGCCGCCGTCAGATCGGTCAGACCGGGCGCCATCCTGCCCTCCAGATGACCGATCCAGGCGGAGCAGGAGGGCTCGTTCAGCGTGGTCCAGTGCGTGACGCGGTCGCCGAGACGGTCGGCGACCACCCCCGCGTACGCCGCGAAGTGCTCGGCGGTGGCGCGCTCGGGCCAGCCGCCGCGGTCCTGGAGCACCTGCGGCAGGTCCCAGTGGTAGAGGGTGACGGAGGGCGTGATGCCCGCCTCCAGCAGGGCGTCGACCAGCTCGTCGTAGAAGGCGAGCCCCTTGGCGTTGACCGGGCCGTCGCCGCCGGGCACGACGCGCGGCCAGGCGACGGAGAGCCGGTAGGCGTTCGTGCCCAGCCGGCGCATCAGGTCGATGTCCTCGCGCCAGCGGTGGTAGTGGTCGCAGGCGACATCGCCGTGGTCGTCGTTGTCGACCTTCCCGGGGGTGTGCGAGAAGGTGTCCCAGATGGACGGCGAGCGGCCGTCCTCGGCGACGGCGCCCTCGATCTGGTAGGCCGAGGTGGCCGTGCCCCACAGGAAGTCGTGCGGGAGCGCGGCGAGGTCGATGGCGTCGGACACGGAAGCCCTTTCGGTAGGACGGTGGCCGGTCACTTGACGGCTCCCGCCGTCAGTCCGGCGACGAGATAGCGCTGGAGGAGCAGGAATCCGGCGACCACCGGGACGCTCACGACGAGCGAGGCGGCCATGATCTGGTTCCAGTAGACGTTGTTCTGCGTGGAGTAGCCCTGGAGGCCCACGGCGAGCGTGCGGGTGGTGTCGTTGGTCATGACGGAGGCGAACAGCACCTCGCCCCAGGCCGTCATGAAGGCGTAGACGGCGACGGCGACGATGCCGGGGATCGCGGCCGGGACGACCACGCGGAAGAGCGCGCCGAGCGGGCCGCAGCCGTCCACCAGGGCCGCCTCGTCCAGGTCGCGCGGCACCGAGTCGAAGTACCCGATGAGCATCCAGATCGAGAACGGCAGCGAGAAGGTGAGATAGGTGAGGATCAGGCCGCCGCGCGAGCCGAACAGGGCGATGCCGGTGGCGTTGCCGATGTTGACGTACAGGAGGAACAGCGGCAGCAGGAAGAGGATGCCCGGGAACATCTGCGTGGACAGCACGGTGACCGTGAAGACGCGCTTGCCGTGGAAGGCGTAGCGGCTGACGGCGTACGCGGCGAAGACCGCGATCACCACCGAGCAGACCGTCGCCGCGCCGGCCACCACCAGCGAGTTCACGAAGTACTTCGCGAGCGGCACGGTCGACCAGATGTCGATGTACGGGCGGAAGGTCAGCCCGCTGGGCAGCCAGCGGAACTTCCCGGTGACGTCCGCGAGCGGTTTGAGCGAGCTGGAGACCATCACGTAGACCGGCACCAGGACGAAGCCGGTCAGCAGGGTCAGGAAGACGCGCCGCGACCAGGTGAAGGAGCGGGGCGGCGCCATCGGGGACCGGGGGATGTCAGACATCGGCCGCCTTCCGTCCGCGTGAGGTGCGTGAGGTGATCGCCAGATAGGTGCCGGTGACGACCAGCAGGAAGAGCAGCAGCAATACGGACATGGCCGAGCCGGTGCCGAAGTCCCAGCTGACGAAGGACGCCTGGTAGATGTGGACCGAGATGAGGTCGGCGGCCTCCGGGGCGGCCCGCCCGAACAGCACGTACGGCGTGTTGAAGTCGTTGAACGTCCACAGGAACAGCACCAGGACCAGGACCTGGTTGACCGGGCGCAGCGAGGGCAGGGTGATCCGGCGCAGTTGCTGCCACTGGCCCGCGCCGTCCAGCGCCGCCGCCTCGTACAGCTCCCTGGGGATGTTCTGGAGTCCGGCCATGACGATGAGGAAGGCGAACGGCCAGCCCTTCCACACCGACACGACCAGCAGGGCGACGAAGCTGTTGTCGCCGATGAGCCAGAAGGACGGCTTGTCGGTCAGGTGCAGCTGGTCGTGCAGGACGTGGTTCACCAGGCCGTTGTCGTGCTGGAACATGAACACCCAGGTGATGACGGCCGCGTAGACCGGCAGCGCGTACGGCACCAGGAACAGCGCGCGCAGCAGGCCGCGGCCGCGGAAGGTGTCCTGCATGCAGATCGCGGCGGCGGTGCCGATCAGCCAGCACAGGCCGACCGACAGCAGGGTGAAGCCGACGGTGACGGCGAAGGAGTGCAGCAGCGCCTCGCCGATGGGGGCGTCGAAGTCCACCGACACCTTGTAGTTGTCGAAGCCGGACCAGGGGGCGGTGCCCCAGTCGCGGATGTAGAACTGGGTGAGCTGTTTGAAGCTCATGACGATGCCGATCACCATCGGCACCAGGTGGACCAGGAGTTCGAGGACGAGCGCGGGCAGCAGGAGCAGATAGGGCAGGGTGACCCGGCGGATCCACCCGGCGCGGCGGCGCGGGCCGGGCGCCGCCGCGCCGGGGGACTTCCCGGGCGCGGCGGTGGGCGCGCCCGGGTCGCCGGAGACGGTGGTCGTGGTCATCGTGCTCACTTCGCCGGCATCTGCTGCTGGGCCTTCTGGAGCTTGGCCTTGACCGAGTCGGTGGTCACCGCGCGGCCGGCCGCCGCGTCGGCGAACAGCTCCTTGACAGCCGTGCCGACCGTCGTCTCGAACTGGGACTCGGCGGCCACCTGGGGCAGGGCGGCGGCGCTGGTGGCGAGGGTGTTCTTGAGCACCGCGTTGGCCGTGGTGCCGAACGCCGGGTCCGACTGGGCCGACTTGACCGGCGGGATGGAGCTGTACGCCTTGTTGAGGATCTTCTGCTCCTCGTCGCCGGTCAGGAACTTCACGAACTGCGCGGCGCCGTCGAGGTTGTGGGTGTTCTTGAAGACGGCGACGTTGATACCGGCGACCATCGAGTTGACCTGGGTGCCGGTGCCCGGGGTGCCGGACCGCACGGGCACGGGCGCGACGCCGTAGGCGTCCTCGCTCATCCCCTGGGACTTGAGGTTGGCGGAGGCCGTCTGCCACAGCAGCATGGCGGTCCGGCCCTTGGCGAAGTCGCTGACCGACTGGTTCTGCGCGTACTCGGCGTCGCC
Source organism: Streptomyces sp. PsTaAH-124 (assembly GCF_000373685.1). Lineage (NCBI taxonomy): Bacteria > Bacillati > Actinomycetota > Actinomycetes > Kitasatosporales > Streptomycetaceae > Streptomyces > Streptomyces sp. PsTaAH-124. Next base: position 329,567 of record NZ_KB892209.1, on the reverse strand, counting down.
CGGCGGGATGGCCTTGTCCTTCGCCATCAGGTCGACGTACTGCTTGACGGCCGCGACGACCCCGTCACCGGTGAAGTCGGGCTTGCCGTCGGCGGTGAAGAAGTCGGCGCCGTGCTGCTTGGCGAAGACGAAGACGTGATGGATGTTCTCCGACACGTTGGAGCCCTCGGCGCCGAGCACCTGCTTGCCCTTGGCCTGGATCTTCTGTCCGTCGGCGACCAGCTCGTCCCAGGTGGCGGGCGGCTTGGCGATACCGGCGTCGGCGAAGATCTGCTTGTTGTAGTAGAGGGCGTAGGCCAGCGAGTACAGCGGCACGGCCGCCGGATCCTTGCCCTGGACGCCGGTCGAGCCGAGCGCGGAGTCGACGAAGCGGTCCTTGCCGCCGATCTTGGCGAAGTTCTTGGCGTCCCACGGCAGCAGCGCGCCGGTCGCCTGGAGGGAGGCGCTCCAGGTGTTGCCGATGTTGAGGACGTCGGGTCCCTGCCCGGAGGTGGTCGCGGTCAGGATCCGGTTCAGCAGGTCCGACCAGGGCACGACCTCCAGCTTCACCTTGATGCCCGTCTGCTTCTCGAACTTGTCGAGTTCGGGCTGGAGGACCTTCTTGTCGACCTCGATGCTGGCGCCCTGGTTGGAGGCCCAGTACGTCAGCGTCTTGGGCGAGTCGTTGGACCCGCCGCCCGTCGACGAACCGCCTCCGCAGGCCGAGGCGGCAAGGGCGAGAGACAGGGTGACGGCGCCTACGGCCGCGGCTCGGATGCTGCGCATGGCTCCTGGGTGTCCCTTTCCGGGAGTCGAGGCCCGAGGGCGTCCTCCGTTCGACTTCCGAACGACTACCTCAGGGCTTAATTTAGGACGTGAGTTAAACCCTCCCGGAAAGGTTCGTCAAGGGATCCGGCAGCAGCGAATCGGCACGCGGGGCCGGTGCGGACCGGCGGGCCCGGGGACAGGGGCCCGGCGCACCCGGCTGACCTGCGGCGCGAGTGCCTACGGGGTCAGTACAACGGTTGGATATCGGCGGCCCCTCGGGGGGCGGGTGCGTGCCGCGCGGCGGGGGTGCGGTCAACTCCCCGCGCAAAGTGGGGAGAAGAGGCCGGGCGGGGCCGGTGTTCACTTCCTGAAGCGGGGGGGTGCGGGCGGGCCTGCGGCCCTGGCGGCGCGCCCTTCCGTCCCTCCCATCCCTTCCTGCCCCTCCGCCCCGCCGTGCGGAAGGACGCCTCCGACGAGTCCTTCACACGCATGGCGCTGTCGGTCGGCGTGACCCGCAGCCCGGTCACCGGGAGTCCGCCCAGCGGCCGTTGGGCGAGGGCGTCACGGCATCCGGCCTCGACGGCGCGGACATGGACGCCGTACGTCCGGCGCGGACGTGGACGCCGTACGTCCGGCGCGGACGTGGACGCCGTACGTCCGGCGCGGACGCGCGGTCGAGCGGCGCCTGCGGGTCGGTCGCCCGCGCCCGCTCCGCGCCGTCGTCCGTGCCCCGTACGGCAGGCACGCGGCGACGGCGTTAAGCAGGGGCTCGATCCCCCGGTTACGGTAGGCGGAGCCGCACAGCACGACGGCTCCGCCGCCGGTACGGGTCGGCTCGCGCAGCGCGGCCGTGAGGGTGGACGCGCTCAGCGTGTCCCGGACGCGGAACTCCGCCGGCGCGGCGGGATGCAGCTCGGCCACCGCCCCGATGGGCAACTGGTGGTGCCGTCGTGCGCCTCGCCCCGCTGGTGGGTGGCGCCGGTGGCGTACAGGATCCGCTCGGTGACGGTGGTCCTGCCCGCGTCGACGTGGGCGAGGATGCCGAGGTCGCGGGCGGCCGTGAGGGGGTTCTCGGTGCTGCGCACCGCCCATGGTCTTTCGGGATGGTCCGGAGAAGGGCGGCGCGATTCCCGTACGAGGACGCTCCAGGCGGCCACCCCGCACCCGGCGGACGGCTGGGTGCGCGGGAGCGGGAGCGGTCAGTCCCGGCGCGGCAGGATCAACAGGGCGTCCCCCACGGGCCGTTCGCCGGTGGCGTCCGAGGGATCGTTGAGTACGGTGCCGCCGACGGCCATCGTGGTCGAGCCGCCGCCGTCGAGGTTGACCGCGTCGCGCAGCCCGAGCGCCCTGGCGACCGCGGCGCTCTCGGTGATGCTGAGTCCGAGTGCGGCGGTGCTGCGTCCGTCCGCGGTGACCAGCACCGTACGGCCGTCCGCGTCCACCCCGGCGAGGGTGCGCGGGTTGCGCTTGTGCACCCACCCGTAGTACCAGCTCGGATCGTCGGGGTGCACCATGCCGTCGGTGGCGGGGGTGACGTGGAGCCTGCCGTCGCGGACCAGTTCGGGCCCGCCGTTGACGATGCTGGTGCCGTGGCCATGGCCGGTGGCGGTGCCGTGGCCGGTGGCGGTGCCGGGCGAGGAGGAGACGCGGAGCCCCCGCCGGTCCAGCAGGTCGGTGGTCACCCGCAGGTGCTCGCCGGGGCGGGCGAGCCGGGTGAGTTCGGCGACGCGCCGGCCGGTCGCCTGGACCGAGCCGCCGCCGGCCGGGAGCGGTCCGCCGCGCGGCGAGCGCACCTCGACGACCCGGCCCCGGGCGTCCAGCACGGCCTCGGCGCCCGCTCCCTGCGGGGTCCGCCCGGCGAAGTCACCGGTGAAGGCGACGAGTTCGTCGGGGTTGGTGCAGGTGACGTCGTGCAGCGGCGCGGAGGTGGGAAGGTCGCCCGGTCTGCCGCCGCAGTTCCTGATCAGGCCCGGGACCCGGTTGATGCCGCTCAGCGCCAGCGAGGCGTACTGCCCGGCGACCCGGCCCCGCCAGGTGAACCGGGTGATCTCGGTCCCCCGGCCGTCGCCGTGGACGACCAGGCCGGGACGCCCGGCGACCGGCTCGCTCAGCAGCCGCCCGCCGTACATGCCCACACCGGCCGGGTCGCCCGGGGCGCCCGCCGCGGGATCCAGGACGAAGAACCCGGCGTTGACCGCCGCGGTCGCGCCCGCGGCGCCGGACAGCGCGCTGGTGGTCTCGCGGTTCTCCAGGTCCGGGCCGTAGGAGGCGCGCAGGCCGCCGTGGAACCGGCGCGGGTCGATGGTGAGGACGTCGACGTGCCACGGGCCGCGCGCCGAGGAGTCGCCGTCCCAGCCGGTGTAGACGGCGGAGCCGGTGTACCCGGCCGCCTTGAGACGGGCGCGTTCCGCCGTCGCCGCGGACTCGCTGCCGAACGAGCCGACGCGCACCCGCCGGCCGAGCGTGCCGCCCGCGTAGTCGGCCGTGCTCGGCGTCACGACCCGCTCCACGCGGGCGGCGAACCCGGCCCGCCGCAGACCGTCCGCCAGTTCGCCCGCGCTCTTCTCGTCCTTGAGGACGGCCGGCGGCGCGTCCGGGTCCGGCGAACCCGGCCCGCCGGGGATGGACACCTCGACCGTCCAGCGCAGCGCCGGGTCGGCCTCGCCGCGCACGATCCGGGTCAGGGTGACGCCCGGCTGGAGGGTCGTCGTCGTACGGGTCTCGGTCAGCCCGGCGGGCCCCAGCGGCAGCGCCCACAGGCTGTGCCCCGCACCGGCCCGCGTACCGGGCGGCGCGGCCGTGGACGTCTGCGCGGGCAGCGCGCCGAACGCGACGAGAACACCGAGCACGACACCGGCACCGCACACTCTCTTCTTCAATCCGCACCGCCTGGAGAGAACCGGAAGGAACCGAAAAGACCGGAAAGACCGGAAAGACCGGAAGGAAAGGCACACCGAGGACGTCGGGAAGGGGATTCGGCAGCAGCCCCTCGGAACGGCCCTTTCCTGCCCCGCCCGGGTCGCGGCCATGCGCGTCCACACCCGGCGCAGTACCGTACCGGCCCGGAGTGCGGCCGGTACGGCACCACATGTCACGTCATGTCCCGTGGCGCACGGGCGCCCGGTCGGCGGACGGGGGGCGGCGCCTCACGCCGTGTGCAGCGTCAGCCCGTAGCGTCCGAGGATCTCGTTGACCGGCTGGTACCAGGTCTCGCCGCCCGAGCTGCAATTGCCCCAGCCGCCGGAGGTGACGCCCTGGGCCTGGTCGCCGCTGATGAAGGAGCCGCCGGAGTCGCCGGGTTCGGCGCAGACGTTGGTCTTGGTCATCTGGTGGACGGCGCCCTCGCTGTAGTTGACGGTCTCGTTCTTGGCGAGGACGGTGCCGCAGTGCCAGTGCGACGTGGAACCGGAGCGGCAGATCGACGCGCCGATGGGCGCCTCGGCCGAGCCGCGGACCAGCTGGTCGGAGACGGTGCCCCAGCCGAGGACGACCGGCACCGTCCACCAGCCGCTGCCGACGCTGACCCAGGCGTAGTCGTTGTCGGGGAACGAGGAGCCCTGGAAGGTGCCGATGTACGAGCCGTCCCAGCCGTTGACGCCCATGCTGGGATGCCCGCAGTGCCCGGCGGTGACGAAGCCGCCGTACACCGAGAAGCCGATGGAGCAGCGGACGTTGCCCGTGTAGTACGGGTCGCCGCCCACGGTTCCGGCGGCCAGCGTGCGCGGGGCCTGCGCGGTCTCGCTCACGGTCACGGGACCGGCGGCGCGGGCCCGGTCGAGGAACGCCTTGACATCGTTGTCGCCCCGGTGTGAGGAGACCACGGTGACGGCGACCGAGCTGGAGCGCGGATCGACGTGCCAGCTGCTCACGCCCTCGGGCGCCTTGAGCTTGTCCAACTTCGCCTTCGTGGCGTCCAGTTGATGTTCGGTGTGCCGGACACGGGTGACCTCGGCGCCGGTCGCCTCGACGGCGGCGCGGTGGGTGTCGTCGGCGAGGGCGACCACCAGCGTGTCGCGCCGCGCGTCGAACCACGAGCCGCCGTACGCCGGTCCGGCGGCCTTGCGTGCCGCCTGCTCGACGGTGCGCGCCGTGGTCTCGGCGGCGAGACGTGCGGTGGCCTGGGACTTCGTCAGGTGCAGGTCGTGCTGGAGGGCGGTGACGAGGGCCGCGGAAGCGGGGGCGTCGGCCGCGGCGCCCGAGCCGGCCGACGGCGGGGTGGCGGCGGTCGCCTGACCACCGGCCAGACCCGCGCCGACCGTCAGGATGAGCGCCGCGGACAGGGCGGCGCGCAGAAGTGTGGTGCGTCTCATGTGGATTGCTGCCTTTCGTCGTTCCGGTCACGACGGGGCACCCGCCCCGGTGACGGTGGGGGTGGAGCGGAAGGGCATGCGGGGAGTGAGAGCGCTCTCAAAGGTGGTGCACGGGAGAGGGTAGCGGCGCGGATAGATCAGGTCCATGCCAAATGCGGATGCTGATGCGGAGGGGCAGTGTTTCGGGAGAAGGTGTTCAGGACCGTGCGCGGGGTCCTGGTTCCGCGGTGCGGCACCGGCTCGGCCCGTACGGCGTACGATCCTTGACGGCGGGAGGCCGGGACGGCCGGTCACACGGACGTACGGGAACGCGAACACGCGAAGGCGGCGGCAGTGCACAGCAGCGGGACGTCGGCGCGGCCCTCCTTCGCGTACCTTCCCGGCGCGCCCGGCTCCCCCGTCATCCTCCACGTCCCGCACTCCTCACGGGTCGTCCCGGCGGACGTACGGCGCGGCATCACGCTGGACGACGCCGCCCTCGCCCGCGAACTGGACCACATCACCGACGCCCACACCGAGGAGATCGCGGCGGTCGCGGCGGCGCGCTGCGCGGTGCGGCCCTGGCGGTTCGTGAACCGGCTCTCGCGCCTGGTGACCGACCCGGAGCGGTTCCCCGACGAACGCGAGGAGATGCTGTCGGTCGGCATGGGCGCGGTGTACACGCGGACCACGCACGGGGCGCCGCTGCGCCCGGCGGCGTACGACTCACGCCCGCTCGTCGAGCGGTACTTCCGTCCGTACGCCGCCGCCATGACCGATGCGGTCGCCGGACGGCTGGCGGCCGTGGGCCGGGCGGTGATCATCGACGTGCACTCGTACCCGACCGAACGGCTCCCCTACGAACTGCACGGCGACGGCCCGCGGCCCGCGATCTGCCTGGGCAGCGACGGTTTCCACACCTCCGCCGAACTGCTGGGCCTGGCCGGGCGCGCCTTCGCGGAGTTCGCGGAGCCGGGAGACGCGCCGGGAACGGCGAACGGGAGCGGCGGCGATCGCGGCGGTCGGGGCGGCGGGGTCGGGATCGACAGTCCCTTCCGGGGCACATACGTACCGCTGAAGTACTACGGGACCGACCGGCGGGTCGCCGCGCTGATGATCGAGATCCGGCGGGACGTGTACATGAGCGAACCGGGCGGCCCCGCCGACGCCTCCGGCGTGGAGGCGCTGGGCGAGGCCCTGGCCCGGCTCGTCGACGCGGCGGGCGCGCTCTGAGAGCGGCTCAGCGCTTGCTCAGCGCCAGGACGCTCAGCCCGAACATCGCGACGCCGAGGGGCAGATGGACCGACGGCACGTGCGCGATCCCGAGGACGACCTGGACGGAGGCGAGGACGAGGAACCCGGTCGCCTGCCAGATGGGCCGGGTCGAGCCGCCGCCCGGCTTCCACGCCAGTATCGCCGCGAGGACGTACAGCATCGACGCCCCGTACATCACGCGGGCGCCGACGCTGTGCAGCGTCTCGCCGTAGGACGCGGTCAGCAGCAATCCCGCGGAGACTGCTTGCAGAAAGATGGTCAGGGTCTGCACGGCGATCGCGAACCGCAGGAACGAGATGCCGTGTCGTGCCGTCGCCTGGGTGGCCATGTGACGGTCCCCCCTTTTCCGCCCCGGAGGGCAGTAGATCGATAAGGTCTCACCAACCCGACGACGCGGGCCCGCGAAAGGTAAGGCGAGGAGGCGGCGGGGCATGGGGACAGCCGGGACAGGCATCGGCCGGGCGGCCGGTGAGCGGCGCCAACTGATCAATGTGGCCTACCGGTTGCTCGGTTCACTGACCGAGGCCGAGGACGCCGTGCAGGAGGCGTACACACGCTGGTACGCGCTGCCGCGGAGCAGGCAGGAGGAGATCGCCTCCCCAGGCGCCTGGCTGACGACGGTGACCGGACGCGTCTGCCTGGACGTGCTCGGCTCGGCGCGGGCCCGGCGCGAACGCTATGTGGGCGCATGGCTGCCCGACCCCCTGCCCGACCGCACCGAGTGGGGCGGCCCCGGCAACGGCTCCGCCGACCCCGCCGACCCCGCCGACCAGTTGGTCCTGGACGAGTCGGTGAGCATGGCCTTCCTGGTCGTCCTGGAGTCGATGACGCCCGCCGAGCGGGTGGCGTTCGTCCTGCACGACGTCTTCCGCTACCCCTTCGCCGAGATCGCCCGCATCGTCGGCCGGACGCCCGCGGCGTGCAAGCAGCTGGCGGCCTCGGGGCGCCGCCGGGTGCGCGCCGCCCGCCCGCCGGCGACGGCCGCCGGCCGGGCCGAGGCGGTACAGCAGGTCAAGGAGGCGTGGCAGGCCAAGGACATCACCGCCCTCGTGGGCCTGCTCGACCCGGCCGCCGTGATGACCGCCGACGGCGGTGGCGTGACCGGTGCCGCCCTGCACCCGGTCGAGGGCGGCGCCCGGATCGCCCAGTACATGATCGCCATCGCCGACCGGGCCCCGGGACTCGAACTCCTGGAACGCTCCGTCAACGGCACCCCCGGCCTGGTGGCCCGGCGCGCGGGCGTCGTCCTGACCGTCGCCGCGTTCGACGTCCACGACGGACACGTCACCCGGATCTGGGCCGTCCGCAACCCGGAGAAGCTGCGGCCGTGGGCCGAGGGCGGCTGAACGGCCCGCCTCCGGCCGGGAGCGGCCGCACCCCCGTCCCGCCCTCAGGCGGTCAGGCAGCCTCCCACGCAGCCTCGATCATCGGGAAGATCTCGTCCAGGGCGGCCTGCGGGTCGGCCGCGTCGCGGGCCAGCGCATAGGCGTCGATCACGAACCTCGCGATCGTCCGGCAGGCCATCGCGGACCGGTTCAGACCGGGATCGGCGGCGATGGCCGCCGCCAGCGAGTCCGCGTGCCGCAGCCGTATCGACTCCTCGTACTCGCGCAGCGCACGCGACTCGTCGATCATGCGGTAGATCGGGGCGGAGCCCTCCGCCGTGCAGTGCCGGACCATGGCGTGGACCTCGCGGCGCAGTGCGGGGATCAGCGGTGCGTCCGGCGCGCGGTCGGTGACGGCCCGCTTGAGGCGCTGCTCGAAGTCGGCGTCCTGCTCGAACACCAGGGCCTCTTTGGAGGCGAAGTGGGAGAAGAGCGTGGTGACGGCCACGTCGGCCTCGGCGGCGACGTCGCGGATGCCCACCGCGTCGTATCCGCGTTCCAGGAAGAGCCGCAGGGCGGTGTCGGCGATCTTCTGGCGGGTGGCCGCCTTCTTGCGTTCGCGGCGTCCGGTCGGCACGGTCATGGCGCTGACACTACCAAATCCGAAGGAGAAACGGTTCCTAAACAATAACGGTTAGTGCTACGGTCGCCGCACAGGGAACGCGCGAGCTCCGCCTGCCCATCGGGCCCCGGGCCCCGGGCCCCGGGCCCATCAGGTCCATCAGGTCCATCAGGTCCATCAGGTCCATCGGGAGATCGCCATGTTTGCTGTGCGCTACCACCGCTACGGCGGCTCCGACGTCCTCCACGTCGAGGACGTCGCGGAGCCGCACGCCGGACCCGGTCAGGTCCGCATCGCCGTGCGGGCCACCGGAGTCACCCCCGCCGACTGGTACCTGCGTTCCGGGATGCTGCGGGACGTCGTCCCCCTGGCCCTCCCCCATGTCCCCGGCATGGATGCCGCCGGAACGGTCGACGAGGTGGGAGAGGGCGTCACCGGCACCGCTGTCGGGGACGAGGTCTTCGGCCTCGTGCCGTTCGCGGACCAGGGCGGCGGCGCGGCCCAGTACGCCGTCCTGGAGGCATGGGCACCCACGCCCCGCTCGTGGTCCTTCGAGGAGGCGGGCGGCGCCGCGGGCAACATCGACACGGCCACGCGCGTGCTCGAAGCCCTGGGCGCCGCCGACGGCATGACGCTGCTGATCGAGGGCGCCGCCGGAGGCGTCGGCACCCTCACCGCCCAGCTCGCCCGAGCCCGCGGCCTCACCGTGATCGGCACCGCAAGCGAGGGCAACCACGGCTTCCTCAGGCAGTTCGGCGTCATCCCGGTCACCTACGGGGCGGGGCTGGCCGACCGCATCGCCCCTGTGGCCCCGCGCGGCGTCGACGTGGTGCTCGACGCGGCCGGCAAGGGCTCCCTCGCCCAACTGGTGGCCATCGCCGGTGACCCGCGGCGCGTGGTCACCATCGCCGACTTCGACGCCGAGCGGCACGGCGTGCGGTTCTCCCGCTCCCAGGCCGGCACATCACCGGGCTGGGCCGGCCTGCCCGTCGCCGCCGCCCTCGCCGACCAGGGCCGCCTCACCGTCCCCCTCCACGCCGTCTTCCCCCTCGCGGACACCGCCGCGGCCCACGACGCCAGCGCCACGGGCCACGCACGCGGCAAGATCGTCATCAGGGTGCGGTGACGGCCGGGGCGGCCGGGAACGCCTGCCCGTCCAGAAGCACGCCCACTCAGCCCAGGGATGCCGACACACCGGCTACCAGGGAACACGCATCACTCGCGAGGCGGCTCTGCCATCCCTGGTCCGGCCTGGGATCCTCCTGGTCCGGCCCGGGATCTCTCCGCCTGTTCGCCACCCGGCCCATCGCGCCACAGTCCGGGAAACAGAAAAACCCCAGGTCAACTGGGGTTTCTGCTGGTGTCCGAGGGGGGACTTGAATTCTCCTCTCAGGCACCAGCTCCCAACAGCTCTGACCTGGGGAAACGCCCGTCGGCAGGCTTGATTTCGGCGGGCGTCTCCCCTGTTCTTTCCTGCTGTTTCAGGCCCTCTCAGGCCCCTGTCGGTCATGCGTTGGTCACGTGACCAACCCTCCTCCGAAGCTTGCGTCCCTGGTCAGGCTTCCAGGACGGCACCACGGAGCTACGCCCAGTCTGCACGGCCACGTGCATGACCACGTACCGGGGTGGGCTGGGGCGGTTGGGGCCTGTTTACTGAGGTTGAACTCGTGATGTCGCGCCGGGTCAGGCGGGTCTGATGGGCAGGCCGGTCTCGGCGAGGCAACCGTCTATGAGGTGGCTGCGGTACTGGATGTGACGGAGACCGCGTCGGATGGTCTGGACGAGGTGTTCGGGAGTGGAGAAGGCGACGTTGGAGAGCCAGCCGCGTCGCAGGAGTGACCAGATCCCTTCAACGGGGTTGAGGTCGGGTGCGTAGGGCGGCAGGTAGTAGATGGTCAACCAGTCCTGGGTTTCCGCCCATTCCCGCAGGTCGGCGGCTTTGTGGACGTTGAGGTTGTCCCGGACGAGGACAATCGGGCCGCCGAGCTGCTGGTGGGCAGCGGTCAGCAGGTCCCGGTAGTCGCACCAGGAGAAGCTCTTGCGTCCGTCGCGCTGCCCGCCGTCCCGGCGCGGCCGGTAGATCAGCCGGGACCGGTGGCCGGGTTTGTAGCAGGTCAGCGCGGCGATGGATATCCGCCTGCGGGAGCGGCCGCGGACCCGCACCACCGGGGTCCGGCCGCGCTGGGACCAGGTCTTCGCCTGCGGCGGCGTCATGGAGAATCCGGCTTCGTCCTCGAACACGAGCCAGGCTCCACGGGCCGCCGCGAGTCTTCCGCGCAGGGCCACACCTCCTTGACCCAGCCGGCGACCGCGTCGTCGTTGCGCTCCATGGCGCGTCGGGCCGGGACCTGGCAGGACCAGCCGTTGCGGATCAGGAGCTTGCGCACGCCCTGGATCGTGTAGGTCAGGTGGAAGCGTCGGCCGATCACGGTCTTGACCCTGGCCAGTGTCCAGCGCTGGTCCTCCCAGCCGTGCGCGACCGGCCCTTTGGCCAGCTCCGCTTCCAACTGCGCGAACTGCTTCTCACTCAGTCTCGGCAACGACGCGGGTCCCTGCGATCTCAGGGCTCGCGGACCGTCCTCGTCCCACGTCCGCCGCCATCGCTGCACCGACCGGACACTGACCCGCAGGTCCTTTGCGATCAACGAACTCGCCTCACCCCGGGCGAACCCCTCGGCCGCCCGGAGCCGTAACTCCTCGCGGGACTGCTGCCGTTCAGGGGTCAGCCCGCCCCCTTGTGGATACCGCATGCTCCGGTGATACCGCAGCCGACCGCGAGCCGTCAGCACCTACGACACCACGAGTTCAACCTCAGTAACCGCGTGGCTGTGCGCCCGTCTCAGGCGCTCTCACCGATGTGCCGGACAAAGTCGCACGAGAGATCCCGAGCGCCTTGGCGATGGCCGTGACGCTCTCTCCCTTGGCGTGCCGGGCGCGGGCTATGGCTGGCTTGTCGTCGTCCACGACGGAGGGGCGTCCACCGTGGTTGCCCTTGCGTGCCGCAGTGTCCAGCCCCTCCAACGTCTTCTCCCGGATGCCTTCCCGCTCCACCTCAGCGGCCACAGCAAGGACGGCGAACACGATGGCACCCGCCCCGTTCGGGTCGTACACACCCTGCAAGGGGCCGGAGAGGAGTTCGAGTTGGATGCCGTCCGCTTGCAGGGTGGAGGACAACGTCATGAGCTCTGCCGCGTTGCGGGCAAGACGCTTTATCTCTACCACGGTCAGGACGACGGGTTGGTTCGGCGCAGCCGTCTTGATCTCTCGCGCTGGAGCCAACGCCTTCTCCAGTTCCGGCCGCTCCTTCACGCGGGTACTGATCTTCTCCGAGAACACCCGCGTGCAGTCGGCACGGGCCAGCATGTCCAACTGGCGCTTTAGTTCCTGCCCAAGGCCGTGGGAGCTGAAGGCTCGGGCGGGGGTCCCGTACGGCCGACACCCCGTCGGCAGGGCAGCCGTCGTTCGCAGCCGCCGAACTGACGAATGGCGGCACGATCTGCAAAGGCCGCTCGCCGGCTATCGCGAGGTCGTCGAGCACACCGCTGCGTTCGCGGCGGACACCGGCATCGGCAAACCCATGCAGCGCAAGCTGCATGAGATGCTGCGCCTCGCTCTCGCCGTGCGCGAACATCATTGTCGCGGACTGCTCAGTTGCTGCTCGAACTCGAATTGGAAAGGGCCATGACGTCTCGGGCAATATCAGGGTGTGAACAGCGCGAAGAGGGACGTTCTGGATGCGGTCGGGCCCCGTCTGCGGGAGCTGCGGCGCCGGCGTGGGATCACGCTGGCTGAGCTTGGCCAGCGGACCGGAATCAGTGAGAGCACGCTGTCTCGTCTGGAGGGCGGCAGCCGCAAGCCGACTTTGGAGCTGCTGCTTCCACTTGCCGAGGTGTACGCGGTGCCGCTCGACCACCTCGTGGGCGCGCCTCGGACGGGAGATCCGCGCATTCACCTGCGCCCGGTGACCCGGGGCGGCATGACGTTGGTGCCACTGAGCGATCCCGGCGGCGCCCAGGCCTACAAGCTTCTCATTTCACCCGCGCCCCACAGCGAGCCCGAGCTGCAGACCCACGATGGTTTTGAGTGGATTTATGTGCTCGCCGGACGGCTCAGGCTGCTGCTGGGCGAGCAGAGCCTGAGCCTCAAGCCGGGCGAGGCCGCGGAGTTCGACACGCACGTGCCGCACTGGATCGGCGCCGACGGCGACCAGGCGGTAGAACTTCTCATCCTGCTGGGACGCCAGGGAGAACGGGCCCACCTCCGGGTCCGCGCCACCTGACCCGGTTGCGGTGATTGCGGTGCTCAGTTCGTGTCGGGGAGGGGGCCCAGCCCGTGTGCACGGCTGCCCAGCACCCGCCGCGAGATCTCGGCCTCCATCGCCCCGCTGAAGACTCCACCGCTCTTCGCCGCGCGAGCGGCGGCTTCCGCGTCGGCCTTCAGCAGGTCCATGTGGATCGCGGCGGCCGCGGTGGTTCCGGCTGCCGCTGCAACCGGAACCCCGGCCAGCACATCGCTGACGTTCCCTGCGGCCCACACGCCCGGCACGCCGGTGAACCCGGAGGCGTCCACCCGGAGCTGCTCCCCCAGGCCCATGGGATGTTCCTGCATCGTCACGCCCAGGTCGCGCAGAAAGCCAGCGCGTGCGAGGAACCGGGGGGCGACCACCAGTTCCTGGACCGGCACCACCTTTTTTGACGCCAGCCGCACGCCCGTCAGCTGGTCCTGGCCGTTGACCTCAAGCCCGGTTGCCGCACCGTCGACCACGCTGACGCCGAGAGCGGCCAGCTGCTCCCACTGCTCGTCGGTCAGCGTCGTTCCGGTGTGCAGGAACAGTGTGACGTCCTTGGACATCTGGCGGAACAGCAGTGCCTGGTGGAAGTTGCCGAGCACCCCGATGAGCTTGTCCTGGACTTCCCAGCCGTGGCAGTACACGCAGTGCAGCACGTCCCGCCCCCACCGTTCGGCCAGCCCCGGCACGTCCGGCAGCGCATCGACCAAACCAGTGGTCACCAGCACCCTGCGGGTGCGTACGCGCTGCCCGCCCTCGGTGACGACCCAGAAACCCGCATCGTCCTGGGAGATCCCCGCGACCTGCCCCGAAACGACACGACCGCCGTACGAGGCGACTTCCTCGCGCCCGAGCCGCAGCAGCTCCAGGGGAGAGATGCCCTCGCGGCCGAGCAGGCCATGGGCCCCGGCGGCCGGGGCGTTGCGGGGCTCGCCCTTGTCGATGACCAGGACCGACCGGCGCACCCGGGCCAGATTCAAAGCCCCGGACAGGCCGGCGGTCCCGCCCCCGACCACCACAACGTCCCAGGGCTGTCCACCATCTCGTATCAACTCGAATTCGCGCATGCCCTCAGCGTGCGACGGTGCCACGGACGCCGCAAAGGTTCATGCTGTCCCGGCAAGAACGCCCCGACGCCCCATCGCCGACGGGGCCCGATGGGCTCACGGCAACCGGACCACACCGACCTTCTTGCCGGTCCAGCAAGAAGGTTCGCTGCTTGATGACGCGGGTGTGCAGGCTGCGTCCAGTCAGTTCTGGCTCACCACCGAAAGCCGGCACCCCCAGGGCCTGGTTCGTTTTCCCGCATTCGTTGGGAATACCTCCGGCTCGGAGCGGCATATCGGTGGTCGAAATCCCTGAGGAAGCAGCAGATGGAAAATCGCCACGTCGTGATCATTCCGATCGAGATCGACGAGGAGAAGGAGGCCTCTTATCTCGCCGCGTGGCAGGGTGCCGCGGAGGTGATGGCGGCGCAGCCCGGTTTCATTCGGACGTACATGTTCCGCACCATCGTTCCGGGGAGCAAATTTTCTCTCGTCAACGTGGCGGAATGGGAGTCCACCCGCCACTGGGAAGAGGCGATGAACGTCTGCCCGATGATGGGACAGCAGATAGCCGTCGTCCATGCCTCGAACTACGAGGCGATCCGTACGGTCCTGCCCGCGCAGGACCCGGGTGCTGGCGACGGCCGCACGCCCGCCGAGCTGTCTCCTGCCGAGGCGCATCGCCGCGCCGAGGACGGGGAACTCACGCTGGTCGACGTCCGTGAAGACGATGAATGGGCGGGGCGTCACCCGGCCGGCGCCGTCCACGTCGCGCTCGGCACGCTGGCCTCGTCGCTGTCGGATCTGCCTGACGGCCCACTGGCCTTCGTCTGCCGCACAGGCAACCGTAGCGCGCAGGGCGGCGTGCAGGCGATCCGCGCAGGCCGGTCCTCCGTCTACAGCGTGGCAGGCGGCCTTGAGGCGTGGGAGGCGGCGGGGCTACCGGTCGTCATGCCTGGCCGATAAGGCGCGGTCAACAATGCCGATCGCGTCGCAGTTGCGGTGCATGAGGGCTGACGAAAGTAGAACCGGAACATAACCGTCGCATACCTCCGCCGGCATGAGGCCGGCCGGGTGCGCCGCCCGCTCGCAGTCTTCGGGAAATTCGCTGCCGCCATTCTATGCGGTGATCGTTTATGTAATGGCCGACGCGAATTTCCCGGAGCTGCGGCGGCCCTTCAGCAAGACAGAGATACCCGGGTATGCCATCCCGGAGAGGAGCAACACCATGTTTATCGACACCCTGGAGTTCGAGGGACTGGGCAACCGTAGTTATCTGGCTGGGGGGCGGAGAGAGGCGGTCGTGGTCGATCCGCCGCGGGACGTCGATCAGGTGATCGCCCTCGCCGCCCGGCGAGGAGTGCGCATCGCCTACGTGGCGGAGACGCACGTGCACAACGACTACGTCACCGGGGGGCTGGAGTTGGCCCGCCTCACCGGCGCCCGCTACCTCGTCCCGGCCGGCGCCCAGGTCTCCTTCACCCGCACGCCTGTCGCGGACGGGGACGTGTCCGAGGTGGACGAGGGCCTGGTGCTGCGTGCGATAACCACCCCGGGCCACACCCCGCACCACACCTCCTACGTCCTGGAGGAGAAGGGACGCGCGGTGGCCGCTTTCACAGGCGGCTCGCTGCTGATCGGCTCCGTGGGACGTCCGGACCTGGTGGACCCGCGACTGACCGAGCAACTGGCCCGAGCGCAGCACGCCTCCGTCCACCGCTTGGCAGCGGCACTCGACGACGAGGTGCCGGTACTGCCCACGCACGGTTTCGGCAGCTTCTGTTCCTCCTCCCAGGCCGAGGGCGATGCGAGCACGATCGGCCAGGAACGTACCAGCAACGACGCCTTCACCCTGGAGGCGGACGCCTTCGTCAAGCAGGTCCTGGCCGGGCTGGAGAACGTGCCCGCCTACTACACGCACATGGGCCCGGCCAACGCCGCCGGCCCCGCGCCCGTCGACCTGACCCCGCCCGAGCCCGCCGACGCCGCACAGATCGCCGAACGGCTGGCGGCGGGCGAATGGGTGGTGGACCTGCGCAACCGGGTCGCCTTCGCCGACGGTCACGTGGCCGGATCGTTCAACTTCGAGGCCACCGGCAAGCTGGCCACCTACCTGGCCTGGCTGATCCCGTGGGGCAAGTCGGTCACCTTGCTCGGCGACACCCCGGCCCAGATCGCCGACGCGCAACGCGAGCTGACCCGGGTCGGCATCGACCGCCTGGCCGCCGCCGCCACCGGGGATCCCGCCACCTGGGTCCGCCACGGGGAACGGCTCGTCTCCTTCCCCCGTGCCGACTTCGCCGACCTCGTCGGCGCACACGAGCGCGGCGAGGACGTGGTGGTGCTGGATGTGCGCCGGGATTCCGAACGTGCGAACGGCTTCATCGAGGGCTCCGTGCACATCCCGCTCCACGAGCTGCATAGCCGGAGCGGCGAGGTGCCGGACGGAACGGTGTGGGTGCACTGCGCCGGCGGGATGCGGGCGGCGATCGCCGCTTCCCTCCTGGAGGCGACCGGACGAAAGGTCGTCGCCATCGATGACGGCTTCGACGCCGCCGCCGACACGGGCCTGAGCATCACCCGGCCCTGACACCCCCTGCTCCACCTGCGCAGAAGGCACACGATGTTCCTCTCATGCCACGGTCCCGGCCCACTCGGCCCCGAACAGGGCCACTCGCACGTCACCGGCACCGGGCCGGTGGCCCGCGACAGCGGGCGAATAGCATGACCGTCCTGATCCTGGCCCTGACCGCAGGAGCCGTCGT
This sequence comes from Streptomyces sp. PsTaAH-124, assembly GCF_000373685.1. Classification (NCBI taxonomy): domain Bacteria; kingdom Bacillati; phylum Actinomycetota; class Actinomycetes; order Kitasatosporales; family Streptomycetaceae; genus Streptomyces; species Streptomyces sp. PsTaAH-124. The sequence continues at coordinate 313,210 of NZ_KB892209.1, read as the reverse complement.
CGGCCTGGTGCTCGGCGCCCTAGGCGGTGGCGGCAGCGTTCTGGCGGTGCCCGCGCTGATCTACCTGCTCGGCTTCACCCCCGCCGCAGCCACCACCGCCAGCCTGATCATCGTCACCGCCACATCCCTGACCGCCCTGTACGCGCACGCCCGGGCCGGGCACGTGCGGTGGAAGGCGGGAGCGGCGTTTGCAGGCGCCGGGGTTCTCCCGGCGGCTGCCGTCGGAGCCGCCGCCGCCCAGCTGCCCCAACCCGTTCTCACCGTCGCCTTCGCCGCCATAGCCGCCCTCTCCGCCATCAAAATGCTCCGGCCCGCCGGCACAGCCCGCCTCAAAGAGGGCGGCGTACGGCCGGGCAAGGCGGCCGGTGCCGGCGCCGCACTGGGCGCACTGACAGGGCTGCTCGGCGTGGGCGGCGGCTTTCTCGCCGTCCCCGCCCTGGTCACCGTCCTGGCCTTCGAGATGGACGCCGCGGTCGGCACCAGCCTGCTGGTCATCGCGGTCAACTCGCTGGCCTCCCTGGCCACTCGCTCGGGCACCGCTGCCTCGCTCGACTGGGCGCTGATCGGCCCGTTCATCGCTACCGCGATCCTGAGCGCCTGGTACGGCAAGCGCATCGCCGCGAAGGTCTCGGCAACCCACCTTCAGCGCATTTTCGCCATGGTCCTGCTGGCCATGGCCGCCTTGATGCTCGTCGACGCCTTGACGTGACGGCGGCTCGGCTCGCGACACCTTCGGCGGCCCGCATCCGCCCGGTATCCCCGGCCGCCACCTGCCCTCCTCTCTTGTTGGCCTCCCACGTGACGAGCTTTCTCGACACCGGGATCTCGCCGCCACAAGGGCGCGGCGGTGGGCTGCAGCGCGTACGCCGACTGATCGGTTCCGGGCGCGGGGCCGAGGTAGGTGTGGCCGGCCATGCGGCACCAGGCGGGCAGGTGGAGCGGGAGGCCTGGTCTTGGCGATGACGTGGACGCCGGCGCCCGGCTCGGCGGTGCGGATCTGTTTGCGCAGACGGAGCAGGAAGCTGATCCAGAGCGGGCCGGTGTCGTCGACGGTGATGTCCGCCCTCGGCACGGATGCCGCGGTCATCGGGACAGGGTCTGGGTGACGCGCCATAGCCGGCGGTGCACGAGATCCTCGCCTGGCTCGCAGCACACGACCTGAAAGTCGAGGACTGGCTCAGTGACGCGTGTCCTACTGCTGTCCCGGAAGCGGCTGGCAACCTGTAAGCGCGTCCCTACAATCCAGGGGCGCGCGTGCGGGTTCCTGTCGTTTGGCACCCAGGATTCCTGAAACCTGCGCGCCCTCCCTTGCTGCGAGTCGAAGAGGGTTCGAGCCGTGGGGGCGCCGAGCACCCCATCTGACTAGCTTCCTTGGTTTTCCTGATGTCGGCCCCGAGAGGGGCCCAGGCTCGTAGGGCTTTGAACCACTGACATAGATATAGAGGAGACGAACGTTTCCCCTGCTCAAGGCATGTGCCACGGCACACGGGGCGTATCCCTCCGCCACGCCTGACGTGTACGTTTCGGGAGTTTGTACACATGGCGCGTGTCGGCCCGCGTGGGCGAGCGTTCAAGCCGCGCGTGTCCAAGGGGTGGCGTCGGCGTGCACGCTGGACCTGCGACCCCCTCGACCGCCTTTCTGGAAGCGGTGATGGGGCAGGGTGAGGCATCGGGCGGTTGAGTCGTGCCCTATGAGGGTGAGCGCCTTGGCTCGGCCGACCGCGTTTGTGACGCTCTGTCTGGGCAGGATGCCCCCGTCATCGCCAACAAGGATTCCGGCCAGCTCGCCCATGCGGAACTCGGCGTGACCTATCTGGTTCGCCCTCCACAGGGCAGCGAAGTAGACGCGGTAGGTCAGTGGATGCCGGTCGTCTCTGGCCATGCATGCGCACTGCGCCTGAGAGAGGCCGCCCCATTCGACGCCGTCATCCCTGGTCTGACCAGGAGATTCGCTCGACTGTTGGTCACGTGGTCGGTCACGCCACAGTCGGAGAAACAGAAAAACCCCAGATCAACTGGGGTTTCTGCTGGTGTCCGAGGGGGGACTTGAACCCCCACGCCCGATAAAGGGCACTAGCACCTCAAGCTAGCGCGTCTGCCATTCCGCCACCCGGACCAGGTGTCTGTCGCTCGGCGGGGTGTTCCCCGTGGCGACATGGACAACCATACCAAGGTTTCGGAGTGCGTTTCACCTGCGTATTCCGTGCCCGGGTCAGGGGCAGCGGACGACCTGGCCCGCGTAGGAGAGGTTGCCGCCGAAGCCGAAGAGGAGTACGGGGTCGCCCGTGCTCACCTCGCCCCGTTCGACCAGTTTGGACAGGGCCAGGGGGATGCTCGCGGCCGAGGTGTTCCCGGACTCGGCGACATCGCGGGCGATCACCGCGTTGACCGCGCCGAGCCTGGCGGCGAGGGGCTCGACGATGCGCAGGTTCGCCTGGTGCAGGACGACCGCCGCCAGCTCCTCGGGGGCGACGCCCGCGCGCTCGCAGGTGCGCCGGGCCAGTGGCGGCAGCTGCGTGGTGGCCCACCGGTAGACGCTCTGCCCCTCCTGCGCGAACCGCGGGGGCGTGCCCTCGATCCGTACCGCGTGCCCCATCTCGGGCACCGAACCCCACAGCACCGGTCCGATGCCCGCGCTCTCGCCCGGCGCGCACGCCTCGACCACGGCGGCGCCGGCCCCGTCGCCGACCAGGACGCAGGTCGTCCGGTCGGTCCAGTCGGTCACCTCGGACATCTTGTCGGCGCCGATGACCAGGGCGCGGCGCGCGGCCCCGGCGCGCACGGTGTGGTCCGCGGTGGCCAGGGCGTGGGTGAACCCGGCGCACACCACGTTGAGGTCGATCACCGCCGGGCCCGGGATGCCGAGGCGGGCCGCGACGCGGGCGGCGGTGTTGGGCGAGCGGTCCACGGCCGTGGAGGTGGCGACCAGGACCAGGTCGATGTCGTCGGGCGTGCGGCCCGCCGCCGCCAGCGCCTTGGCCGCCGCGTGCGCCGCCAGTTCGTCGACCGGTTCGCCGGGTCCCGCGATGTGCCGAGTACGGATGCCGACACGGCTGGTGATCCACTCGTCACTGGTGTCCACCATGGCCGCCAGATCGTCGTTGGTGAGCACCTGGGCGGGCTGGCAGTGGCCTACGGCGGTGATGCGTGAGCCGTTCATGGGTGGGCGGTCCCCTCGTTGCCGTGCGTGGTGGTCCTGCCGTGGCCGCACCCCGGGACGCCCCCTGGATGCGCCCGGCGGTTCCCCACGGATCGCGGTCGAGGCACCAGTCTGTTCGGTGACTCGCGGGTACGGCGGAGGGCGAAGGCACAGGAATCCCGGGCCCCGCTTGTGGGCTTCCGTCAGAGGTCCCGGGTTCCGCCGCCCTTGTCGAGGGGGCCGGGCCCGGGTGCCCGCCGTGCAGGACAATGGGCCAGGACCGTGCTGGACAATGAGACGGTCGGGGCCGCCCGCGCCGTCCGTCGGCCCGGTGGTCGCGGCGAGCTGGGCAGCAAGGGCCGGCACGGCCACCCGCACGGACAGAACCGGGACTGATCAGGACATGGGACGAGTCACGGAACGACGCAAGGTGATCCGCATCCGGGACGGCGCGGTCTCCTCCCGGCCTGACACGCTGGTGGCCGAGGAGCCCCTGGAGATCCGGCTCGACGGCCGGCCGCTCGCCATCACCATGCGCACCCCCGGCGACGACTTCGCGCTGGCCGCGGGCTTCCTGGTCAGCGAGGGCGTCCTGGCCGCCGCCGCGGACCTGCGGAACATCGTGTACTGCGCGGGGGCGACATCGGACGGCGGCAACACGTACAACGTGGTGGACGTGCGCACCGCGCCCGGCGTGGTCCTGCCCGACATCACCCTCGAACGCAACGTCTACACCACCTCCTCCTGCGGGCTGTGCGGCAAGGCCAGCCTGGACGCGGTCCGCACGACGGCCCGCTGGCCGATCGCCGACGAGCCCGCGGTGCGCCTGACGCCCGGCCTCCTGGCGAGCCTGCCCGACCGGCTGCGCGCGGCCCAGCGGGTCTTCGACCGGACCGGCGGGCTGCACGCGGCGGCCCTGTTCACCGAGGACGGCGAGCTGCTGGACATACGGGAGGACGTGGGCCGGCACAACGCGGTCGACAAACTGGTCGGCCGGGCCCTCCAGAACGGCGCCCTGCCCCTGTCCCGGACGGTCCTGCTGGTGTCCGGCCGGGCCTCCTTCGAGCTGGCGCAGAAGGCCGTGATGGCGGGCATCCCGGTGCTCGCGGCGGTCTCGGCGCCGTCCTCGCTCGCCGTGGACCTGGCCGTGGAGACCGGGCTGACCCTGGTGGGCTTCCTGCGGGGCGGTTCCATGAACGTGTACGCGGGTGCGGACCGTATCGTCCTGGGCGCCGACTCGGCCCAGGACTGAACCCGGCCTCCGGCCTCCGGTTACGTCTGGACCCACCCGGTGTCCGGACCGTCGCGGCCGCCCGGGTCCGGCCCCCGTCAGTCGCGCGTCCCCGACACCTGGACCAGCAGCTCCATGAACCGTTCGCGGTCGGCCGGGGACAGCGGCGCCAGCAGGGTGTCGTTGGCCGCGCGGGCCGCCCGCTCGCAGCGGGTCAGCAGGCGGTTGCCCTCGGCGGTGAGGGAAACCGCGTTCTTGCGCCGGTCGGCGGGGTCGGGTTCGCGCAGGACGAGTCCGGCGGCCTGGAGGTCGTTGAGGACGCCGACCAGGTCCTTGGGGTCCAGCCCCACACCGCGGCCGAGGTCGGCCTGGGCGACCGGGGCGAGGTCGCGGACGGCGGACAGCACCACGTGGTGCCACATCTTCAGCCCCTCGGCGGCGAGCGCCTCGGCGACCAGGGCCCGGCCCCGGGCGGCGGCCCGGCCGAGGAGCCAGCTGGGCAGGGAACGGATCTCGGCGAGGGGAGCTTCGGCTTCGGCCATGCCACGCAGCTTAGCGAAAAGTCGTTGGACTTCCCCATGAAACAGGGATACCGTTGGGGTTCCCAATGACTTCGGCTCCCCCACGACTTTCGAACAGTCTTTCGCCCTGGAGGTGCGATGCGACGCGTGCGCTACGAGTCGGCCGGTGGCCCCCTGTTCCTGGAGGAAACCCCCGTCCCCGAACCGGGCCGCGACGAGGTCCTGGTGCGCTGCGAAGCCGTCGGCGTCACCCTGCCCGTGGTCCGCAAGATCACCGAGGCCGCCGAGCCGGTCCCGCTGGGCGGGGAGATCGCCGGTGAGGTGGCGGCGGTCGGCGTGGACGTCACGCGCTTCCGCCCCGGCGACCGGGTGACCGGGCTCTGCTTCGGCCACGGGTACGCCGACTTCGCGGTGCTGCACGAGGCCATGGCCTCCCCCGTTCCCGAGGGCGCCGGGGCCGTCGACGCGGTCGCCCTGGTCCGCAGCGGCCTGGTCGCCCTCGGCGCCCTTGTAGCGGCGCGCCCCGAGCCGGGCGAGTCGGTGCTCGTGACGGCGGCGGCCGGCGGCGTGGGGCACCTCGCGGTGCAGCTCGCCCGGGTGCGGGGCGCGGGCCGGGTCGTGGGCGCCGTCTCCGGCCCGGCCAAGGCGGACTTCGTGCGCTCCCTCGGCGCCGACGAGGTGGCCCTCTACACCGACGGAAGCTGGGGTGAGCCCGTCGACTGCGCCCTGGACGCGGTGGGCGGCGACCTGCTCACCCCGGCGCTCGCCGCGCTCTCCCCCGGCGGACGGCTGGTGGCCTACAGCTCGGGCGGCGGGACCATCCAGGCGTACGACCTGCTCGTGGGCGCCAAGTCGGTGATCGGCTTCCAGATGGCCCGGATCGCCCGGGACCGGCCCGGATTGTACGAGCAGTGGCGGCGCGAGCTGTGGCGGCTGTTCGAGGAGGGGCGGATACGGCCGGTGGTGCACGCCGAGTTCGCGCTGCCCGACGCGGCGAAGGCCCATGAGGCGATCATGTCGCGCGGCAACCTCGGCAAGGTGGTGCTGCGCCCCTGACCGGGCGGACCTGAGGGTCAGCGGCCGCCCCGGCGGATCACCGGGGCCGGGGCGCCGTACCGACCCGGGCCGAGGACTGCGCGGGCTCCTCCGCCGGGCCGCTGCTCCCCTCCCGCCCCTCCGGGCCGCCGCTTTCCTCCCGTGCCTCCGGGCCGCCGTTCCCCTGCCGTGCCTCCGGATCGCGCGCCCTGCGCTTGGCGATCACCGCGCACACCATCAGCTGCATCTGGTGGAAGAGCATCAGCGGCAGCACGGCGAGGGAGGCGTGCGCGCCGAACAGGACGCTTGCCATGGGCAGCCCGGCGGCCAGGGACTTCTTCGAACCGGCGAACTGGATCGCGATGCGGTCCCCCCGGCCGAACCGCAGCGCCCTGGCCCCGTACCAGGTCAGGGCGAGCATCGCGGCGAGCAGCGCGGCCTCCACCACGAGCAGACCGCCCAGCCGCAGGGCGCTGACCTGGTGCCAGATGCCGCGCACCATCCCCTCGCTGAACGCGGTGTAGACGACGAGCAGGATCGAGCCGCGGTCGACGAGCCCGAGCACCTTCTTGTGCCGGGTCACGAAGCCCCCGATCCAGCGGCGCAGCAGTTGCCCCGCGACGAACGGCACGAGCAGTTGCAGCACGATCGTCACCAGCGAGTGCGCCGAGAAGCCGGCCCCGCTGTTGCCGAGCAGCACCGCCGCGAGCAGCGGGGTCAGCACGATCCCGATCAGCGAGGAGAAGGAACCGGCGCAGATCGCGGCGGGCACGTTGCCGCGGGCGATGGAGGTGAAGGCGATCGACGACTGGATGGTCGACGGGACGAGGGTGAGGAAGAGCAGGCCCTGGTAGAGCGGCTGGTCGAGCAGGACCGGGACCAGTCCGCGCGCGGCCAGGCCGAGCAGGGGGAAGGCGACGAAGGTGCAGGCCAGCACGGTGCCGTGCAGTCGCCAGTGCTTCACTCCTTCGAGTGCCTCGCGGGTGGAGAGCCGGGCGCCGTACAGGAAGAAGAGGAACGCGATGGCGGCGGTGGAGGCGCCGGAGGCCACGTGCGCGGCGGCCCCGCGGGCCGGCAGCAGCGCGGCCAGGCCCACCGTCGCCAGCAGCAGCACGATGTACGGGTCGATCGGCATCCGACTCGGCCGGCGCAGGCGTTTCACGGTGCTCCACTCGTCACTCGTCACATGTCGCTTTCTCGGCGCCTGCCGGCGCCTGTCGGCGCCCGGCATCGCTCTCGTCGCTCCATGCTCCTCTCCCCCTGGCGATCGGGAAACCGCGATACCGCTCTGACTGTCATCATGTTCCGCGATGAGCGCGGGTAGCCTGGTGCCGTGTACGACCCCGCTCAGCTGCGTACGTTCCTCGCGGTCTCCCGGACGCTCAGCTTCACCCGGGCGGCCCGGCGGCTCGGGCTGCGCCAGTCGACCGTCAGCCAGCATGTGCGGCGGCTGGAGGACGCCACCGGACGGCCGCTGTTCAACCGTGACACCCACTCGGTCGAGCTGACCGAGGACGGCGAGGCCATGCTCGGGTTCGCCCGCCGGATCCTGGAGGTGCACGAGCAGGCCACGGCGTTCTTCACCGGCACCCGGGTGCGCGGCCGGCTCCGCTTCGGCGCCTCGGAGGACTTCGTGCTGACCCGGCTGCCGGAGATCCTGGAGGGCTTCCGCCATGCGCACCCCGAGGTCGACCTGGAGCTGACGGTGGAACTGTCGGGCACCCTGCACGAGCAGCTCGCCGCCGGGAAACTGGACCTGGTGCTGGCCAAGCGGCGCCCGCAGGATCCCCGGGGGGAACCGGTCTGGCACGACCGGCTGGTGTGGATCGGCGCGCGGCGGCTGCGCCTGGATCCCGGGCGTCCGGTGCCGCTGATCGTCTATCCGCCGCCGGGGATCACCCGGGCGCTCGCCTTCCGGGCGCTGGAGCGACAGGGCCGCCCCTGGCACGTCGTGTGCACCAGCGGCAGCCTCAACGGGCTGATCGCCGCAGCCCGCGCGGGCCTGGGGGTGATGGCGCACGCGCGCGGGCTGGTCCCGCCGGGCCTGGTGCCGGTCCCGGAGCGGGCCGGGCTGCCGGAGCTGGGCGGGGTCGACTTCGTCCTGGTCCACGGCCGCCACCGCCCCTCGGCCCAGCACGCGGCCGACGCGCTGGCCGCGGCGGTCCTCGCCGGGGGCGAGGGCCTCCACCACCGCTGACCGGCCCTCCGCCTTCCCCGCCCGTTCTCCGCCCCCTTCCCCGCCCGCCGACCCCGTCAGTGCGCCGGACGCGGATAGGTGAGCTGCTTGACGCGCCGCAGGTACGGCGTGGCCTCCACGTGCCGGACGCCCGGCAGGGCACCGAGGGGGCCGCTGAGGTAGGCGTACAGGCTCGCCGTGTCCCGGGCCACGAGGGTCGCCATGATGTTCGACTGCCCCGCGGTGGCCGTGACGTAGGCGATCTCCGTGTGGGCGGCGAGGGCCTGCCCGACGGAGTGCAGGGCGGCGGGCGCGGTGGTGATCCACAGGGCGGCGCCGATGTGCTGGCCGAGTGTCTCGGGGTGGTACTCGACGTCGATGTAGAGGGCGCCGGAGGCGACGAGCGCGGACAGGCGGCGCTTGACGGCGGACTCGGAGCGGCCGGTGGCGCGCTGGAGTTCGGGCAGCGCGGCCCGGCCGTCGCGCTCCAGGACGGCGACCAGCGGTTCGTCCTCGGGGTCGATCCGGGGCGGTCCGGCGGTGGGCACCGGGGCGGGCAGCAGGGCCGCGCGTTCGGCGTCGGTGAGCGCGCGGAACTTGCGCAGCCAGCCGTCCGGGCCGCCGAAGAAGCGGTGCAGCAGCTGGTGGGCGCGGATCTCCACGACGCTCGGGGTGCGCGGCAGCTTGCCGAGGAGCAGGTCGTCGCGGTCACCGGCGCTGCGCGGCCGCATCCCGCAGACCACCTCGGTCCCGCCGGACGCGAGCCCGATCCAGCTGGTGTCGGGGCGTTTGGCGAGCGCGTCGGCGATCGTCTGGGCGGTGTCCGGCACGCAGCGCAGCCGCAGCATCCACTGGTCCTGCCCGAGCCGTTCGGGGTCGCGGACCGCCACCACCCGCAGCCCGCCCTCCGCGCACAGCCGGCGGTAGCGGCGGGCCACGGTCTGGTCGGAGACGCCGAGCACCGCCCCGATCCGGCTGAAGGAGGCCCGTCCGTTGACTTCCAGCGCGGACAGGATCCGCAGGTCGAGCCGGTCGAAGAGGTCCGATTCCAGCACCGGTGGCGCGATGGCTCCGACGGAGGATTCCACTGTGATCGCCCTCTCTGCTGTCGGGTTCCGGCGCCCACCGGCCATACTCCGCCGGGATCCGCCGCGCGCCGCCCATCGTACGGGGAGGCGCGCGGGCCCCGGTCCGGCGCTGAGTACCGGGTGACGGAGTACCGGTGACGAGGAGCGAGGGAGAGACATGCGTACGTGGGGGCCGCTGACGGCGGTGTGCCTGGGCACGTTCATGCTGCTGCTGGACGTGACGATCGTGGTCGTCGCGCTGCCGGACATGGCGCGGGCGCTGCACGCGTCGCTGGGCGATCTGCAATGGGTGGTGGACGGCTACGCGCTGGCGCTGGCCGCGCTGCTGCTGGGGCTGGGGGCGGCGGCCGACGCGCTGGGGCGGCGGCGGGTGCATGTGGCCGGGGTGGTGCTGTTCGCGGTGGCGTCGCTGCTGTGCGGGCTCGCGTCCGGGCCGGGCACGCTGGTGGCGGCGCGGGCCGTGCAGGGGGTGGGCGCCGCGGCGATGTTCGCGACGACGCTGCCGCTGCTCGGCTCGGTCTACCAGGGGCGGCAGCGGTCGGCGGCGCTCGGGGTGTGGGGCGCGGTGAGCGGCGGTGCCGCTGCGGTCGGGCCGGTGCTGGGCGGGGTGCTCACGGAGGGGCCCGGCTGGCGGTGGATCTTCTTCGTGAACCTTCCGGTGAGCGTCGCGGCGATCTGGCTGACCCTGCGGATGGTCCCGGAGTCGAAGGGGCGCGCGGGGGCGCGGATCGACTGGCTGGGCACGGTGGCCTTCGCCGCCTTCGCGGGCGGGGCGACGTACGCCGTGGTGCGGGCCGGGGAGGACGGCTGGGGTTCCGCCGCGACGCTGGGCGCCTCGGCGCTGGCCGTGGCGGCGCTGGTGTGCTTCGTGCTGGTGGAGCGCCGGGCGGCGCATCCGCTGCTCGATCTGTCGCTGCTGCGGGTGCCCGCGTTCGTGGGGGTGATGGCGGGCGGGTTCGTCTTCAACGGGGTGGCGTTCGGGACGACGCCGTACCTGTCGCTGTGGATGCAGACGCTGCTGGGCATGAGCCCGGTGCGGGCGGGTCTGACGCTGCTGCCGATGACGGTGGCCGCGATGGCGGTCGCGATCGCGGCCGGGCGGCTGCTGCACGGGGCACCGGCGCGTCGCACGATCGGCGGCGGGCTGCTGCTGATCGGCGCGGGCTGCCTGGCGCAGGCGGTGCTGGGTGCGGGCTCGACCTGGACGGCGCTGATCCCGGGGTTCGTGCTGGTCGGTGCGGGCACCGGGCTCGTCTCGCCGACCGTCGCCGGTGCGGCGCTGGCCGCGGTGCCCCCGGAGCGGGCCGGTATGGCGGGCGGCGCGGTGAACACCGTGCGGCAGCTCGGGTACGCGCTCGGGGTGGCCGTGGCCGGAACCGTACTGGCCTCGCGGATGCGGGACACGCTGCCGCGCGAGGCGGCGCACACCCTGGCGGGCGGCGGCGCCGGGGCGCTGCGCGGCTCGTTCCCCGAGCACACGCTGCGGGCGGCCTTCGCCTCGGGTCTCGACGCGGCGCTGCTGGTGGCCGGGTGCGCGGGGCTGGCGGCGGCGGTGCTGGTGGCGGTGCTGGTCCGGCCGCCGCGCGGCCCGCGGGGCACGGCGCCCCGGTCCGGGGCGCGCCCGCTGCCGGGGAAGGAGACGGTGTCCCAGGGGTGACCGGGCGCCCGTCCGCGGCTCCGTCCGTGCACCCGTCCGCCCGCCGGTCGACCCGGCCCCTTACACCCGTCCGCCCGTGCGCCGGAGGTGCCGATCCGGCCACGGGAGGGTCAGGGGGTCGTACAGATTCGGTGGAGATACCGGCACCGAAACTCACTGAACCGCGGGATCTTCTGTCCGACCCTGCCCCATGTGAGCGCTTTTTCCGTCGCTGACCTGGGCGGACGCGACCGCCGTCCGCTTCCGGCCCGCCCCGGGGCCCCGGTTTCCGTGGGGTAGCTTTCACGGCGCTGTGCGGAGCGTCACAGGCGTCCGGGAGTCGAACCGGAGCGGGAACGGAAGCGGGAGCGGGGTTTGCGCGAGTTCACCAGCCCTCCGTCGGCGTCGGCACCGCCGGTGGGCGGCCTGGCCGACGCCGTGTTCCAGCACGCCGAGGCCGACCCGTCGTACGTCGCGCTCGGCCGCAAGGACGCCTCGGGCGGATGGCGGGAGGTGACCTCCGCCGGCTTCCGCGACGAGGTGCTGGCCCTCGCCAAGGGGCTGCTCGCCCAGGGCGTGCGCTTCGGCGACCGGGTCGCGATCATGTCGCGCACCCGCTACGAGTGGACGCTGTTCGACTTCGCGCTGTGGACCATCGGCGCCCAGGTGGTGCCGGTGTACCCCACTTCCTCGGCCGAGCAGTGCTTCTGGATGCTGTACGACGCGGAGGTGTCGGCGGCGGTCGTGGAGCACGAGGACCACGCCATGACGATCGCGACCGTCATCGACCGGCTGCCCCGCCTCGGCCGGCTGTGGCAGCTCGACGCGGGCGCGGTGCAGGAGCTGAACGAGGCGGGCGCGCCCCTGGACGACGAGGTGGTGCACCGGCACCGCGAGGCGGTGACACCGGAGTCGGTCGCCACGGTCATCTACACCTCCGGCACCACCGGCCGCCCCAAGGGCTGCGTCCTCACCCACGGCAACTTCATGACCGAGGCGGACACGGTCCTCGACCGGTGGGAGCCGGTGTTCCACTCCCGCCGGGGCGACGAGGCGTCGACGCTGCTGTTCCTGCCGCTCGCGCACGTCTTCGGCCGGATGGTGGAGGTGGCGGCGGTCCGCGGCCGGGTCCGTTTCGGCCATCAGCCGCACCTGCACGCGGCCGCGCTGCTGCCGGACCTCCAGGCGTTCCGGCCGACGTTCGTCCTGGCGGTGCCGTACATCTTCGAGAAGGTGTTCAACGCGGCCCGGCGCAAGGCGGAGAAGGAGGGCCGGGAGGGGGCCTTCGAGAAGGCGGTGGACGTGGCGGTGAAGTACGCGGACGCGGTGGAGGCGAAGGCGTGGGGCTTCGGGCCGGGCCCGTCGGCCGCGCTGCGCGTGCAGCACCAGCTCTTCGACAAGCTCGTGTACGCCAAGGTGCGGGCCGCGATGGGCGGCCGGATCCGCAACGCGATGTCCGGCGGCTCGGGCATGGACCGGCGGCTCGGCCTGTTCTTCGCGGGCGCCGGGGTGCAGATCTACGAGGGCTACGGGCTGACCGAGTCGACGGCGGCGGCCACCGCCAACCCGCCGGACCGCACCCGCTACGGCACGGTCGGCCGGCCCATCCCGGGGGTCACCGTGCACCTCGCCGACGACGGCGAGGTCTGGCTGCGCGGCGGCAATGTCTTCCAGGGCTATCTGAACGACCCCAAGGCCACCGACGAGGCGCTGCACGACGGCTGGCTGGCCACCGGTGACCTCGGCGTCCTCGACGACGACGGCTATCTCACCATCACCGGCCGCAAGAAGGAGATCCTGGTGACCTCCGGCGGCAAGAGCGTGGCACCGGGCGTGCTGGAGGAGCGGGTGCGCGACCATCCGCTGGTCGCGCAGTGCATCGTCGTCGGCAACGACCGCCCGTACGTCGCCGCCCTGGTCACCCTGGACCACGAGGCCGTCGAGCACTGGCTCCAGATGCGCAACAAGCCGCGGCGCGGCCCGGCCGAGCTGGTGCACGACGCGGATCTGGAGACCGAGGTGCGGCGCGCGGTGGTGGCCGCGAACACCCTGGTGTCCCAGACCGAGTCCATCCGCACCTTCCGCATCCTCGCCCAGCCCTTCACCGAGGAGCACGGTCTGCTGACGCCGTCCCTGAAGCTGAAGCGCCGGGCGATCGAGGACGCGTACGCGGCCGAGGTGGAGGCGCTGTACCGGGGGTGAGCCGCGGGTGCGGACCGGCTCGCGCGGTGGTGATTCCGGCCGGATCCCACGGTCAGGAATGCGGCACGGCTCGTGATCGTTGACGATAGGAGTACCACTTCACGTCGACCGAAGGATCCACACCTCGTGAGCAGCCAGGTCCCCCCGATCATCCTCAACAACGGCGTCGAGATGCCCCAGCTGGGCTTCGGCGTCTGGCAGGTGCCGGACGACGAGGCAGAGCGCGCGGTCACCACCGCTCTGGAGGCCGGGTACCGCAGCATCGACACCGCGGCGATCTACGGCAACGAAGAGGGCACCGGCCGGGCCGTCGCGGCCTCCGGCCTGCCCCGCGAGGACCTCTTCGTCACCACGAAACTCTGGAACGGCGACCAGGGGTACGACAGCACCCTGCGCGCCTTCGACACGTCCCTGGCCAAGCTCGGCCTGGAGTACGTGGACCTCTACCTGATCCACTGGCCGATGCCGTCCAAGGGCACCTATACGGACACGTACAAGGCGTTCGAGAAGCTGTTCGCCGACGGCCGGGTCCGGGCGATCGGCACCTCCAACTTCCTGCCGGAGCATCTGCGGGAGCTGATCGCCGAGACCTCGGTGATCCCGGCGGTCAACCAGATCGAGCTGCACCCGCACCTCCAGCAGCGCGCCGCCCGCGAGTACCACGCGGAGCAGGGCATCGCGACCGAGGCGTGGTCGCCGCTCGGCTCGGGCAAGGGCCTGCTGGAGGTCCCGGCGATCGTGGCGATCGCGCGCAAGCACGGCCGCACCCCGGCCCAGGTGGTGCTGCGCTGGCACCTCCAGCTCGGCAACATCGTGATCCCGAAGTCGGTGACGCCGTCCCGGATCAAGGAGAACATCGAGGTGTTCGACTTCAGCCTGGACGACGAGGACCTCGCGGCGATCAGCGCCCTGAACGAGGACCGGCGCCTCGGCCCGCATCCGGCGGAGTTCGAGGTCGTCTGACCCGGCGGGCCGGACCGGCCCCCTGTGCGTGAGTGCCCCGCCGCCACCGCCGCACGGCGGTGGCGGCGGGGCACTTCCCGTCCCCGCGGTCCGGACATCCCCGTACGCCACCCTTGACGCGCACATGGCCAAGGGGCCACCTTGTATCGCACCCGGTCAGGAAAGTTTCCTAACAGAAGGGTTCCCCCCACCGTGCGCGTACGAACTCTGGCCCTCGCCGCCGCCTCCGGAGCCGCCCTGCTCGCCGCCGGAGTACTCCCGGCCCGTGCCTCCGGCGCTACCGCTCCCCGCTCCGCCCAGGAAGGCTCGGTCAGCGCGGCCGACCTGCTCGCCAAGGTGAAGTCCTGTTCGCAGATCTCCAACGGCAAGTACAAGACCGACGACGAGACCTCGGCCACCGTCCCCGTGTGCGGCAAGAACGGCGCGGTGTTCTGGAAGGCCGACATGGACATCGACTGCGACGGGCAGCGCACCACCAACTGCAACGAGGACCGCGACCCCTGGTACCAGGACGACACCCGGTTCCACCAGTCCGACGACAAGCCGCTCAAGGCGGAGTCGCTGCCGTACGTCGTGGTGCCCAGCTCCAGCAGCATCTGGAACTACGCCGACTCCGGCATCAAGGGCGGCGGCGTGGTCGCCGTCATCTACAACAACAAGGTCGAGTACGCCGTCGTCGGCGACACCGGACCGAGCAAGATCATCGGCGAGGCGTCGTACGCCACCGCCAAGGCCCTCGGCATCGACCCCGACCCGGAGACCGGCGGCGCCGACTCCGGCGTGACGTACATCCTGTTCAAGAACTCGAAGGCGTCGCCCATCGAGAGCCACAGCGCGGCCGTCACCCTCGGCGACAAGCTCGCCAAGCAGTTCATCGCCGCCAACTGAGCGGCCGGGCGGGCGGGTCCGGTGCACGGCACCGGACCCGCCCGCCCCGTCCGCGGCGCCGTACGCGTCAGGCGGTACGCGTCAGGCCGTACGCGTCAGGCCGTACGCGTCAGGCGGTGCGGACGGCCGTGTGCACGGTGTGCGCCTTCAGCACGAAGACGTCCTTCCTGCGGTGCACGCTCGCCTCGTCCTCCGGGTCCAGCAGGCGGTCGAGCGCGGCCAGGTCGGCGGCGGCGAGCTCCTCGGCCGTTCCCTCCCGCATCCGGGCCAGGGTCGCGGCCACATAGGCGCGGGCCGGTCCGGAGACCGGGGCGGGCAGGTCCAGCAGGAAGGTGCGGGTGCCGGTGGGCTTCAGCCCGGCCGAGGCCAGCAGTTCGGGCCAGTCCTCGGTCTCGGTCACCGAGCCCGGCAGGTCCTCGCGCATCCGGGTGAACCAGTCGGCCTCGACCGCGTCCAGCCGGGCCTGGAGCGCGGGGCGGCCGAAGCCGATGTCGCGGGGCAGGAAGCGGGCCGGCAGACCGCCCTCCAGCAGGGCGAGCGTGCCGCCGGGGGCCAGCCGCTCGGCGAAGGCGGCCAGCGCGGCCCGCTGGTCACCCAGGTGGTGCAGGCTGTTGCTGGCCCACAGCAGATCGGCCGGGTAGCCCACCTCGTCCAGCGCGCCGGGCAGTTCACCGGTCACCGTGGTGAGGCGGTCGGCCAGACCCAGCCGGTCCGCGCGGGCGCGGGCCAGCTCCAGCAGCGGGGCCGAGCCGTCCACCGCCGCCACCCGGGCGCCCGGGAACGCCTCGGCGAACAGACAGGACACCACGCCGGGACCGCTGCCCGCGTCCACGATCAGACCGGGCTCGGGCGCCGACTCGCCCAGCCAGGCCATCGCCTCCCGGTACATCGGGGCGAACAGCTCCGCCTGGGACTCCAGCAGCGGCGCCAGCACGGCCCAGTCGAGGTCGCCGTGATCGTGGTGGTGCCCGGGGCGGCCCCCCTGGGCACCATCCTGGTGGCCGTGGTGGCCGTGGTGGTGCGGACCCTGGTGGCCCGCGTGCTCCTGCGCCATGGTGGTCTGCCTCTCGTCTCGGTGCGGCCAGCGTGCGCCGCCGCACCGCGCCGGGGCCAGTTCCCTTGCCGGGACCGCAAAAAACAGGCACGGATTTCCGCTCCTGGCAACGAGCGGCGGGGACCTGCGGCGCGGCCGTGCGATCCGCCGGGGCCGGTCCGGACCGGCCCCGGCGGATCACCCCCGCGCCCTCCCGGTCAGGACAGCGGCGGGTACGCGTTCTGCATCAGCTGCCGGAACTGGGCGGAGAACCAGTGCCCGGCCAGCGGCGCGTCGGCCAGCGCGCCCGAGGGGCTGTTGCCGTTGCGCGCGTTGCCCCCGTACGTCGGGTCGCACATTCGGTCGAAGCCCTTGCCCTCGTCGTTGGAGACGGCGGAGCTGGACCCGTCCGACTCCCCCGGCGGCTTCACCCACACATAGGCGTCGATCCCGGCGGCCGGGGCCGCCGTCGGCCGTTCGCCGAGCCCCGCGCCGCTCTGGTTGCACCAGTTGCCCGCGTGGATACGGCGGTCGACACGCCCCCCGTCGACATAGGCGTCCACGGAGGTCAGCGGCCCGGCTCCGGCCGGACGCGCGGAGCCGCCCCAGCCGTTGCGGGAGGTGTCGATGAGCATGCCGATGCCGGAGTCGAACCCGGCCGCCACCAACTGGCCGCGCAGCGCCTGGGCGTAGGACTGCTCGTCCACGTACTGGTTCCAGTCCACCCACTTGGACTGGCGCACGGTCTGCCCGTTCACGCTGTCGGTGACCTTGAGGTACGGCTCGGTCGTGGGGCTGTAGTTGGCCGTGTTGACGATGAATCCGGCCACGTCGCCCACGCTCGCGCCGTTGCTGGTCGCGGCGGCGCGGAACTCCTGCACGGACGGGCCGAGGTTGGAGTCCCAGCCCAGCCAGCCGTGGTGGGCGGCGTCGATGTAGTTGTAGACGTTGGGGACGGCGCCGAGCTTGCTCAGGGCGTAGCCGACGCCCTTCTCGTAGTTGCCGTTGGCCTTCATGGTCACGCAGGCGTCGGTGGTCGTGTCGGTACCGCCGGCGTTGGTGACCAGGTTGGGCAGCGAGTCGGGTTCGATGACGGTGGCGATGCGCAGCCCGGCGTACTCGGGATCGGCCAGGATCGCCGCGATCGGGTCGATGTACTCGGTCTCGTACCTGCCGAGGTCGGCGGGGCCGAGTTCGCCGTTGGAGGCGAGGGCCGCGCAGTCGCGTCCCGGCAGGTCGTAGATGACCAGCTGGACGACGAGTTCGCCCGATCCCTTCTGCTTCAGCGCCTCGTCGAGGTGGTCGCGCAGGCCCATCCCGCCATCGACGCCCCCGATGGCGGCGATCCGGTCGAGCCAGACGGCGGTGGGCTGACCGGCGACGCGGCTGCCGCCCGGTTCGGCGGCGGCCTTCGCGGACCACTCGGGGTTCACATAGACCTTGGCGCCTTCGTACGGGTTGGCCGCGCGTCCGCCCGGATCGGTGCTGCCACCGCCCGGGTCGGTCGTGCCACCGCCGGGGTCAGTCGTGCCGCCGCCCGGGTCCGTGGTGCCGCCGCCGGCGACGTCGCAGGCCGCTCCGTCGAGGGTGAAGGCGGCCGGGACGGCGTTGGTGCCGCTGTAGGTGCCCTGGAAGCCGAAGGTGGCGCCGGAGCCGGTGGCGAGGGTGCCGTTGTAGCTCTCGTTGGCGGCGGTGACGGCGGTTCCGCTCTGGGTGATCCGCGCGTTCCAGCCGCTGGTGACCTTCTGGTCCCCGGCGTAGGACCACTTCAGGGTCCAGGCCGACTTGGCGGCGCCGTGGTTGGTGACGGTGACGGCGGCCGTGAAGCCGGTGTTCCACTGGTTCTGCACCTGGTAGTCGACGGTGCAGGGCGCGGCGGCGGCGCTCGCGCCCGCGGGGACGGCGGTGAGCGCAAGACCCGTGCCCCCGGCGACCAGGGTCAGGGCGGCGAGCATCGCTGTTCTGCTGCGGCTCATGGGTGGGGAACTCCTCCTGTGGGATGGGACCTGGGACCTGTCCTGTGGGATGGGGCCTGGAACCTGCTGACGTGCCGGTGGCGCGGGGATCCGCGCCACCGGCGCACGGGCGTCCGGCCCGCCCGGCGTGCGGGAGGGGCGTGCCGGTACGGGAGGGGTGTGTCAGGGGGTGCGGGCGCGCAGGTGGCCGCGCGGTCCGGCGGCCGTGCGGCCGGGGTCCGGGAAGGCGCCGTCGTCGCACCGGCCCGTGCGGGCGGGTGGCGGCGAGGAGCGGGAAGAGCGGGGGTGGCGCATGAGCGACTCCTTGCAGACCGGGCGCGTCGAAAGGGACGCACCGACTGATGGAACCGCTCCCACTGGTGCGAGTGAAGGTAGCGCCAAGTCCCGCCGGAGAACAGGGGGCCGGTGACTTTCCGTTGACTTTTCGTCGGCGCTCCGTCGGCGCCCCGCCGCTCTGGCGCCGACTTTCCGACGTCACGGCCCGTCAGTGGAGGCTCGAATGTTTTCGCAGCGTCCAGCTCTTGACCGTGCCCTGACACGTCCGCACTATGGGAGCGCTCCCACTGGTCAAGGTCTGTCGTTCCTCCCCCGTTGTCCGAGCCGCACGGAGAGGATCCCCCGCCCATGCCTCCCTGACATCAGCAGGACGCCGAGCACCGCCCGCGCGCACGCCCGGCGTGCGGGCGCGGCGCGGGCCGGACGCTCAGCCTGCATCCGGCCTGCGGAACGCCCGCAGGCTGAAGACCGGGTCCGGACGCGGCCGGTCCTGGTCGGGCAGGGCCGCCAGCCGGGCAGCGAAGCCGTCGGCGAGCGGATCGCCGGGCGGCAGCGTGACGAACCAGCCGCGCCGCAGGTCGGCGATGGTGCCGCGCGGGCTGCGCCCCTGGCCGAGGCCGGGGAAGCGGGCCGCTCCGGCCGGGACCAGGCCGTGCGCCGCGGCGTACCCGGCGACCAGCCGGGCCTCGTCCCGGGCGGGGCTGGGCGGCCGGGAGGCGAGGGCGGCGTCGATGTCGCTGCCCACGTTGTGCGCGGCGGCCTTGTCGACCGTGGTGACGTACACCCCGCCGGGGCGCACCACCCGGGCGCACTCGGCGACCATGGCGCGGGCGTCGGCGGCGCTCGGGGCGAGGTGCAGGAGCCAGACGCTGACGACCGCGTCGAAGGCGCCGTCCGGGAAGGGCAGGTGCCGCAGGTCGGCGCGGACGACGGCGCCGGGCAGCCGCGCCGCGGCCCGGCGGGTCATCTCGGGCGCCAGGTCCACACCGGCCACCCGTCCCCAGGGGCGGGCGGCGGCGAGGCGGCGGGTGACGATGCCGGTGCCGCACCCGGCGTCCAGCAGATCCGTGCCGCCCGGGTCCAGCAGGCTCAGCACGGCGTCGGCCGCGGCGGCGGCCCGGGGCTCGCCGCCGCGCGCCGCGTCGTAGCGTTCGGCTTCCTCGTCGTAGTCCAGCACGCGGTTCCCCCCTGGTCCTGGCGTGGTTCAGCTCGCTCCGTGGGCCGGTGCGAGGTCCTGGACGCGGCGGGCGAGCCGGAGGTCCAGTTCGGTGACGGCGCCGCCCACGCTGTGCGTGTTCACGCTCAGGTGGACGGTGTGGTAGCCGAGGGTGAGGTCGGAGTGGTGGTCGAGTTCGTCCTGCACCTGGGCGATGTGCACCACGAGCGCGGCCGCCGCGATGTGCGAGCCGAGCCGGTAGGTGCGGGTGAGACAGTCCCCGTCGAGGGTCCAGCCGGGCAGATCGGCCAGCCGGTCCTCGATCTCCTGGTGCGGCAGCGGTGCGACGGCCATGGGCCGGCTCCCTTCCTGGGCGCCGCGGGGCGGCGCGGCCCGCGGCGGCGGTCTCGGGGCGTGCCGGTACGGCCTGCCCCGTTCAGCCTGCCACAGGAAGCCCGCCGGGAACCGGCCCGGCGGGCGCCGCGTGGCTCAGCCGGGCAGGCAGGCGGCCGCGAGGTCGTCGGCCAGGACGGCGATCCGGGCCCGTCCCTCCACGCGCTCCACCCAGGGGTGCGGCAGGGCGTGGTCGCCGTGCCGGGCGCCGAGGATGTTCCCGCAGACCGACCCGGTGGAGTCGCTGTCGCCCGAGTGGTTGACGGCCAGCAGCAGCGCCTCCTCGGTCCCGGGGGCGGCGAGGGCCGCGTAGACGCCGATGGCCAGGGCCTCCTCGGCGATCCACCCGGCGCCGAGCCGCTCCACCCGCTCCGCGCTCGGGGCGCCCTCGGCGGCCAGGTCGAGGGCCTGGGTGAGGGCGGCGGTGGTCTCCTCGTGGCCGGGGTGGCGGCCGAGCAGGCGCAGCGCGCGCAGCACGGCGCCCTCCACGGACTCCCCGTCCACCAGGTGCGCGACGATCGCGGCGAGGGCACCGGCCGCGTAGTAGCCGGTGGGGTGGCCGTGGGTCGTCTGGGCACAGCGGGCGGCGCTGTCGAAGGCCTCCTCGGCGGTGGCGCCGGTGAGCCCGAAGGGCGCCGAGCGCATCACGGCGCCGCAGCCCTTGGAGTCGGAGTTAATGGGTCCGGGCGGGCCGAGCGGGGCGGCCGGGTCGGGCACGAGGTCCAGGGCGAGGCCGGACAGGCAGGCGTTGCCGGGCGCGCGCCGGGAGTACAGCCACCCTTCGGTGACCAGTCCGCCGCGCGGGCCCGCGTAGGAGCCGCCGGAGGGCTGGGCGAGTTCGCTCTCGTGCGGTCCGGTGCGGCGCTGGGTCTCCAGCCAGCGTTCGTAGGCCCAGCGCACCAGCCGGAACCCGGCGCTGCCCAGGCGCGGGCCGTGGCCCTGCTGGTGCGCCTGGCGCAGGCCCTCGACGGTGAACAGGGTCATCTGGGTGTCGTCGCTGACCAGGCCGACGGCCCCGGCCCCGGTGGGTGCGGTGACCAGGCCGGTGAGGCCGCGCGGGCCGTGGGTGGCCCGGATCCGCTCCAGGGCGCTGAACTCGATCGGATAGCCGAGGGCGTCCCCGACGGCGCCGCCCAGCAGACAGCCGCGGACCCTCGCCCGGTACACGGCCACCGCTTCCCCCGACGGCTTCCCCAGCTCGTTCATGCGGTCACTCCTCGACAGCGTTTCGACTACGGTCGTACGTATGACCATTCTCGCGACCGGTGACGTCCGGGTCCCCACCGCCCCCTCGGGCCGTGGTGCGGGGCCGCTGCTGCGGGCCTGGCGGGAGCGGCGGCGGATCAGCCAGCTGGAGCTGGCGCTGCGCGCCGACTCCTCGGCCCGGCACATCAGTTTCGTGGAGACGGGCCGCTCCCGGCCGAGCGAGGAGATGGTGCTGCGGCTGGCGGAGCAGCTGGAGGTGCCGGTGCGCGAGCGCAACGCGCTGCTGCTGGCGGCCGGTTACGCGCCGCGCTATCCGGAGACGCCGCTGGACGATCCGGCGCTCGGCGCGCTGCGGGAGGGTCTGGAGCGGCTGATCCAGGGGTACGAGCCGTATCCGGCGCTGGTGGTGGACGCGGTGTACGACGTGGTGACGGCGAACCGCGGGGTGGCGATGCTCCTGGAGGGCGTCCCCGAGCGGCTGCTCGCGCCGCCGCTGAACGCGATGCGGCTGACGCTGCACCCGGAGGGCCTCGCGCCGCGCATCCGCAATCTGCGCGAGTGGCGGGGGCATCTGCTGGCGCAGATGGAGCGGCAGATCGCGCTGGACCGTTCGGAGGCACTGCGCGCGCTGTACGAGGAGGTGGCCGCGTACCCGGTGCCGGAGCCGGAGCCGGGCGGCGTCCCGGAGGAACCGGCCGGGGAGGTGCCGTACTTCGCGCTGCCGATGCGGATCGAGCACGACGGGCAGGTGCTGTCGTTCGTGTCGTCGATCTCCACGTTCAACACGCCCATGGACGTGACGGTGGCGGAGCTGGCGATCGAGACGTTCCTGCCCGCCGACCCGGCGACGGTGAAGTACCTTCGTTCGCTGTCGGCTTGAGGTGGTGTGACAGACTGCTGCGCGGTTGTCGGCACGGGTCGGGAGGCGTGGCGTGAGTGAGCGGCGGCCCGCGCCCACCGTGGGTCAGGTGGTGCTCGGCAGAAGGCTCCAGGAGCTGCGGGAGGCGGCCGGCCGCACCCGCGAGGAGGCCGCGCAGGTGCTGCGGGTGACCGCGGCGACCGTGCGGCGCATGGAGCTGGCCGAGGTCTCCCTGAAGATCCCCTATGTGCAGATGCTGCTGGCGACGTACGGGGTGGGCGAGGCGGAGGCGGCCACCTTCGTGCGGCTGGCCGAGGAGGCCAACGAGCCGGGCTGGTGGCAGCGGTTCCACGATGTGCTGCCGGAGTGGTTCAGCCTGTACGTGAGCCTTGAGGGCGCGGCCCGGCTGATCCGCTCCTACGAGCCGCACTTCGTGCCCGGACTGCTCCAGACCGAGGAGTACGCGCGCGCCGTGCTGGAGGCCGGGACGGTCGGGCAGACGGGCGCGGAGGCCATCGAGCGGCATGTGTCGCTGCGCATGGCCCGTCAGGAGCTGCTGGAGCGCCCGGACGCGCCGCATCTGTGGGTGATCGTCGAGGAGACGGTGCTGCTGCGGCCGGTGAGCATCCGCGGCGCGGTGATGCGCGAGCAGTTGGACAAGCTGCTGGAGTACACCGAGCGGGACCGGGTGACGGTGCAGGTCGCGGAGTTCGCGGACGGCCCGCATCCGGGGACGTACGCGCCGTTCTCGCTGTTCCGCTTCGCCGAGCCGGAGCTGCCCGACCTGGTCTACACCGAGTATCTGACCGGCGCGCTGTATCTGGACTCGCGCAAGGAGGTCTCCGCGCATCTGGAGGTCCTCGACCACATGACGGCCCGCGCGGCGACCGCCGAGCGCACCCGCAAGCTGCTGCGGGAGTGCCGCGAGAGGTACTGACCGGGACGGCCGGGAAGCCGTACGGCCGTACAGCCGTACGACGGGACCGGCCGGACCGGACACCCGCACGCGGCTCGGCACCGGCCGTCCGCACCCGGCGCGGGTCGGCGGCTGGTGGCCGGACGCCGGGGGCGACCAACCGGTGGGCGGTGAGCCGGGCCGCCGGATCCCGGCCGCCCTCCGCCGACGACAGCGCGGTACGGCGGAGGGCGCCGCCGACCACGTGCGGGCCAGCTCACCCACCGGTACGCCGGTCTACCCGTTTCACCGGGGCGATTCGCCGTACTGCCCGCGGGCGCGGAGGGCATCTGCCGGTGCACGTGGGCACGGCCGTCAGCCCCTGACCCGGGCCCGCCCGTACGGAAGCCGCCGGGGGCGTACACCCCGCGCGCGGGTCAGGAGGCGTCGCCCTTCGGGCCCTCGCCGTCGTCGCGGCCGCCGCTCGTGCCGCGGTCGTCGTCGACGATCTCCGCGTCCACCACCCCCTCGTCGTCCTGGGCGCCGCCGGTCCCGGCGGGTCCGGCGGCGCCCTCGGGCGGGCTCTGCTGCTGCGCCTGGGCGTACAGGGCCTGGCCCATCTGCTGGCTGACGGTGGCGAGCCGGTCGACGCCGGTGCGCAGGGCGGTGGTGTCGGCGTTCTTCTCCAGCAGGGACTTCACCTCGGCGGCGGCCGACTCGACCTCGCTCCTGGTCGCCGCGGGCACCCGGTCGCCGTTGTCGCGCAGGAACTTCTCGGTCTGGTAGACGAGTTGCTCGGCCTGGTTGCGGGTCTCGGCGGCCTCGCGGCGGGTGCGGTCCTCCTCGGCGTACTGCTCGGCCTCGCGCATCATGCGGTCGATGTCGTCCTTGGGCAGGGCGGAGCCGCCGGTGACGGTCATCTTCTGCTCGCGGCCGGTGGCGAGGTCCTTGGCGGACACGTGCATGATCCCGTTGGCGTCGATGTCGAAGGCGACCTCGATCTGCGGCACCCCGCGCGGGGCGGGCGGCAGCCCGGTGAGGTCGAAGACGCCGAGCTTCTTGTTGTAGGCGGCGATCTCGCGTTCGCCCTGGTAGACCTGGATGCCGACGGAGGGCTGGTTGTCCTCGGCGGTGGTGAAGATCTCCGAACGCTGGGTGGGGATCGTGGTGTTGCGCTCGATCAGCTTGGTCATGATGCCGCCCTTGGTCTCGATGCCGAGGGACAGCGGGGTGACGTCGAGCAGCAGCACGTCCTTGACGTCGCCGCGGATCACCCCGGCCTGGAGGGCGGCGCCGACGGCGACCACCTCGTCGGGGTTGACGCCCTTGTGCGGGTCCTTGCCGGTGAGTTCGCGGACCAGTTCGGTGACGGCGGGCATCCGGGTGGAGCCGCCGACGAGGATCACATGGTCGATGGCGGACAGCTTGACGCCCGCGTCCTGGACGGCCTGGTGGAACGGCTTCTTGCAGCGCTCCAGGAGATCGGCGGTGAGTTCCTGGAACTGGGCGCGGGTGAGCTTCTCGTCCAGGTGCAGCGGGCCCTCGGCGGAGGCCGTGATGTAGGGCAGGTTGATCGAGGTCTCGGTGGACGAGGACAGCTCGATCTTGGCCTTCTCGGCGGCCTCGCGCAGCCGCTGCACCGCCATCTTGTCGGCGCGCAGATCGATCCCGTACTGCCCCTGGAACCGGCTCGCCAGGTGCTCGACGATCCGCTGGTCCCAGTCGTCGCCGCCCAGGTGGGTGTCGCCGTTGGTGGCCTTGACCTCGATGACGCCGTCGCCGATCTCCAGCAGGGACACGTCGAAGGTGCCGCCGCCGAGGTCGAAGACGAGGACGGTCTGCTCCTCGCCCCGGTCCAGGCCGTAGGCGAGGGCGGCGGCCGTGGGCTCGTTGATGATCCGGAGCACCTTCAGACCGGCGATGTCCCCGGCCTCCTTGGTCGCCTGCCGCTGGGCGTCGTCGAAGTAGGCGGGCACGGTGATCACCGCGTCGGTGACGTCCTCGCCGAGGTAGGACTCGGCGTCCCGCTTCAGCTTCTGGAGCACCCGGGCGGACAGCTCCTGCGCCCGGTAGCGGGTGCCGTCGACCGAGCCCTCCTCGGGGAAGCGCCAGTGCGCGTCGCCCATGTGGCGTTTGACGGAGCGGGCGGTGCGGTCCACGTTCGTCACCGCCTGCCGCTTGGCGACCTCGCCGACGAGCACCTCGCCGCTCTTGGCGAACGCCACGACCGACGGGGTGGTCCGCGCGCCCTCCGCGTTGGCGACGACCGTGGGTTCGCCGCCCTCCAGGACGGCCACCACCGAGTTCGTCGTCCCGAGATCGATCCCGACCGCGCGTGCCATGGCCGTCCCCTTTCCCTGCTTTCCCTGCTTTCCCTGCTTTGCTTCCCCTGCTCTCCCCTGCGCTTCCGCCGCTGCTCTGCGCCCCGTCCGGGTACCCAGGCGGGCCGGGAACACGACGGCGCCGCACCCCCCTTCGCGAGAAGCGGGGGCGCGGCGCCGGGCGATGCGCGGGACGCGTCAGACGAGCTTGGCGTCCAGGGTGATCGTCGTGCCGGTCAGGGCCTGGCTGACCGGGCAGTTCTTCTTGGCGTCCTCGGCGGCGGCGACGAACGCGTCGTTGTCGATGCCGGGGACGGAGCCCTCGACGGTCAGGTGGATGCCGGTGATGCCCTCACCGGGCTGGAAGGTCACGTCCGCCTTGGTCTCGATCTTGGTGGGCGGGGTGCCGGCACCGGCCAGGCCGTGCGACAGCGCCATCGAGAAGCAGCTGGAGTGGGCGGCGGCGATCAGCTCCTCGGGGCTGGTCTTGCCGTTGGCCTGCTCGGCGCGCGACGGCCACGACACCGGCTGCTCGCCGATACCGGAGGAGTCGAAGGTGACGACGCCGTTGCCCTGAAGCAGGTTGCCTTCCCAGACGGTGTGAGCGGTGCGCGTGGTTGCCACGGTGTGTTCCATACCTTTCGCCTAGGTACCCGTTTCCGGGGTTCGTTCGCCCCTATCCGATCACATCCGCGCCGCGCGTACCCGCCGAACGGGGTGCGCCGCCCGACGTTCTCCGTCCGGCCTCGTGCGCGGGCCGAGCGGTCAGGCGGCCCGCTCCTCCTCCGGCCGGGCCGGACGCGGCACCCGCGGGGCGTCGGCGGCAGCGGCGGCCTCCGCCAGCCAGCGGCGCAGGACCCGGTGGACCTGCTCGGCGCCGACGATCTCGGCGCCGCCCTCGGCCGGCGGGGAGCACAGCAGCGGCGACAGCAGGAAGGGGCGGCCCTGCTGCCCGCCGAGCCCGCCGTGGGAACCGATCTGCTCCTCGAAGGCGAGCACCTCGCCGTCGTCCGGGTCGTGGCAGGAGTTGACCATGATGTCGGCGGTGTGCGGGAAGGAGTGGGTGCGGCGCACCGCGTCGGCCGCGCCGGGTCCGAACACGGCCAGCGGTCCGGGATCGGTGCCGAGGGCGGCGAGGGGTGTCTCCGCGCCGCGCGCGCCGAGCACCACGCCCCCGTGCTCCTCGCTGCGCACCAGCAGGAAGCCGACGCCGGGGTGGTTGGCGAGGGTGGGCAGCAGCGCGGGGTGGCGGGCGTCGATCTCCTCGCGGCTCATGCGGTGCGGGACGTCCGGGAAGGAGACCAGGCCCAGGTTGCCGGAGGCCAGGACGACGGGTTCGCTGCGGCGGCCTGCGGGCTGCCGCTCCCGCGGCTCCTCGGCCGGGCGGCGCAGCGCGGCCCGGACGGCGGCCCGCGCCTCGGCGCCGCTGCGGGTGCGCTCGGCCCTGCGGGGCACATGCAGTCCGCAGCCGGCCCGGACCAGGTCGCCGAGGGTGAGGCCGTAGCGGGCGTGGAAGGTCTCGCCGGGGCTCTGGCCGTGGTCGGACAGGACGACGATCCGGTAGGGGCGCGGGGCGTGCTCGGCGACCTTCTCGATCAGCGCCAGGGAACGGTCCAGGCGGCGCAGCACCTTCGCGGCGTCCCGGCTGTGCGGTCCAGAGTGGTGGGCGACCTCGTCGTAGGCGACCAGGTCGGCGTAGACGGCGGTGCGGCCCGCGAGCAGGTCGCCCATCACGGCGGCCACGACGACGTCCCGTTCGACGACGGTCGCGAAGGCGCGGACGAGCGGGTACAGCCCGCCGCGGGAGACGCGCGGGCGCTGCCCCCGGACGCGGGCGCGCAGCGACTCGCCGATCTCGCGGACCACCTCGGCGCCGAAGGACAGGGCGGTGCGCACCGCGTTGGCGGGGTCGCAGAAGTAGGCGAAGTAGCCCGCGCGGGAGCGGGTGCCGCGGCCGCGGCGCGCGGAGACGGACAGCACGAGGGCCAGTTCCCCGGCGCCGCCGCTGAACAGGTTGCCGCGGCTGGCGCCGTCGTCGCCGAGGAGTCCGTCGTCGCCGGTGCGGGCGACGGCGCGGCGCTGGAGCTCGACCGCGCTCGCCGGCCGGTTGCAGACCATGACCTCGCCGGTGTCCTTCTCGTACCAGCGGAAGGCGGGGATGTCGTGGTTGCTGCCGTGCAGGATGCCGAGCTGGCTCGCGCCGGTCTGGCTGGACCAGTCGGTGCGCCAGGGTGTGAGGCGGTGGGTGGGCGGGCGGCCCGGGGTGATGTCCGCGGCGGCGCCCGGGGCGGTCTCCGCGCCGGTGCCGGTGCCCAGCCAGCGGGCGACGGTCGGCATGAGGCCCTGGTCCACGGCGTCCCGCAGCACGTCGTGGCCGACGCCGTCGAGCTGGATCAGGACCGTGCCGGGCGTGCCCGAGCAGGGCGGCTGCCGTCTGCGGCGGCGGTCGGCGAGCCGGTGGAGTCTGCGGCGGTACGCCTCGTCGTCGCGCACGGCGAGGGCGCCGCCGGTGGCGGAGGCCACCGCGGACATCACCGCGGCCACGATGACGGCGGTCTCGGGGGCCGCCTGCGGGTGCCCGGAGGGGTTGACGCGCAGGGCGAGCAGCAGCAGCGAGCCGTTGAGGAAGAACACCAGCAGCCCGAGGACCAGCGCGGGCACGAGCAGCAGCAGCCGGACCAGCAGCGGCCAGACGACGGCCGAGAGGACACCGAAGGCACCGGCGCCCAGGGCCGCGGTCACCGCGATGGTGGTGGCGCTGTCGCCGTCGGCCGACTGGAGCCGGAAGTCCGGCAGGATCCCGGCGAGCACCAGCATGGTGACCGTGGAGACGGCCCACACCGTGATGCTCCGTCCCGCCTGACTGGCGGCCCGCCGCCACCACCCGCCTCGCACGTCCGCACCTCACGTCCCGGCCCGGGTCGTCCGCACGGGCCCGGTCCAGCTTGTCACACGGCCGGAGCGCACCGGCCCGTCGTCCACAGGCCGCGGGCCCCCACCGGCCCGTTGTCCACAGGCGGCCGGGCCCCGCCGGGCCGGGCGGCGCGTCAGAGCCGGTCAGCGGCCGTCGTAGCCCGCCGTCGGCATGGACAGGCGGCGGTGGACGCGGGCCTTCATCTGGGCGTCGTAGCAGGGTTCGGCGGTGCCGACCGTCTCCACGCGCACCCCGCGCCGCGCGCACTCCGCGGTGAACTCCTCCACGGAGGACAGCGCCCGCTCCAGCACCCGGCGGCTGGGCGCCACGAACAGGTCCAGGCCCGGCCGTACGCCTTCCCACAGGGCGCGGTGGTCGGTGCGCAGCCCGCCCACGAGCAGTTCCCGCGCGATCACATAGCCGTGCTCGGCGGCCCAGCTTGCGCACATCGCGTACTGACTGCGGGAGTCCACGAGGAAGGGGTCCTCGTTCAGCTCCTCCAGGGGGGTCAGACTGGCGATCGCCGTCACGCGGACCGGCGTCGCGACGCCCTGGCCGCGAGCGTCCCGCACATCTCCCATGGAGTCTCCCTCACCTCCGGGTTCTGCCCGCCGACCCTACCCCTGCACGTAGGCTCAGGGGGAGTCGCGCGAAGGAGGCAAAGAAGGTGCCGGTGGAGATCACCTGGTGGGGTCACGCGACGTGCACGGTCGAGGATTCGGGCGTGCGTGTGCTGACCGATCCGCTGTTCGCCCGCCGGCTCGCGCATCTGCGCCGCCGCCGGGGCGCACCGCCGCCGCCGGACGCCTGGCAGGCCGACCTCGCGCTCGTCTCCCATCTGCACGCCGACCATCTGCACCTCCCCTCGCTGGCCCGGCTCGCCCCGGGCACCCGCGTGCTGGTGCCGCGCGGCGCGGCGCGGGCGGTGCCGGGGCTGCGCCGGCTGGCCGGGCTGCGGATCACCGAGGTGGCGCCCGGCGACCGGTTCGAGGCGGGCGGGCTCGTGGTCCGGGTGGTGTCCGCGCGCCACGACGGGCGCCGGCTGCCCGTGGGACCGCACCGCTCACCGGCGCTCGGCTACGTCGTCGAGGGCGCCGCCCGGACGTACTTCGCCGGGGACACCGGCCTGTTCGAGACGATGGCCGAGGAGGTCGGGCCGGTGGACGTGGCGCTGCTGCCCGTGGGCGGCTGGGGGCCGTACCTCGGGGAAGGCCATCTGGACGCCGGGCGGGCGGCGCAGGCGCTGGCCCGGCTCGCGCCGCGCAGCGCCGTCCCGGTGCACTACGGCACGTACTGGCCGATCGGGATGGACGCCGTGCGCCCCCATGAGTTCTACGCGCCGGGCGAGGAGTTCGTGCGCCATGCCGCGCTGCGCGCGCCCCAGGTGGCGGTGCACCGGCTCGGGCACGGGGAGAGCGTACGGCCGGAGGTCGCCCGGTGATACGGCTCGCCGCCGCCGTCACGACGGTGGTGCCGCCGGAGTCCACCCAGCAGGCACTCGGCTATCCCTCGCTGTTCCTGCTGGTGCTGATCGGGGCGCTGGTGCCGGTGGTGCCGACCGGGGCGCTGGTCAGTTCGGCGGCGGTGGTCGCCGTGCACCAGACGGCGCCGTTCTCGCTGGCGCTGGTGTTCGTGACGGCGGCGCTGGCCGCGTTCCTCGGGGACGCCGCGCTGTACTGGCTGGGGCGGCGCGGGCTCGGCTCGAAGAACGGCTCGCGCTGGCTGGAGGCGATCCGCTCGCGCGCCCCCGAGGACCGGCTCGCGCAGGCGCAGGAGAAGCTCACCGAGCACGGTGTGGCGGTGCTGGTCCTCTCCCGGCTGGTGCCGGCCGGGCGCATACCGGTGATGCTGGCCTGTCTGCTGGCCCAGTGGCCGCTGCGCCGCTTCTCCCGGGGCAACCTGCCCGCCTGTCTCGCCTGGGCGGCGACGTACCAGGTGATCGGCATCCTCGGCGGGTCGCTGTTCCGGGAGCCGTGGGAGGGCGTGGCCGCCGCGATCGCCGTGACCGTGCTGGTCGGCGCGGCCCCGGCGGTGTGGCGACGGCTGCGCCGCTCGGCGCCGGTGCACCGCTCGGGCTGACCGGCGGGGCGGGACAGTGCCCGCAGGGGGTGCGCAGGAATTCCTGGCGAGGCCGCGCGCCGGTCAGGACGGCAGGACCGCCGAGGCGCCCACCGGGAGGTCCCACAGGTCCTCGCGGGCCAGACCGGCCCGGTGCCAGGCGGCGCGGACGCGCGTGAGGGGTTCCAGCACGGGTTCGGCGGAGAGCACGAAGGCGCCCCAGTGCATCGGGGCCATCCGGCGCGCGCCGAGGTCCTGGGCGGCGCGGACGGCCTCCTCCGGGTCGCAGTGCACGTCGCTGAGCCACCAGCGCGGGTCGTAGGCGCCGATGGGCAGCAGGGCCAGGTCGATGCCGGGGTAGCGGCGGCCGATGCGCTCGAACCAGTGGCCGTAGCCCGTGTCGCCCGCGAAGTACACGCGCTGACCGTCGGGCGCGGTGAGCACCCAGCCGCCCCACAGGCTGCGGCAGGTGTCGGTGAGGGTGCGCTTGGACCAGTGGTGGGCGGGCACGAAGTCGACGCGGACCCCGGACAGTTCGGCCGCCTCCCACCAGTCCAACTCGGTGACGCGGGTGAACCGGCGGCGGTGGAACCAGCGGCCGAGTCCGGCGGGCACGAACACGGGCGTGTCGCGCGGGAGCCTGCGCAGGGTCGGGGCGTCCAGGTGGTCGTAGTGGTTGTGACTGATGACGACCGCGTCGACGGGCGGCAGCGCCTCCCAGGGGACGCCGACGGGGGTGATGCGGGCGGGGGTGCCGACGATGCGGCGGGACCACACGGGGTCGGTCAGGACGGTCAGCCCGCCGATGCGCACCACCCAGCTCGCGTGCCCGGCCCAGGTGACGGCGACGGTGCGGTGGTCCACGCGGGGCAGCGGCCCCGGTTCGTACGGCAGCAGCGGGACGTCGGCCAGTCCCTCCCGGCCCGGCCGCACCGCGCCCTCCCGGGCGAACCGGGCGAGGGCCTTGAGACCGGGCAGCGGGGCGGTGAGCCGGTCGTGGAAGGCGCGCGGCCACACCCGCCGCTCCCCCAGCGGGCGCGGCTCGGCCAGCGGCGGGAACGGGGCGGGGGCACCGCCGGGGCGCGTGGCCGTGGCGGCGGCGGACGGGGGCGGGGATGGGGATGGGGATGGGGATGCGGGGGTGGTGGTCGGGGACGGGGGCGTGGGGGCGGTGGTCGGGATCGGCTCGGCGGTCGGGGTCGTGGTCGGCTCGGACTGCTGCGTCATCGAGGAGGCTCCCATCGCCGAGCATCGTCACGGAGACCGTCGAAGGCGGACCTCAAGGAGATCAACGCGCTTCGCGGGTGCGGCAGTTCCAGGGGATCGGGGCACGTGAGGCAGGCCGCGCGCTCCTCGTCCGTACCGCCGAGCAGGTCCGCGCAGGACAGCCGGACCCGCAGGGCTCCGAGGCCGTCCCCGAACCGGTGGCCGCCGGGCGCGGCGATGCCCAGCCGGGCGCCGAGGAAGTCCTCCAGCTCCTGCGCGTCGCCGACCCCGAGGGCGGTGAGCGCGGGACGCAGCGGGCCGAGGTCGGCGTACAGGTGGCGGCCCGCCTGCGGCGGCGGTGCCAGGGCGCCCGCGCCGACCACGGCGGCGTGCACGGCGCGGGCCACGCGCGCGTGCAGGCGCACGGTGGCGGCGCGGCGGGCGGTGACGGGCGCGGGTTCGTCCAGCGCGTAGGCGGCAGCGGCGGCGACGGGTTCGGCGATCCGGGCGTCCAGCGCGGTGAGGACGTCCAGCACGCGCGCGTGCAGGGCGTCGCCGGTGGCGCCGGCCGGGAAGCGGGCGAGCGCGGCGGGCCAGCCGCCCGGCAGGAAGGCCCCGGCGAGGTCGGTGACGACGGTGACCCGCTCGGGCAGCATCTCGGCGGGGCTGAGCAGCACCGTGCCGTGCGGCGCGTGCACGGTGTCGCGCCAGGTCTCGTCGGCCACCAGGTGCAGCCCCTCGCCCGCGGCGGCCTCGACGGTCTGGTGCAGCAGTTCCGGCGGGGCCACGGTGGCGGTCGGGTCGTCCGCGACGGACAGCACCAGCAGTCGCGGGTCCCCGCCCTCGGCGCGGACCCTGCGCACGGTCTCCAGCAGGGCGTACGGGTCCGGTACACCGCCGCTCCCGGCCGGTGTCGCGACGGAGAAGGCGGGCCTGCCGAGCAGCCGCGCGGACGGCGCCCACCAGGCGGCGCAGGGCCGGGGCACGAGGACGTCGCCGCCGAGCGCCGCGGTCAGGGCGAGCAGCAGGGAGGGTGCGCCGGGCGCGGCGGCCACCCGCTCGGGCCGGGTCGCTAGCCCGCGCCGCGCCCAGTGTCCGGCGGCGGCGTCCAGGAGCGCGGCGCCGCCGCCGATCGGCCGGTCGTGGCGCCGTCCCGCGGCGGCGGCCAGCGCCTCGCACAGCTCCGGCAGCACCGGCAGCCCGTCGTCGGGCAGCGCCGAGGGCCCGTAGCGCACCGGTCCGTGGCCGTGCCCCTCGGGGACCGTCCGCCGCATGGCCGCCACCTCCGCGCAGTCCCTGGTGCCGGGCCGGACACCGGGTCCGGTCCGGCTGCCGTGCCGGACACCGTGCCGTACCGCCGTGGTGCCGTACGGGCCCGGCGTGGTGCCGTACGGGCCCGCCGTGGTGCCGTACGGGCCCGGCGCCTCGGACGCGGCCCGTACGGCGGCACCCGGCCCCGCCGGTCCGCCGCCGCGTCCCGTGCGGAAGGCGACTCCGTACGGTCCGGACCGGCGCACCTGGCGTGCGGGTACCCCGGGGCACGGCGTCCCATCGGAGGCCGGTCGCGGCGCGGTGTGTGCGGCGGCCGTGGAGGGAGCGGTTCCGTGCGGGGGCATGCCGTGTCCTGCGGGCCCGGTCAGCCGTCCGCCCGCCTGCGCCGCCACATCCGGTGGGCGGCGCCGCAGAGCGCGATCGCGATGAGGACGCCGCCGCCGATCAGGGCGGGCAGGGAGGCGGTGAAGGAGCCGCCCGTACCGGCCTGCACCCCGTGCTCGGCCGCCGCCCCCCGGCACGGGTCGTCCGACCCCGGCCGGTCGTCGCCGCCGTCGTACCCGCTCCTGCCCAGGGCGCCGTCGGGTCCGCCGTCCCGGCCCGCGCCCGTGTCCCCGGCGCAGCCGGACCCCGGGGTGCGGCCCGGCTGGTCGCGCGGGGGCGTGTCGCGGCCCGGGGCCCGGGTGGCGGCCGCGTCCCGGCCGGGCGTACGCGAGGGCGTGGCGCGGGGCGCCTGGTCCCGGCCGTCCTGGGCCGGGGAGGTGCCGTGGGCGGGGTCGTACGCGTACGGGGACGGGCCGGTGACCGGGGCGCCGGGCACGGTGCCGATCTGGGGGCCGGTGCCGGCGAGCGGATCCCGGAGGGGGTCCGGGGAGGCCGCCTCGCGGGCCGGGTCGTGGGCCAGCGCGTCCTGGAGCACCGGGTCGTCGGCGGGGTCCTGGAGCGCGCCGTCGTCCCCGCCGGACCCGTCCGGCGGGTCGGGTACGAGGGCGGGGGCCGGGGCGGCCTCGCGGACTCCCGTACCCGGCCCGCCGTCCGGCGGACCGTCCTGCGCGGGCGTGGGCCCGGCCGCCGCGCCGCTCCGCGCCCCGGCCGCACGGACTCCGGCGCCCGTGCTCCGCTCCGTCACGGCTCCCTCCGCGAGGGCCGCGCCGGGGCCCGCCGCCTGCCGGACGGAGTCCGGGGGCACGGCCGGGGACACGGCGGCGGCCTGCGCGGCGGAGCCCGCTATGACCCCCAGCGCGGCCAGGACGGCGGCGGGCAGGGCGCGGGTGGCGGTACGGCGCATGGGCGGAACTCCTCGGACCGGCGGACGGCGGACGGTGTGCGGGTGAGGGGCGGACAGTGCGGCACGGGACGGACGGGGCCAGGGGCCCGGAAGGGGCGGGCGCGGTGGCCGTGCCTCTCCCTTCCGCCATCACAGCCCCGGGCGCCGCCCGGCGCGCGCGGCCGGGCACCATTCGCGGGACGGCGGCGGCCTATCGGGTGATCTCGCGCGCCGGTGGGCGGCGCGCGTCCCGGCGGGCGCCGCGAACTCCGGCATCCGGGCCGGAAAGGCCGTGTCGGCCCGGCGTGCACGGGTACGCGGCAGGCCATCCCCGACGATCTGGAGCTGGAGGGAGACATGCAGCGAGGCAGCGACCGGCTGAGTGTCCACCGTGACGAAGAGATGAAGCACGAGTTGCAGGGCCTGCTCCGGTCCGGTCACCCCACGCGGAGCGAGGAGTGGCACGACCCGGAGCCGACCGCCGAGGACGACCCCGAGGTGTGGGGCGGACCGGTGACCCCGGGCGGCTCCCGGGCCTCCCTGGAGACCGTGCGCCTGGAACTGGCCAGGATCCTCGGCCGCAGCGCCTTCCCGGCGGACCCGGGCGAGCTGGCCCGCGTACTGCGCCGCAAGAACGCGCCGGACGCGCTGGCCGACGCCGTGCAGCGGCTGCCGCGCCGGACGCGGTACGCCAACGTCCAGGAGCTGGCCGAGGAAGTGACCCACCACGAACGCGCCTGACGCCCGGCCGCCAGGCGGCCGAGAGACTCCGGACAGGCGACGGAAGGACTCCGAACCATCATGCGCATCGCTTTTCTGACCGCACCCGAGGGCGTGGAACAGGTCGAGCTGACCGAGCCGTGGAAGGCGGCCGAGGGCGCCGGGCACGAACCCGTGCTGGTGTCCACACGGGCGGGCGAGGTCCAGGGCTTCGACCACCTGGACAAGGCGGACACGTTCCCCGTCGACGAGGTCGTCGGGGACACCTCCGCCGACTCGTTCGACGCGCTGGTCCTGCCGGGCGGCGTGGCCAACCCCGACTTCCTGCGCACCGACGAGAGGGCCGTGGCGTTCGTCAAGAGCTTCTTCGACCGGGGCAGGCCGGTCGCGGCGATCTGCCACGCGCCCTGGACCCTGGTCGAGGCCGATGTCGTGCGCGACCGCGTGCTGACCTCCTGGCCGAGTCTGCGCACGGACATCCGCAACGCGGGCGGCACCTGGGTCGACGAGCAGGTGCAGATCTGCACGAACGGCCCGAACACGCTGGTCACCAGCCGCAAGCCGGACGACCTCAAGGCGTTCGACGCGGCGTTCCTCGACGTGCTCGCGCAGCAGGGGCCGAACGGCGGCTGAACCGGCCGTCGGCGCGGCGCCGACCGTGCCCGCCGTGCCCGCCGTGCCCGCCGCCCGCGGCCGTGCAGAACGGCGAGCGGGCCGGCGGGCACGGCTGTGCCGGGGTGCGCGCCGGGACACCGGGGCCGGGACGACGGGGCGGGGGCCTCAGCGCTCCCGCGCGCCCTCCCGGGTCCGCCCGGCCGCGACCAGCCGCCGCGGGTTGCGCCGCAGGTACTCGCCCTCCAGCTGGGCCATACGGCCGTTGTGGGCCCGCAGCGCGTCGTCGGAGCCGTACAGCAGGGTGTCGTGGCGCGTGCGGTGGATGGTCTCCAGCTCCTTCATGAGCTGCTGGTCGTCCAGGCGGCCCGGGTCGACTCCGGTCATGGTGCTGCCCCGCTCGTCGTGTTCGTCCATGCGGCCCGGGTACCCGCCCGGCGCACACCGCCACCGACCGGCATCCGATCCGGGAGGGAGCCATGGAGCTCGCCTTTCTCCATCCACTGTACGAACACCCGGGCCCCTGGGCCTCCGTGTACGTCGACACCTCCCGTCCCACGCAGGACAGCGCGCACGAGCTGCGTCTGACGGCGCGGGCGATGGCCGGTGACCTGGCGCAGCGGGGCGCGGACGGGGCGACCTGCCGGGCCGTCGAGGAGGCGGTCGAGGAATTGCGCCACTCCCCCGACCCGCACGGGCGGGCCTTCTTCGCCCGGTCCGGGACGGTCGTCCTTGACCCGCGTCTCGCCCGTCCGCCGCAGGGCGGCAGCCGGGCCGAGTGGGGTCCGCTGCCCCGGGTGGGGCCGCTGCTGGACCTGGCGGGCGAGGACCCGGTCGCGATCGTGGCCTACGTCGACCGCAAGGGCGCCGACTTCGAGCTGCGCAGCGCGCTGGGCCGCCGGGAGGCCGGCACGGTGACAGGGCGGCAGTGGCCCCTGCACCGCACCAGCGGTGCCGACTGGTCGGAGCGGCACTTCCAGCTGAAGGTCGAGAACACCTGGGAGCACAACGCCGCCGAGATCGCCGACGCGCTCAGCGTCTGCCAGGACGAGACCCGGGCCGATCTGATGATCGTGGTCGGTGAGCAGCGGGAGCGGCACGAGGTGCGCGCACGGCTGCCCGAGCGGCTGCACGACCGCGTGGTGGAGGCCACCCACGGCTTCGGGAGCAGGCTGCTGGACGAGGACGTGGAGCAACTGCGCGCCGAGCACGTACGCGACCGGATCGACGGGGAGCTGGACCGGTTCCGGGCCGCCCGCGCGCCCGACGACGCGGGCCGCGCCGGGGCCGTGGAAGGGGTGCCCGCGCTGGTCGAGGCGGCCCGCGAGCACCGTATCGAGGAGCTGCTGATCCGCCCCGAGGCGGCGGACGCCCACCGCGAGGTGTGGGTCGGCGAGGACCCGGACCAGCTGGCGGCGCGCCGCGGGGAGCTGCGGACGCTCGGCGAACGGCACGCGTGGGCGACGCGCGCCGACGACGCCCTGATCCGCGCGGCGGTGACCACGGACGCCGCGGCACTGTCCCTGACCCCGGTGGCCCCCCTGCCCGCGGGCGCCGCGCCGAGCGGCGGCCTGGGCGCCATCCTGCGCTGGCGGTGAGCCGCACCGTGCCCTTCCCGGACGCGCCGCCGGTCCGGCCGCGCGGAAGGACCTACCGCGCCCGCTCCACCCGCCGCTCGTCCCAGACCGGTTCCGCCGTCTCGCGGAGCCGGCCGTCGCTGCCGAAGACCAGGTAGCGGTCGAAGGAGCGGGCGAACCAGCGGTCGTGGGTGACGGCGAGGACGGTGCCCTCGTACGCCTCCAGGCCCTCCTGGAGGGCCTCGGCGGACTCCAGGTCGAGGTTGTCGGTGGGCTCGTCCAGGAGCAGGGCGGTGGCGCCCGCCAGTTCGAGCAGCAGGATCTGGAAGCGGGCCTGCTGGCCGCCGGAGAGCCGGTCGAAGGACTGCTCGGCCTGGCCGGTCAGCTCGTAGCGGCGCAGCCGGGACATGGCGGCGCCCCGGTCCTGGGAGTGCTCGGTCCACAGGATGTCCAGGAGGGTGCGCCCGGCCAGCTCGGGGTGGGCGTGGGTCTGGGCGAAGTGGCCGGGCTCCACGCGCGCGCCCAGCTTCCACGCGCCCGTGTGCGCGACGTCCCCGCCGGCCAGCAGCCGCAGGAAGTGCGACTTGCCGGAGCCGTTGGAGCCGAGGACGGCGACCCGTTCGCCGTAGAAGAC
Source organism: Streptomyces sp. PsTaAH-124 (assembly GCF_000373685.1). Lineage (NCBI taxonomy): Bacteria > Bacillati > Actinomycetota > Actinomycetes > Kitasatosporales > Streptomycetaceae > Streptomyces > Streptomyces sp. PsTaAH-124. The sequence goes on along the minus strand of NZ_KB892209.1, from coordinate 275,956 downwards.
CTCCAGGTCGAACGGTTTCATCAGGCCGGTCAGCTCCAGGCCCTGGCAGGTGACGGCCCGGATGCCGGTGCGGCCGCCCTTGAGCCGCATCCGGATGTCCTGCTCGCGCGGCGGCTCCGGCGGCGGCCCGGCCTCCTCGAACTTGCGCAGCCGGGTCTGGGCGGCCTGGTAGCGGGAGGCCAGCTCATGGCTGACGGTGGCGGCCTGGCGCAGGTTGAGCACCAGCTTCTTCAGCTGGGCGTGCTTCTCGTCCCAGCGCCTGCGCAGTTCCTCGAAGCGGGCGAAGCGCTCGCGCCGGGCCTCGTGGTAAGTGGCGAAGCCGCCGCCGTGCACCCAGGCGTCGGCTCCGGCCGGTCCCGGCTCGACCGAGACGATCTTCTCGGCGGCGCGGGCGAGCAGTTCCCGGTCGTGGGAGACGAACAGGACCGTCTTGCGGGTCTCCCGCAGCCGCTCCTCCAGCCAGCGCTTGCCGGGCACGTCGAGGTAGTTGTCGGGCTCGTCGAGCAGCAGCACCTCGTCGGTGCCGCGCAGCAGCGCCTCCAGGACCAGCCGCTTCTGCTCGCCGCCGGACAGGGTGCGCACCTGCCGCCACTGCGCCTGCTCGTAGGGCACGCCGAGCGCGGCCGTGGTGCACATGTCCCACAGGGTCTCGGCCTCGTAGCCGCGGGCCTCGGCCCAGTCGGCGAGCGCCTGGGCGTACCCCAGCTGGGCGGCCTCGTCGTCGACGGTCATCAGGGCATGCTCGGCCGCGTCGACGGCGCGGGCGGCCTCCCGCACGCGCGGCGGCGCGACCGACACCAGCAGGTCGCGTACGGTCGTCTCGTCCCGGACCGAGCCGACGAACTGGCGCATCACGCCCAGGCCGCCGCTGACGGTGACGGTGCCGCCGTGCGGCTTCAGCTCACCGGAGACCAGCCGCAGCAGGGTCGTCTTGCCCGCTCCGTTGGGCCCGACGAGGGCGACCACCGCTCCCTCGCCCACCCGGAAGGACACGTCGCCGAGGAGCGTCCTCCCGTCGGGCAGGTGGTACTCCAGGTGCGCGGCTTCCAGATGTCCCATGGTCACGCATTGTGCGGGCGCGCCCGGGGCGGCGGCAAACCCTTAACCGGTCAGCGGTCCGCGCACCCGGTCATCCGGCGTCGACCGGGCGGCCCGCGGGCCCGCCCTCGCGCGCGGGCGTGACGAGCGCGCCCGCCCAGGACAGCGCCCGCCAGCCGTCACCGGGCGAGCCCTCCAGGACGACCACGCCGGTGTTGCGCAGCGGGTGGGCGGCGGCGAAGTCCGCGTCCAGGTTGCGGGCGCGGACGGCGGTCCACAGGCGGATGGCCGCGCCGTGGCTGACCATGGCGACGGTCCGGGCGCCGCTGCCCGCGGCCTCGGCGACGACCGCGTCGTAGCGGGCCAGTACCTCGGTGCCGCTCTCGCCGCCCGGTCCCGGCATCCGCAGCGCGCGCTCGCCGTCCGCCCAGGCCAGGACCGTACGCAGGTAGAGCCGCCCGCGTTGGGTGTCGCCCGGTTCGCGCTCCAGGTCGCCCGCGGCCAGTTCGCGGATGCCGTCGCGGATGTGCACGCCGAGGCCGCGGGCGGCGGCGAGCGGGGCGGCGGTGAGCTGGGTGCGCACCAGGGTGGAGGCGTACAGCGCCTCGATGTCCTCGTCGGCGAGCGCCTCGGACAGCGCGGCGGCCTGCCGGGTGCCGAGTGCGGTCAGGCCGGGCCCCGGGGCGGCCGTGTCCAGCAGCGAGGCGACGTTGGACGGGGTCTCGCCGTGGCGGACGAGGAGCAGACGCATAGGTGGTCCCGGGTGCGGGGGCAGGGGCGTGCCGTGCGCGCCCGGGGCCGGGTCCGGCCCGCGCACAAGAAACGGCCGCTTCAGGGTATCGGTGCCTGTATGAGCCCAGATCTCGACCTCACCTCCCCCGCCGCCGCGGGCCGCGGCGCCCGTACCGGCCTGACCCGACTGCTCGCCGCGGACGCGTGGCTGTTCCGCGCGGCGGCCGGGCGCCGCTGGCCGGGCGCGGGCCCGGTGCTGCCCCGGCTGAGCCGGAGCGCCAACCACGGCGTGCTGTGGTTCGCGACGGCGGCGGCGGTCGCGGCCAGCCGCACCCCGCGCGCCCGCCGGGCCGCCGCACGCGGCCTGGCCTCGCTGGGGCTGGCCTCGCTGACCGTGAACACGCTCGGCAAGCGCTCGGTACGCAGGCCGCGCCCGGACCTGGGCCCGGTGCCGCTGGTGCGCCGGCTGGGGCGGCAGCCGATCACCACCTCCTTCCCGTCCGGGCACGCGGCCTCCGCCGCCGCCTTCGCGACCGGGGTGGCCCTGGAGTCTCCGGGCTGGGGCGCGGCGGTGGCGCCGCTGGCCGTCTCGGTGGCGGCCTCCCGCGTCTACACCGGCGTCCACTTCCCGAGCGACGTGCTGGCGGGCGCGGCCCTCGGCGCGGGGGCCGCGTTCGCCGTACGGGGACTGGTCCCGGCCCGCGCCCAGCTGGTGCCGCCCGCCCGGCCGCGGGCCGAGGTGCCCGCGCTGGCGGAGGGCGAGGGGCTGGTGCTGGTCGCCAACGACGCCTCCGGCACCTCGGACCGGGCCCGCGCCCTGCGGGACGTGCTGCCGAAGGCGGAGGTCGTCGAGTGCGCGCCGGAGGACGTCGGGGACGCGCTGGAGGAGGCGGCGGGCCGGGCCGTGGTGCTCGGTGTGTGCGGCGGCGACGGCACCGTGAACACCGCCGCCGAGACGGCCCTGCGCCACGGTCTGCCGCTCGCGGTGCTGCCCGGCGGCACGCTCAACCACTTCGCGTACGACCTGGGCGTGGAGGATGCCAAGGACCTGGGCCGGGCGGTGCGGCACGGCCACGGGGTGCGGGTGGACGTGGGCCGCTTCACCTCGGGGCGCGGGCAGGGCATCTTCCTCAACACCTTCAGTCTCGGGGTGTACCCGGAGCTGGTGCGGCTGCGTGAGCGGTGGACGGACCGGATCGGCGGCTGGCCCGCCGGGCTGCTGGCGGCGCTGCGGGTGCTGCGCGCGGACCGCCATCCGCTGGAGGCGGAGGTGCAGGGCCGCTGCCGTCCGATGTGGCTGCTGTTCGCCGGGAACGGCACGTACCACCGCATGGGGCTCGCGCCGGGCCGCCGCCTCGACCTGGCCGACGGGGTGCTGGACGTCCGGGTGGTGCACGGGGGCCGCAGGCCCGCGCTGCGGCTGCTGTCGGCCGCGCTCGCGGGCCCGCTGACGCGCTCCCCCGCCCACGCGGCCGTCCAGGTGCGCCGGCTGCGGCTGGCCGGTCTGGAGCCGGGCACCCTCCTCGCGTACGACGGCGAGGTCACCGAGGTGGAGGGCGAGGTGCGCCTGGAGAAGCTGCCCGAGGCGCTGACGGTCTACCGGCCGCTGCCCGACGCCTGACCCTACCGTCACTGACGCATCGTCAGTCCGGATGCCGAAACGCGGGTCTCATCATTCGGCATGCGCGCGTACCGTGATCCGTACCGCCCCCGGGCCGCGCGGCCCGTGCGGGGACAGGTCAGGAGAAGGGGTACCGCCATGCCGGAACCGCGGGAGACGGCCGTCTACACCCATGGGCACCACGAGTCCGTGCTGCGCTCGCACACCTGGCGCACCGCCGCCAACTCGGCGGCCTACCTGCTCGGTTCGCTCAAGCCGCACATGAAGGTCCTGGACATCGGCTGCGGCCCCGGCACCATCACCGCCGACCTGGCGGAACTGGTGCCCGACGGTCATGTCACGGGCGTCGACCGGGCGCCGGGCGTCCTGGAGCAGGCCCGCGCCACGGCGGCCGGACGGGGGCTCGGCAACGTCGACTTCGCCGTGGCGGACGTGCACGCCCTGGACTACCCGGACGACACGTTCTGCGTGGTCCACGCCCATCAGGTGCTCCAGCACGTCGGGGATCCGGTGCGGGCGCTGCGCGAGATGCGGCGCGTGACGCGGCCGGGCGGGATCGTCGCGGTCCGGGACGCGGACTACGCGGCGATGACCTGGTACCCCGAGGTGCCGGGGCTCGACGACTGGCTGGACCTGTACCGGCGGGTGGCGCGGGCCAACGGCGGTGAGCCGGACGCGGGCCGGCGGCTGCGCTCCTGGGCGCTGCGGGCGGGCTTCCCGGAGTCGGTGGTGACGGCGACCTCCGGCACCTGGACCTATGCCACCGCCGAGGAGCGGGAGTGGTGGAGCGGGCTGTGGGCCGACCGCACGCTGGCGTCGGCCTACGCCGAGCGGGCCACCTCCGGCGGCCACGCCACCGAGGAGGAGCTGCGGGCCGTCTCCGGGGCCTGGCGCGCGTGGGGGCGGCAGGAGGACGGCTGGTTCGCGGTCCTGCACGGAGAGGTTCTGTGCCGCAAGGAAGGCTGATTCCCCCGCGGACTCTCCGGCTTCCCCGGTCCCGGGTCGTCACCGGTCGTCACTGGTCATCACCGGTCGTTCCCGGGGCATTGCCGGGTCATTGCCGGGGAAGCAGCGGTCCCAGCGGCCCGAGGTCCAGGTTCAGGTCCTCGGGCCGCAGTCCGTAGCGGTCGCGCAGCTCGGCCATGCGGTCCTCCAGCAGCATCAGCGTCAGACCGATCCGCTCCTCCTGGTCCTCGGACAGGTCCCCCACGTCGAAGCGGCGCAGCGCCTGCCGCTCCATGAGCTGGCGCAGCAGCTCGACCACGGTGAGGACGAGTTTGACCAGGTCGCGTTCGACGGTGTCGGGTTCCAGCTCCAGACGCTTGCGCGCGCTCACGACGGTTCCTCCGGAAGTTCGACGGGCTCCTGCGGCCCTTCGACGGCCCTGAGGGGGCCGAACGGCGAGGGCACCTGTGCGTTCACCGAGCTGATCAGCGCGTTCAGGTCGATCCGGACCAGGTCGACGTCCGCGATCCGCAGGGTGACGTCGCCCGTGATGACGACCCCGCCGGCCAGCAGCCGGTCCAGCAGGTCGACCAGGGCGATCTCCCGGCGCTCGATGACGGTCATGGGTTCCCCCCGGCATCGCCCTCGGGGTTCTCCCCGGCGAACGAGTACGCCGCCCAGGGGCCCGTCAGTTCCACCCGCAGCCCCGGTGCCTCGTCCTTCGTGCGGTCCACGAGTTCCACGAACTCCTCGGAATGCGCGCGCGGCACCAGATAGGCGGCGTTGAGCACGTTCTGCCCGGCGGCGCCGGAGAGCGCGGGATTCTGCGGGGCGTGCAGCCGGGACTCCTCGGCGAACGCCGACAGCCTGCCGTGCAGCCGGGTGGCGAACGTCTCGGCCCGCTGCCAGCGGTCCTCGTGGGCCCGGGACTCCTGCCGCCGCTGCCGCAGATAGTCCCGGCCGGACGCGGGCCTGCGCCCGGCGCCCGCGGCCGCCGGCTCCTCGGACCGCTCGGGCTCCACATACACCTTGACGCCCCACTCCACCCGGCCCTGGAGGCGTTCCAGGGTCTGCCGGAAGTGCTCCTCGCGGGACTCGATCATCGCGCGCACCCCGCTGTCGTCCCGGAAGACCGTGGCCAGCCGCAGCGGGAGCGGGGTGGTGACGACGGTGAGCGCGTCGATGACGCCCTGATGGGCGCGGGCGGTGGCGGCGAGCCAGTCCAGGTCCTCCAGACGGGCGCGCAGCGCCTCCTCGGAGAAGTCCCGTTCCGGCACCTCACTGACGACGGCGACCAGGCCGTGGTGGGCCAGCGACTTGGCCGGCGCGCCCGCGACCCCGGTCAGCTGCGCCTGGAGGGGCGCGCCGAGGGGGCGGCAGACGGCGTAGACGTACCGCAGTCCCGTCATGGTGCCTCCTTGCGGACCGTGCTGCCCTGTTCCAGCTCCTCCAGACGCGCCAGCCGCTCGCGCAGCGCGGCGTTCTCCCGGGTGAGCTCGTCGCGGCGGGCCCGGGAGGAGAGCGCCGGGTCGCTCTCCCACCAGTCGATGCCCATCTCCTTGGCCTTGTCCACCGAGGCGACGACCAGCCGGAGCTTGATCGTGAGCAGTTCGATGTCGAGCAGGTTGATCCGGATGTCGCCCGCGATGACGACACCCTTGTCCAGCACCCGCTCCAGGATGTCGGCCAGATTGGCGCCGCTTCCCGAGCCGTACGGGTCCGGCAGCCTGCTCGGCGTCGTCATCGACGGCTCCCGCCCTCGGCGTACTCGTCGTCGTACTCCGCCTCGTCCTCGCCCTCGTACTCGTCCTCCGCCTCGTCCTGCGCGTCGCGCTCCTCCTCGTCCTCGGGCTCCTCTTCGTACTCGTCCTCCGCCTCGTCCTCAGGCTCGTACTCGTCCTCGGCGCCCTCGTCCTCGGGTTCCTCGTCCTCGGGCTCCTCCTGGTCCTCCTCGGTGCCCTCGGCCTTCTCCTCCTCGGCGACCGCGTCCTCGTGGCTCTGGACGACCTCGCCGTCGCGGATCTCCCCGCGCCAGCCGTCCTCCGCCTCGCCCTTGAGGGTGATGAAGCGGGCGAAGTTCTTCAGGTCGAGCCGGGCGCGGCGGCCCTGGGCCCGCCAGATGTTGCCGGTCTTCTCGAAGAGGCCGCTGGGGTAGTACTCCATGACCAGCAGGACGCGGGTCAGGTTCTCCTCCAGCTCGTGGAAGGAGACGACCCCCTTCGTGGTGCCCTTGGCGCCCTCCGACGTCCACTGGACGCGGTAGTCGGGGATCTGCTCGACGGTGTGGGACTTCCAGCTCCGGCTGGACCAGAAGATCTTCGCCTGCCAGTCGGAGTGCGTGTCGTCGGCACGGCTCGCGCTCTTGACGCCCTTGGCGAAGGTGCTGAAGTCCTGGAACTGGGTCCACTGGTCGTAGGCGGTGCGCAGCGGTACGCCGACGTCGACGGACTCGATGATGACGATCGGCTTGTTGCCGCCGCCGCGCTTGCCCTTGCCCTTGCCGCCGCCCAGGTTCTTCAGGGCGCCCGTCACGCTGTCCTTGGCGTGCGAGGCGCCCAGCTCCAGCGCGGAGCGCACCGGCCCCTTGCCCTCGGCGATCTTCCGGCCGCCTTCGAGGGCGAGGCGCGCGAAGCCGGGGCTGTTGCCCTCGGCGATGTCGTTGAGCTTCCCGGTGGTCTCGCCGAGCTTGCGGCCGAGGCCGGCCAGCAGCCGTTGGGCCTGGGCGGACAGATACTCCTGCGCCTCCGCCTTGAGCCGGTCGGCGGCCTCGCTGTGGGCCAGGTCGCCCAGCGGGCTGCCCTTGGCCGCCCCGGCCGCCGTCCTGCCCGCGGTCGAGGCCGCGGATCCCAGGGTCTCGGTCATCGTTCACCGCCGCCCTTCGCCGACCGGGACCGGGCGGTGCGAGGAGCCCGGCCGGACGCGGCCGTCTTCTTCGCGGCCGCCTTGCGGGCCGGGGCCGTCTTCTTCGCCGCCGCCTTGCGGGCGGGGGCCTTCTTCGCCGCCTTCTCGGCGGGCTCCGCGGCCGGTGCCTTGCGGGCCGCCTTCTTCGCGGGGTCCGCGGGGCTCTTCTTCGCGGGCGCCTTCCGCCGGGGCTGCTCCCGCCTGTCCTGCCGTGATTCCCGCCGCGTGTCCTGCCCGGGGTCCTCGTCGGCCTCGCGGCCCTCGCCGCGATCCTCGTAGTCGTCGTCGCCGTCGTCGTAGCCGTCCTGGCGCCCGTCCTCGGCACCGCCGTCCGGCACCACACCGGCCAGTTCGTCGCGCACCTGGGCCGTACGGCCGTGCAGCCGGTCGGCGAGTGCCGTCATCTGCCGCTCGACCATCGCCCCGGAGGCCGCCTTGCCGACGCCCCGCAGGTCCTGGCGCAGCTGGTCCCCGATCTCCTTGAACTGGGGGTTGTCCTTGAGCTGCTGGTTGAGCAGGTCCGCCAGGGCGCGCGGCCCGAGGTTCAGCTTCTTGCCCGCGACCAGACTGCCCACCGCGAAGGCGAGTTTCGCCTTCTTCGTCCGCCCCAGCAGATATCCGGCCCCTATCGCGAGGCCCAGTCCCACTCGGTTCATCGTGCCGTCCCCTCACCCGTCCCCGCGCCGCCGCGCAGGCCGATCTCCAGCCGGTCCAGAAGCTCGTCCTCCTGGCGGTCGAACTCCTCCTCGGTGATCTCCTGCGCCTCCAGACGCTCCTCCAGCCGTGCCAGCTCGGCCCGGACGGTGGCCGGGTCGTAGTAGATGCGCTCCGCCTCGCGCAGCACCTGTCTGATCGCCCAGGAGCTGCCGCGCGCCGGTGCGAACGGCAGCAGCAGCACCTCCGAGATCAGTCCCATGGCGTCACTCCGCTCCCGCGTCGGCTCCCGCCGCTGTGCCCGCGGGCTCGGCCGGGCCTGGCTCGACGAAGCTGTAGGGCGGCAACGGGCCATTGACGCGCAATTCGAGATGGGGCAGGTCCTTGCGGGCCTGTTCGGCGGCCTCCAGGAAGCCGGCCGCCTCGTCGCGGCCGACCAGGAAGGAGGCGTTGACGAGCCAGCCCGTGGACGCCGGGCCCTCGCTGACCGCCGCCGCGTGCGACTCGACCGCCCGGATCACCAGGGCGCCGTCCTCCGCCTCGCGGGCCTTGACGGCCGCGGCGACCATCTCGCCCAGCCTGATCTTGTCGTCGTAACTACCGCCCCCGGCCTGCCGGTTGGCCTCGGCCTGGGCCCTGATCTCCGGGTTGTCGGCCATCACGTGGTGCAGGACGGCCTCCTCCACATGGCTGGCCTTGATGTTGTACTCGACCTTGCCGTCCAGCGCCCGCAGGCGTTCCTTGTAGTGCTCGGCGCGCTCGGTGAGCACACCGGTGACGGAGTCGTCGTCCGGCGCGACGCTGCCGAACCGCATGGGCAGCACACAGCCGGCGGCGCCCGCCTCCCCGAGCACGCCCTGGTGGGCGAGGAGTTCCCGGCGCTTGGGGCGCAGGTCCTCGGGTGCGTCGCTGACCACGGCGGCCAGTTCGCCCGCCGTCAGCACGCGGACCGGCCGGGCCGGGTCGCCGATGCCGGTCAGTCCCTCGGGCAGCGCGGGGTGCGAGGCGGCGGTGATGCCGTAGACGTACGTGCTCACTCCTGCTCCTCCTTCCGGCGCGCCGAGGAGGTCCTGCGCGGTCGCGGACGGGACTCCGACTCGCCCGAGCTCTCGGAGCGGGCCTGCTTGAAGGCGTCGGAGACGGTCTGGGCGGCGCCGGACAGCGCCCCCTTGGACTTGCCGCGCGCGCCGGACTCGGTGACCTCACCGACGATGTCCGGCAGGCCCGGAGTCTTGTGCGGGCCCGACTCCAGGTCGAGCCGGTTGCACGCCTCGGCGAAGCGCAGATACGTGTCGACGCTGGCGACGACGACGCGTACGTCGATCTTCAGGATCTCGATGCCCACCAGCGAGACCCGCACGAACGCGTCGATCACCAGTCCCCTGTCGAGGACGAGTTCCAGTACGTCGTAGAGGCCGCTGCTGCCGCCTCCACCACCGGACGTCTGTGCCGGGACAACGGTCATGCCGACCGTGCCTCCTCTTCTCGTGTGAGGGTGTGTTTCCCGTAAGGAAAAAGGTGTGTTTCCCGTGTGAAAATGGAGTGCCCCGGGCCGCCCGGGTCAGCGGCCGCCGGACTTGCGGGCGTCGGACCGGCCGCGTTCGTAGCGGCTCAGCCGCCGGTATCCGGTGAGCTGGCCCTCGGGGTCGAGTGCGACCTCGTAGCTCGCCATCAGGCTCATCGTGTCGGGCACGCGGGCCAGTTCCAGGACCTCCAGCTCCAGCGACCAGCCGTCCCCGGTCCGCTCGAAACTCGTGACGGACTCCGGGGCGAGACCGGTCAGCTCGCCGAACTGGGCGCGCGCCTCGCGCAGCACCTCCATCGGCCGGGGCCGCGCCGGGGCCTGGTGGCCCTCGTGGTGGCCGCTGCCCGACTGCTGGGACTTCTGTGTTCTCTGAGGCTTCTGTGCTGTCCGGGATCCCCGGGGCTTCCGGGGCTCTTGTGGTTCCTGCGACTCCGCCGCGTTCTCCGGCTCTTCCGGATCCTCCGGCTCTTTCGGGGTCTCTGTGTTCGCCATGACCACCTCTCCTCTTCGTGTGGCCGCAGGTTCCTTGGCCAAACCTCAGTCACGCAGCGCATCCGGTCGCCGCCGGGCGGGGCCCGGCGCCCGGCGGCATGCGGGCAGCCCGGACCAGGGACGCGTCCGGGCGTGTTCGGCGGTGTGCCGGGCGGACTCCCGCAGCTCGTCGACCCCGCACCGCCGGCTGCCGGCGGTGCGGGGTCAGGCACGACTGGTCGTGCGGATGGTTCAGCTCACTGCACCACCGCTTCCTCCACCAGGAGCCGGGCGGAGGCGGCGATGGACTCCGCGTCGATGCCCGCCGCGTGCAGCTGCTCGGCGGGCGTGGCCGAGCCCGGCATGCTGCGCACCGCGAGCCGGACCAGGCGGGGCACCGGGCGGCCGTCGAGGAAGGCGTCGAGCACCGCGTCGCCGATGCCGCCCTCCTCCCGGTGGTCCTCGACCGTGAGCAGGCACCCGGTGTCCTCGGCGGCCTCGCGCAGGGTGGCCCGGTCGACGGGCTTGACGGAGTACAGGTCGACGACGCGCACGGGGATGCCCTCCCGGTCCAGGGAGTCGGCGGCGGAGAGCGCCTCGTGCAGGGTGACTCCCGCGGCGACGATCGTCAGCCGGTCCCGGTCCGAGGAGCGCAGCACCTTGCTGCCGCCGACCGGGAACTCCTCGTCGGGCCCGTACAGCACCGGGCTCTCGCCGCGCGAGGTGCGCAGATAGCGGATGCCGTCCAGGCCGGCCATGGTGGCGACGAGCCGCGCGGTCTGGTTGGCGTCGCACGGGTAGAGCACGGTCGAGCCGTGCACGGTCCGCATCATGGCCAGGTCCTCCAGGCCCATCTGGCTGGGCCCGTCCTCACCGATCGACACGCCCGCGTGCGAGCCGTTGAGGTTGATCCCGGAACCGCTGACGGCGGCCATCCGCACGAAGTCGTACGCCCGGGTCAGGAACGCGGCGAACGTGGAGGCGTACGGCACCCAGCCGCGCCGGGCCATGCCGACCGCCGTGGCGACCATCTGCTGCTCGGCGATGTAGCACTCGAAGTAGCGGTCGGGGTGTTCCTTGGCGAAGAACTCCGCGCGGGTGGAGTCGCCGACCTCGCCGTCCAGGGCCACCACGTCGCCGCGCGCGGTGCCGAGCGCGGCCAGCGCGTGTCCGTAGGCGTCGCGGGTGGCGACCTGCTCGCCGCGCTCCCAGCGGGGCAGTTCGAGGCTGCCGTCGCCCACGGCGTGCAGGGAGCGCGCGGAGGGCGGTTCGTGCACCTGGACGCGCAGGTCGCGCGGGCCGCCGAGTTCCTCGATCGCCTCGTCGGGGTCCTTCAGCGGCTTGCCGTGCAGACCCTCGCGGTCCTCGGTGTCCTTGACGCCCTTGCCCTTGAGGGTGCGGGCGATGATCGCGGTGGGCCGGCCCCTGGTGGAGGCGGCCTCGCCGTAGGCCCGGTCGATCGCGTCCACGTCGTGGCCGTCGATCTCGACCGTGTGCCAGTCGAAGGCGCGGAAGCGGCGGGCGTAGGCGTCCAGGTCGTGGCCGTGCCGGGTGGGACCGCGCTGGCCGAGCCGGTTGACGTCCACGATCACGGTCAGGTTGTCCAGGTGCTCGTACCCGGCGTGCTCGGCGGCCTCCCAGATCGACCCCTCGGCCAGCTCGCTGTCGCCGCACAGCACCCAGACGCGGTAGTCGGCGTGGTCCAGGCGCTTGCCCGCCAGGGCGATGCCGACGCCGATGGGCAGCCCCTGGCCGAGCGACCCGGTGGCCGTCTCCACCCACGGCAGCCGCTGCGGGGTGGGGTGGCCTTCAAGGCGGCTGCCCAGCTTGCGGAAGGTGAGCAGTTCGTCGTCGTCGACGGCGCCGGCCGCCTTGTAGGCGGAGTACAGCAGCGGGGAGGCGTGTCCCTTGGACAGGACGAAGCGGTCGTTGCCGGGGTGTTCGGGCCGGTCGAAGTCGTAGCGCAGGTGGTGGGCGAGCAGGACCGCCATCAGGTCGGCGGCGGACATGGAGGACGTGGGGTGCCCGGAGCCCGCCGCGGCGGCGGCCCGCACACTGTCGACGCGCAACTGCTGGCCGAGGTCGACGAGTTCGGCGTGGTTCATGAGTCTCCTTCCGCGGGGATGTCGGCCCGCTTGACCGGGCCGGGGGCCGGGTGGTGCTCGTGGTGCACGGCCGGGCCGGGGTCGGGGCCCCTCGGGCCGTGCCGCCGGGCGGACCGGTTCGGCACGGGCTCCCGGCCGCCCTCCGGGGGTCTCTTCGTACGGGTCCCGGGTCCGGTCCGGCCGGACCGGGGGCCGGTCTCCGGCGCCCGTGCCGGTGCCGTGGTGTGCGGTGCCGGTTCGGCGCCCGCCAGTTGGGCCTTCTCGGTGTTGTCGATGATCTCGGTGACGCTCTCTCCGTCCCCGCCGTCTTCTCCACCCTTGCCGCCCTCGCTGTCCCTGCTGTGCCTACTGTCCTTGCTGTCCTCGCCGGTCCCAGCGCCTCTGCCGCCCGGCCCGCCGCCCACCCGGGCCAGTTCCGGGGAGGCGGTGTCCAGCGGCACGGACCAGGACCGTACGAGTCCCAACTGGACGGCCTGGCGCGGCAGTACGCCGCCCAGCAGCCAGTCGGCGGCCACCCGGACCCGGTTGCCCGGCATCGCGGCCAGGTGGTAGCCGCGGGTGACGACGGCGGCCGGCAGCCCGGACAGCGGGAGGCCCAGCGGATCGGCGGCGGCCCGCGCACCGCCGAGGTCCACGACGAAGCCCAGGTCGCGGTGACGGTAGGGCCGACGCGCGCAGGCGCCGAGCGAGGCGGCGACGTTGATCGCGGCGATCCGGCCGTGCCGCCAGGCGTGCTGGGCGGTCATCGGGGTGACGGAGCCGGGGTGGTGGGCGTCGGGCACGGCCGCCGCGTCGCCGCAGGCGAACACCTCGGGCCGCCCCGGCACCTGGAGGTAGGGGTCCACGACGATCCGGCCGCGTTCCAGGTCCTGCCCGATGCTCTCCACCAGCGGGTCGGGGCGGACGCCCACGCACCACACGAGGGTGCGGGTCGGCACGAACCCGCCGTCCGTCAGCAGCACCCCCTCATGGGTGGCCTCCTGCACGGAGGTGCCCATGCGCACCTCGACGCCCCGGTCCCGCAGCGCCCGGTCGGCGGTGCGCGAGAGCCGCTCGTCCAGCTCGGGCAGGACGCGCTCCGCGATGTCCAGGAGCAGCCAGCGGGGCCGCGTCCCGCGGTCCGGCGGGCGCTCGTGCGCCTGCGCGTCGGTGTACATCTTCCCGTGCGCGGCCACCTCGGTCCCGGTGTAGCCCGCGCCGACCACGACGAAGGTGCGGCGGGCGGCACGGAGCGCGGGATCGTCCTCCGCGGCGGCCAGTTCCATCTGGCGGGTCACGTGGTCGCGCAGGTACAGCGCCTCGGGCAGGCCCCGGAAGCCGTGCGCGTGCTCGGCGACACCGGGGACCGGGAGCAGCTTGTTGACACTGCCGACCGCCAGCACCAGCCGGTCGTAGCCGAGCGTGCCGGGATCACCCTCGGGTCCGGTGAAGTGCACGGTGCGCGCGTCCAGGTCGACCCGGCCGGCCTCGCCGAGCACCAGGCGGACCCCGGGCAGCCCGGCGGAGAGCGAGACGGCGACCCGGCGCGGCTCCAGCACCCCCGCGGCCACCTGGGGCAGCAGCGGCACGTACAGGAAGTAGTCGGTCGGGTTCAGCACGGTGATGTCGGCCCTGTTCCGGGACATCCGGGACAGGGTCCGGGCCGCGTGGAAACCGGCGAAACCGGCGCCCACGATCACGATGCGGGGTCGACTCACGGTTCGCCTCCGGCGCTCTCGCGTACCTGGAACGGAGCTTTCCGCGTCCCCCGGGCCGGGGCACCCAAACGTGCGGGCGGCCCGGCGCCACGCGCTCCGGCGGCCCGTGCCCGGTGCCCCCGCGCCGGTTTCCGGCCCCGCGCCCGGGTACTCGGGTGCGCGGTCCCGCCCGCCCCCTTCGTGGAGGTTCGCCCCATGCCCGAGTACGGCTACTTCCTGTCCTGCGAGCAGTACGGCCCGGCGGAACTCGTCGAGCAGGCCAGAATGGCCGAGCAGGCCGGATTCGAAGCCCTGTGGATCTCCGACCACTACCATCCGTGGAACGGCGCGCAGGGTCAGAGCGCGTTCGTGTGGTCGGTGATCGGGGCGCTGTCCGAGGCGGTGTCGCTGCCCGTCGAGACGGCGGTGACCTGTCCCACGGTGCGGATGCACCCGGCCGTGGTGGCGCAGGCCGCGGCGACCGCCGCGGTGATGGCCGAGGGCGGCTTCCGGCTCGGTGTGGGCACCGGGGAGGCGCTCAACGAGCACATCCTCGGCGACCGCTGGCCGCCCGCGCATGTCCGCCTGGAGATGCTGGAGGAGGCGATCCAGGTGATGCGCCGCCTGTTCACGGGCAAGGAGGTCAACCACCACGGCACGCACTACACGGTGGAGAACGCCCGGCTGTACACCGTCCCCGAGGAACCGGTGCCGATCGATGTCTCCGGCTTCGGCCCGAAGGCGACCTCACTCGCGGCGCGGGTGGGCGACGGGTACATCACGATGACGCCGGACGAGGAGATGGTCACGCAGTACCGCAAGGGCGGGGGCGGGGCCAAGCTCGTCAGCGGCGGGACGAAGGTGTGCTTCGGGCACGACCGCGAGGAGTGCGTCCGCACCGTGCACCGGCTGTGGTACAACGAGCAACTGCCGGGCGAGATGGGCCAGGTGCTGCCCACACCCCGCCACTTCGAGCAGCTGGAGCCGCTGGTCACCGAGGACATGGTCCGCGACAACGTGGTGTGCGGCGACGACGCGGACCAGCATGCGGCCACGCTGCGGGAGTACGCCGACGCGGGCTTCGACCGGGTGTACGTCAACCAGATCGGCCCCGACCGGCGCGGCTTCTTCGACTTCTACCGTACGAAGGTGCTGCCGCAGCTCCCGCACTGACGCGCCCCGCCCCCGGACATCAGTCGATACTGACGGGGGGGCGGGGCGGACGCCGGATGCTGCTGTCGGGGTGCCGCTCAGGACACGTCGTCTCCCCGGGTGTGCGGCGGACGCGGCACGGCGGGCGGGCTCGGCGGCATCGGCGGCACGTGCGAGGCCGCCGGGTGCGGCGCACGGGCCGCCTCCGGACCGCCCGCCACCCCCGCTGCCGCTGTTCCCGGTGCCCCCGGCCGCGCGGCGCGGCGCAGCGCATAGGCCGCCGCGCCCAGCACCGCCGCCGTGATCAGGGCGGCGGCCCAGCCGGGCAGTCCGATCGCGAGGGCCAGTCCCACGGCGAGCGCGACGGCCGCGCCCGCGTACAGGGCGACCGCGCCCGACGCGGCGTACAGCAGGGCCGTACGGCGCTGCCTGCGGGCCTGCTCGCGCAGTTCGTCGCGCACCGTCTCGCGTGCCACCTGCGCCAGTTCGTCGACCAGGTGCTTGTCCAGATGCTCCATGTGTTCGAGGCGCTCCATGGAGCTGCGGGTACCCGCACAGGGACGCGTCACGCGTGGCCGGTCCGGCGGTCCCGCGGCAGTCGGCGCAAACGATCTCCGCCGGGCCGGGCGCCCAACTAGGCTCCCTGGCATGGAGATTCTGGGAACCAGCCTGCGCGTCTGCGTCGACGACCTGGAGACCGCCGTCCCCTTCTACGAACGCCTGGCGGGCACCCCCGCCCTCCGGTTCGGACGCGGCGGGGTGAAGGTGGCCGCGGTCGGCTGCTTTCTGCTGATGAGCGGCCCCGCGGCCGAGCTGGAGGTGCTGCGCAAGGTGTCGGCGACGATCGCCGTGGCGGACGTCGAGGAGGCGGCCCGGGTGCTGACCTCGCTGGGCGCCCGGGTGATCGCGGGCCCGGTCGGCACCCCGGCGGGCCGCAATCTCATCGCCGTGCATCCGGACGGGTCGGTGTACGAGTACGTGGACCGCCGCGGCTGACCGGCACCGGGGCGCCCGCCCACGGCGGTCAGTGCGACGACGGCCGCATCCGGAAGTCGTGGCGCTCCGGCAGCGGTGTGCCCACCGCCCGCTCCCACACCCGGCCGATCCGCTCGTCGCCCTCCCTGAGGTCGGCGACCTCGAAGCCGTCCTCGAAGACGGCACGGGCGCGCTCGCGGTGCCCCTCCGCGAGCAGCAGTTCCGCCTCCAGCAGCCGGAACCGGCCGCGTGCGCGGGTGGCGGCGGGCAGCCGGTCCCACACGGAGCGCGCACCGGCCGCCCGGCCCGAGTGCAGCAGCGCCTCGATCGCCTCGCGGCCCAGGGCTGCGAGGGCGACGGCGGCGCTGACGTCGCCGTCCTCCCCGTCCTGCCCGGTGGCGGCGCGGCACAGGTCGTCGAACGCCTCGGTGTACCGGTCGGCGGCCCGCTCGTGGTGGCCCGCCTCCTGGTCGGCGACGGCCAGGCAGCGCAGCGACGGCCAGCGCAGCGCGGCGCGTTCGAGGGCGCGCTCCCAACTGCGCACCGCCTGCGCGCGGTCGCCCGCGTGCCACTGGGCGACGCCGAGGTGGTACTCGGCCAGCGGACCGGCGGGCGCCGTCTCCAGCAGGTCCCGCCAGTGCGGGGCGACCAGGCTCTCGCCGGGCGGGTCCTGCCGGTGCCGCTCGGGGAAGGAACCGGTGCGCAGCAGTTCCCGCCAGGGCTCCTGGGCGGCGCCGAGGGCGGACTCGGAGAACGGCGTGCCGGGCAGCTTCCAGCCGGAGCGCAGGACTTCGAGCGCGCCCCAGCCGGACCCGGCGCTGAGGATCTCCTCCGGTTCGGTGTCGGCGTACGGCCGCCAGGCGGCGTGGGCGGCCTCGACGGCCGCGCGCGGCAGGACCGCTTCGAGACGCTCCTCGGTGCACCGTACGGCGGCGTCCCACTCCCCCGCCGGGGCGGGCGCGTCGAGCGGTCCGTAGGACTCTAGCCACGCCACCTCGCTCTCCGGCTCCAGGCGTACGTGTTCGAGCTGGGTGCGGGCCAGTCCGGCCTGGATCTCGCAGTAGCCGCCGGTGCCGGGCTCGGTCAGCCACTGCTGCCAGCGCCGTCCGCCGGGCCCCGAGCCCCAGACGAACAGCTTGCGCCCGCGCAGCGCGTCGGTGGAGGTCTGCACCAGACCGGTGCCCTCCTCGTCGAGGGCGGCGATCCAGCGGCGGCGGCCGTCGGGCACCTCGTAGAAGTAGTCTGCGGCATAAGGGCTGTTGAGGGGGTAGGTGCGGTCGGCGCCGTCGTGCTCGGGGACGGGGACGCGGGTCAGGCGGCGTTCGTAACCGAAGTGCCACGCCTCGTCGGCGGGGGCGAGGACCCGGCGCTCCTCGGGGACGGCGATGTTGGACCACCAGTAGGTGGGCACGGGCCGCTCGTGCGGGTTGCGGACGCGGACGCCGACGTGCAGGAAGTCGGAGCCCTCGGGCAGCCACAGGTCCACCTGGAACGGCAGGTCGCGCAGCCGCTCCCACTCCCACAGGCGCAGCATGGCGCCGCCGTCCGGGGCGGGGAGGCGGGCGGCGTGCACGGGTGCGCAGGACAGGGTGGTGTGCCCGGTGGCGCCGATGTTCCACTCGATGCCGCCGGAGAACCAGGCGCCGTTGAGGGCGAAGTTGGCGGGCTGCAACACCGGGTTGCGGTAGAGGAGTTCGCGGCCGGTGGGCTTGTGCACGAGGGAGGCGATCCGGCCGCCGAGGCCGGGCAGGACGGTGGCGCGCAGCCGGTCGTTCTCCAGGACGAGGGCGTCGACGGCGGCCGGCCGCCGGGTGCGGCCGTAGCCGTCGCGGATCCGCGCGGGCAGCAGGCTGTGCAGGGGGGCGTAGCCGATCTGCCGGGCCATGTCGTGCGGCAGGCCGGCCCGGTCCCGGTCCTCGATGCGGTGCGCCTCGTCGAGCGGGCGCAGCGCGGGCAGCGGGTTGTCCGGGCCCAGCGGTGCGGCGGGGAGCGTCAGTACCTCGCGTCGGATCGTCGTCACGATCACCATGGAACCCGGTGAGCGGGGAGCTGACCAGGGGCGGCACACGTCAGGATTGCGCAAAGCGTGCGGGCGGGCCGTGCCGGGCGGCGCGGAAATCCCGTGGGCCGCGGCCCGGCGGGCGACGTACAGTCGGGGCTTCGGCCGTGCCCGCGCGCGCGGGCACGCACGGCACCGAGGAGCACGGGACGCGATGAGCGAGCAGCACACCTACCGGGTCATCGTCCGGGGTACCTGGGACGGACTGACCGACGAGGCGCGGGCGCGGCTGCTCGCCGAGGCGGGCGACCACGGCATGACGAGCATGCGGTTCACCGAGGAGGGTTCGCTGTCCTACGAACCGGTGCCGCTGAAGCACTTCTCGATGCGCTACGTGGTGGTGTCGGACGCCGCGGACGGCGAGGAGATGGCGGCGGCGCTCGCGGAGGACCGCGCGGAGGGTGCGCTGCGGGCGCTCGGCTGCGGCTTCCGGGACCTGCGCTCGACCGTCACCGACCTGGACACGATGAAGATCAACCGGAAGCCCGCGTCCCGGCTCTGAGCGCCCGGCGTCCATGGCCGCGCCAGGCCCCGTCGGCGTACGGCGCCTTCGCGGAGCAGCCCTTCCGCCGGAAGCCACAGGAGCGGGCCGGCGCGAGGGAGGCCGTGCTGTTGATGCTGATGTGTCCGGCGATGGCGCCGCCGGGTCTCTCGCAGAACCAGGAACCCGGCCCGGTCCTCGTCCGTGATTCAGCCGGGCCCCTCGGCGGGACGCGGTGTGCGGGCGTTCCGCCGGGCCGCGCGGGCACCGGCGGCGCCGGTCAGCGCAGCGCGGGTGTGTCCAGCGCCAAGGTGCCCGCTTCCGCGTCGAGTTCGGCGGCCACCCCGAAGGGCATCGTGCGGGCGCCCGCGCAGTGCCCGAACCCGAAGTCGGCCGCGACGGGCACCCCGAGTCCGCCCAGCCGGTCGGCGAGCAGCGCGCGCACCCGCTCGGGTGCGCCGCAGTCCTTCCACGAGCCGAGCAGCACCCCGCTCACCCGCTCCAGCCAGCCGGCCCGCAGCAGTTGTGTGAGGTAGCGGTCCAGGCGGTACGGTTCCTCGCCGACGTCCTCCAGGCAGAGCAGGCCGCCGGCGGCGGACGGCCGGGCGTGCGGCGTGCCGAGGTCGGCGGCGAGCAGGGCGAGGCAGCCGCCGAGCGTGACGCCCCGGGCCCGCCCGGGGACGAGGGCCGTCCCGTCCGAGGGGATCACCCGGACCGCTTCGGGTGTGCACAGGGTGGCCCGCAGATGCTCCTGCGCGCGGGCGTTCTTGAGGAAGTCGATCCCGGCGGCCATCGGCCCGTGCAGGGTGACCAGGCCCAGCCGGACGGCGAACGCCTCGTGCAGCGCGGTGATGTCGCTGAAGCCGACGAACACCTTGGGTCCCGCCGCGCGCATCGCCTCCCAGTCGAGCAGGTCGGCCATGCGCTGCGCCCCGTAGCCGCCCCGGGCGCACAGCACCGCGTCCACCGACGGGTCGCACCAGGCCCGCTGGAGGTCGGCGGCCCGGTCGGCGTCGGCCCCGGCGAGATAGGCGAACTCCTCGTGCCGGTCCAGCACATGGGGTGCCACGACCGGGTCGAGGTCCCAGCCGCGCAGGACGTCGAGCCCGGACTGGAGGCGTTCCTCGGGTACGGGTCCGCTGGGGGCGACGACGGCGACGCGGGCGCCGGGGGCGAGCCGGGCGGGACGCAGCAGTTCCTTCACGTGTCCAGCTCCAGGGTGGGGATCCCGGCCGGGTCCAGGCCGAACACCTGGGCGTACAGGGAGAGTTCCGCCTCCAGGGCGCGCACCATCGTCTCGGCCCGGCGGAAGCCGTGCCCCTCCCCCTCGAAGGTGAGGTAGGCGTGCGGTACGTCGCGTCCGCGGAGCCGGGCGAGGAAGCGTTCGCACTGCACGGGCGGGCAGATCACGTCGTCCAGGCCCTGGAGCAGCAGGAACGGCGCGGTGATCCGGTCGGCGTGCTCGGCGGGCGAACGCTCGGCGTACCGGCCGGGCACCTCGGCGAGCGGTCCCACCAGGCTCTCCAGGTACTGCGACTCGAAGTCGTGGGTCTCCCCCGTGCCCCAGCCCGTGAGATCGAGGATCGGGTAGAGGACGGTGCCGCAGGCGTAGACGTCGGTGCCGGTCAGCGAGGCCGCGGTGGTCCAGCCGCCCGCGCTGCCGCCCCGGATCGCCAGCCGTCCGCGGTCGGCGGTGCCCTCGTCGGCGAGGGCGAGCGCGACGGCCGCGCAGTCCTCGACATCGACGACACCCCACTGCTCCCGCAGCCGCTCGCGGTACACGCGGCCGTATCCGGTGGAGCCGCCGTAGTTCACCTCGGCGACGCCGATGCCGCGTGAGGTGAAGTAGGCGATCTCCAGGTCGAGGACGAGCGGGGACCGGCTGGTGGGTCCGCCGTGCGCCCACACCACGTAGGGCGGCAGTTCCCCGGCGGGCGCGGCGCAGCCGGGGTGGTGCGGCGGGTAGACATGGGCGTGCACCTCGCGGCCGCCCGGTCCGGTGAAGGTGCGCACCCGCGGTTCGGGGTAGTGGGCGGGGTCGACCGGGTCGCGGTGGGCGGCGCCGACGACGCGGGCCCGTCCGGTGCGGGTGTCCAGTTCGACGACCTCGTGGGAGCCGAGCGGTCCGGCGCCGACGCCGACCACCCGTCCGCCGTGCACCGCGAGGGTGGCGTCGAACTCGCCCCAGGGCCCGGCCGCGTCGACGACCTCGCCGCTCTCCGGGTCGAGTATGCCGAGGGCGGTGGCGCCGCGGCCGTGCACGACGGCGACGAGACCGCTGTCCAGCGGCGCGAACCAGCGCTGCCCGAGCTTCCACAGCGGCCCGGCGAACTCCTCCTCGCGCGGACACAGCGGACGCCCGTCGCGGTAGAGGTTCCACCAGCCGCCGCGGTCGCTCGCGTACAGCAGGGAGCCGTCGGCGGCCCAGTCCGCCTGGGCGACGGACTCCTCGGGGCCGCCCGCGACGGTGCGGGGCGCGGTGAGGCGGCCGTCGTCGCTGACGTCGGCGACCAGGAGTTCGGTGCCGTCCCAGGGCATCCTCGGGTGGTCCCAGGCCAGCCAGGCGGCCCGCCGCCCGTCCGGCGACAGGCGCGGCCCGGTCACGAACCGGTGCCGTTCGGCGGTCAGTTCGCGCACCGCGGCCCGGTCCTCGGCGGCCGATCCGTCCAGCGGTACGGCGGCCGGGACGCGCCGTACGTCGCTGGGACCCTCGCCGGTGAACTCCTCCAGCACGCACCAGACTTCGCCGCGGTCGACGAGCAACTGCGGCTCGGCCCAGCGCAGTCCGCCGCCCACCGCCGAGACGGGGGTGAGCGGGCGCGGGGTGCCGCCGGGCTCGTGGCGGTAGAGCCGCTGGTCGGCGAAGTTCACGAAGACGATCAGCGGGGTGCCGTCCACGACCGTCCCGTCCCAGGGCCGGCCGCCGTACTCGATGACCCTGCTGCGCACGTTCCACGGCGGCGGCAGGACCGGCTCCTCGGTGCCGTCGGCACCCCGCCGCACCAGCGTCCGCCGCCCGCCCTCGGCGGGCCGCGGCGCGGTCCACCACACCTCGTCGCCGACGAAACCCACGAACTCCGGCTTTCCGTCGTGCGCGGCGGCCAGCGCCGCGTCGATCGGCGAGGGCCAGGAACCGTACGGCAGGGTCTCCACTGTTTCCTTCTCCCAACTCGCTCAGGACGTCCGCAGGAAGCGGTCGAGCACATGGACACCGAAGTGCAGCGCCTCGACGGGGACACGTTCGTCGACGCCGTGGAACAGCGCGTCGTAGTCGAAGCCCTCGGGCAGTTTCAGCGGCGAGAAGCCGTAGCCGGTGATGCCCAGCCGCGAGAACTGCTTGGCGTCGGTGCCGCCCGCCATGCAGTACGGCACGACATGGCCCTCGGGCGCGAACTCCTGGACGGCGGCGCGCATCGCGGCGAACGTCGGGGAGTCGAGGGGTGCCTGGATCGCCACCTCGCGGTGGTGGAACTCCCAGTCCACGTCGGGCCCGGTGAGCCGGTCCAGGGTGGCGCGGAACTCGTCCTCGCCGCCGGGCAGATACCGTCCGTCGACATGGGCGACGGCCTCGCCCGGGATGACGTTCACCTTGTAACCGGCGTCCAGCATGGTCGGGTTGGCGCTGTTGCGCAGCGTCGCCTCCACCAGGCGGGCGGCGGGGCCGAGCTTGTCGAACAGCACGTCCACACCGTCGGCGCTGTCCAGGCTGTCCGGGTCGGCCTCCAGGCCGTACAGCGCGGCCAGTTCGGTGAGGGCGGCGCGGACCGTGGGGGTGAGCCGCAGGGGCCACTGGTGGGCGCCGATCCGGGTGATCGCGGCGGCCAGCCGGGTCACCGCGTTCTCCGTGTTCACCCGGGAGCCGTGACCGGCCCGGCCGCGCGCGGTCAGCTTCAGCCAGGCGGTGCCGCGCTCCCCGGCGGCGATCGGGTAGATCTGCCGTCCGGCGCCGTCGTGGAAGGTGTACGCGCCGGACTCGCTGATGCCCTCGGTGCAGCCCTCGAACAGCTCGGGGTGCTCCTCGGCGAGGAAGCCGGAGCCGTCCTCGGCGCTGGCCTCCTCGTCGGCGGTGAAGGCGACGACCAGGTCCCGGCGGGGCCGCACCCCCTGGCGGGCCCAGGAGCGGACTACCGCGAGGATCATCGCGTCCATGTTCTTCATGTCGACGGCGCCCCGGCCCCACACGACGCCGTCGCGGACCTCGCCGGAGAACGGGTGCACGCTCCAGTCCGCCGCCTGGGCCGGGACCACGTCCAGGTGGCCGTGGACGAGCAGGGCGGGCGCGGACGGGTCGGTGCCCTCGATCCGGGCGACCACATTGGTCCGGCCCGGGGTCCGCTCCAGGAGCACCGGCCGCGTCCCGGCCGCCGCGAGCTGCTCGGCGGCGTACTCGGCGGCCGGGCGTTCGCGGCAGTCGCCGCCGCCCCGGTTGGTGGTGTCGATGCGGATCAGGTCGGAGGTGAAGCGGACGACCTCGTCCAGCGCCTGCGCGTCAGCCATACTGCTCCTCGATGGCGGCCGAAGCGATCGTGGTGACCGCCTTGAACGTGCGGATTCCCTCGTACATGGTCGCGCTGGTGTAGGCCACCTTGCGCTCACCGGCCCGGGTGACGCCCGGCACCACGGTGGCGGCCATGGCCAGGTGCTCGGCGTCGAACTCGACCGCGACGGTGAAGGGGCCGCCCGCGACCGGCGGACGGCGCACCGCCAGGGCGGCCGCCTCACGGGCGGCGGCGCGGATGTCGGCGGCGGTGCGGGCCGGGGTCCGGCACACCGCCGCGTACCGCGACACATGGTCCTTGACGGCGACCTTCAGCGCCTCGGGCGCGTATCCGAGCGCGTCCTCGCAGGCCACGTCGTCGCCGGTGACCAGGACCACCGGCACACCGTACTCGGCGACCACATGCGCGTTGAGCAGTCCCTCGCTGGCCCGCACGTCGTCGATCCACACCCCGGTGATGGAGTTGGCCAGGTAGGTGTGGGCGAGGACGCCCTCCATACCGGCGCCCGCGTGGTAGCCGACGAAGGCGATGCCGTCCACGTCGCCGTGCTGCACGCCCTCCACCATGGACAGCGACTTGTGCCGTCCGGTGAGCATCTGCGCCCGGTCGTCCAGCTCTTCGAGCAGCAGGTTGCGCATCGACCAGTGGGCCTCGTTGATGAGGACCTCGTCGGCGCCGCCGTCGAGGAAGCCGAGCACCGCGGCGTTGACGTCCGAGGTGAACATCGACCGGCACCGCTCCCACTGCGGCGTCCCCGGCAGCACATCGGCCGGCCAGGTCACACCGGTGGCGCCCTCCATGTCCGCGCTGATGAGGATCTTCATGGGGCGCCACGTTACGCGCCGGGGCTGCAACTTCCTACCAGGTGGAGCGCAGGAAACGGAACGCCCCGAGCCTGGCGCCGAGGAGCCCGGATCACTAGGTTTAAACTCGAACTCCCGAACGGGAGTTCACCCAGCAGAAGGAGTTCGCTTCCGTGGCGTCCCACCGTCGACCCAAAAAGCCCAGCCGCACCCGCGTCACCGTGCTGACCACGGCGGCGGCCGCCGCCGTCGCCATCAGCGCGCAGGCGGCCAACGCGGCCCCCGGCGCGAAGCCGAGCAAGGACGAGGTCAAGTCCAAGGTCGACGCGCTCTACGAGCAGGCGGAGCAGGCCACCGAGAAGTACAACGGCGCCAAGGAGAAGCAGGAGAAGCTCCAGAAGGAGATCTCCACCATCCAGGACAACGTCGCCCGCGGCCAGCAGGAGCTCAACAAGCTGCGTGACGCGCTCGGTTCGATGGCCGCGGGCCAGTACCGCAGCGGCGGCATCGACCCCTCGCTCCAGCTCTTCCTGTCCTCGCACCCGGACGAGTACCTGGACAAGGCCGCCACCCTCAGCCAGGTCAGCGGGCAGCAGGCCGACTCCCTGAAGAAGATCCAGGACAAGCAGCGCCGGCTCGCCCAGCAGCGCGCCGAGGCCACCGGCAAGCTCAGGGACCTCGCCGCCACCCGCACCGAACTGGGCCGCCAGAAGCAGCAGGTCCAGGGCAAGCTGGCCGAGGCGCGGCAGTTGCTGAACACGCTCACCGCGCAGGAGAAGCAGCAGCTCGCCCAGGCCGAGCAGACCCGGGCCACCCGCGGCACCGAGCGGGTCGACCTGGGCAACATCACCCCGGGCAGCGGCCACGCGGGCGCCGCCTTCGCCGCCGCCCAGTCGAAGATCGGCAGCCCGTACCAGTACGCCCACAACGGGCCCTCGACGTTCGACTGCTCGGGTCTGACCTCCTGGGCCTACGCCCAGGCGAACATCACCATCCCGCGCCAGTCCGAGGCCCAGGCCAACGCCGGCCAGCGCATCTACTCGCAGAGCCAGCTCCAGATCGGCGACCTCGTCTTCTTCTACGGCGACCTGCACCACGTCGGTCTGTACGCGGGCAAGGGCATGGTCCTGCACGCCCCGCACACCGGCGCCGTCGTGCGGTACGAGTCGATGAGCAACATGCCGTACCAGTTCGGCGTCCGTATCTGACACGGCGTCGGCCCGGCCGTCCTCCGGCCGGGCCGTACTGTGCCGCGCCGTGCCGCGCGCGCTGCTCGCCGGACGGTCAGGCGGCCTTCTGGGACGCGGCGGCCTCGGGGCGCAGATCGGCCAGGGTGAGCCGGTGCGCCGGCGGATCGGGCAGGACGGTGCGCGCGGTGGTGGCGAGGTCCGGGCCGACGTGCAGGAGTTCACCCGGTGCCATGAGGCGCCAGCCGGGGTCGTCGTCCATCCGTTCGCTGGCGACGACCACGGCGGGCAGCCCGGCGAGATCGTCCGAGTGCACCCGCATCCGCCCCCGGGTGCCGCTGTGGTCGAGACGGCGTCCCCCGTGCGGGCCGCCCAGCGGACGCTCCAGCACATACAGCTCGTGGGTGTCGGGGTAGCGCAGCGCCCACAGTTCGTCCGGGGTGACGAGGATCAGATTGAGGGCGTAGACGGGCAGGTTCGCGGCGATCCAGCCGGCCGCCCGCCGGACACCGGC
Organism: Streptomyces sp. PsTaAH-124; assembly: GCF_000373685.1. NCBI lineage: Bacteria > Bacillati > Actinomycetota > Actinomycetes > Kitasatosporales > Streptomycetaceae > Streptomyces > Streptomyces sp. PsTaAH-124. Next base: position 250,618 of record NZ_KB892209.1, on the reverse strand, counting down.
GCCCACGTCGCCGCCGTGCTCGCGGATCTCGCGGGTGATGAGCGCGAAGAACCGCTCGGAGTCGGTGTCGCCGGACACCAGTGACCGGTCCGCGCCCAGGTGCGCGTCGAGCCGGTCCAGGCCCTCGATGACGCCGTTGTGCGCGAACAGCCGCCCGTCCTGCGCGAACGGATGGGTGTTGCGCGCGTCCAGGCCGCCGGTCGAGGCGTAGCGGATGTGCGCGAGGAACGTGGTGGACTCCGCCTGCCGGGCGTCCTCGGCGAACGCCCGGTCCTCGAAGGCGGCGATCGGGGCCTTGTCGATCCGCGGGGAGCCGTCCGGGGCGAAGTAGCCGAGGCCGGTGCCGTCCGGGTCCCGGTGGCTCTGCTCGCTGAGGCTGTCGGGGGCGTCCAGGAGCCAGAAGGTGGCGCGGGTGCGGCGTGGGGCACTGCTGAGGCCGAACAGACGGCACATCGGGTACCTCCTCGGTCAGTCGCGGCCGGGGCTGCGGGGGTTCTTGGTCTCCGCGCCGTGCGCGAACCCGCCGGCGTCGTCGGCGGTGCGGTGCGGCTCGTTCTGCTTGTCCAGCCGGGGCAGGACGCGGCGCAGATCGGCCAGGAGCAGATCGGCGAGGTCGTGGCTGAAGCCGTTGCGGACCACGATCCGCAGCACGGCCAGATCGGTGCGGTTCTTCGGGAAGGTGTACGCGGGCACCAGCCAGCCGCTCTCGCGCAGCGCGGCGGAGACGTCGAAGACGCTGAAGTGGTCGGTGCCCTCGCTCATCCGGAACGCGAAGACCGGGATCTCGCTGCCGTCCGTGATCAGCTCGAACGGGCCGAGCCGCGCGATCTCGGCGGCGAGCCGGGTGGCGACGTCCCGGCAGGTCTGCTGGACGCGCCGGTAGCCCTCGAAGCCCAGCCGCAGGAAGTTGTAGTACTGCGCGACGACCTGGGCGCCGGGCCGGGAGAAGTTCAGCGCGAAGGTCGGCATGTCGCCGCCGAGGTAGTTGACGTGGAAGACGAGGTCGTCGGGGAGTGCCGTCTTGTCCCGCCACAGGGCCCAGCCGACGCCGGGCATGACGAGCCCGTACTTGTGCCCGGAGGTGTTGATGGAGGCGACCCGCGGCAGCCGGAAGTCCCACTCCAGGTCCGGGTCGAGGAAGGGCGCGATCATCCCGCCGGAGGCGCCGTCGACATGGACCGGGATGTCCAGGCCGGTGCGTTCCTGGAGGTCGTCGAGCGCGGCGGCGATGGCGGCGACGGGCTCGTAGCTGCCGTCGAAGGTGGAGCCGAGGACCGCGACCACCCCGATGGTGTTCTCGTCGCACAGCTCGACGGCCTGCTCGGGGGTGAGGTGGTAGCGGTCCCCCTCCATCGGGACGTAGCGCGGCTCGACCTCGAAGTAGTCGGCGAACTTCTCCCAGCAGATCTGGACGTTGATGCCCATGACCAGGTTGGGCCGGTCGGTGGGCTTGCCCTCGGCGCGGCGCCGGTGCTGCCAGCGGCGCTTGAGCGCGAGCCCGCCCAGCATGGCCGCCTCGCTGGAACCGGTGGTGGAGCAGCCGACCGCCCGGCGCGGGTCCTCGGCGTGCCAGAGCCGGGCGAGCATGTGGACGCACCGCGTCTCGACCTCGGCGGTCTGCGGGTACTCGTCCTTGTCGATCATGTTCTTCTCGGCGCACTCGTCCATCAGCCGCCGCGCCTGCGGCTCGGCCCAGGTGGAGACGAACGTCGCCAGGTTCTGCCGGGCGTTGCCGTCGAGCATCAGCTCGTCGTGCACGATCTGGTACGCCGTGTCCGGGTCCATCTCCGCCCGGGGCAGCGCGTACCGCGGGACCTGAAGGGGCTCGCGGCTGAAGACCGGGTTGACCGCCAGGTCGCGGCTGTCGCCCCGGTCGTCACGAGAATGCCTCACCGTCATGCGCGCTCCGTCCTCCGCCTGTCGTCGGTGTACCTGGGGCCGGTCCGGTCGAGGGTGCTCGCCGCTACCGCTCCAGGAAGTCGAAGAGCCGCTCCCAGCGGTCGGTGATCGCGTCCGCGTCGAAGCGGCGCACACTCCGCAGGGCCTGCTCGCCCATCCGGTCGCGCAGTTCCTCGTCGGACATCAGCCGCACGAGGTGGCGGGCGAGTTCGGAGGTGTTGCCGGGCCGGGCCAGCAGCCCGTCCTCCTCGTGGCCGACGATCTCACGGACGCCGGGCGCGCAGTCGAACGCGACACAGGGCACCCCGCTCGCCATCGCCTCCAGCAGCACCAGCGGGAAGCCCTCGCCGCGGGAGGACTGCACGAAGACGGAGGAGGCGCGCAGTGCGCCGGGCACGTCGTCGGTCTGCCCGGCGAAGTCCACCGAGTCCTCGACGCCCAGTTCGGCGCACCGGCGGCGCAGCTCTGCCTCGGACTCGCCGCGGCCGTAGATGCGCAGGGTCCAGCCGGGCTGCCGGGGCGCGGCCTCGGCCCAGGCGTCCAGGAGCAGGTCGACGCCCTTCTCGTGGGAGAGACGGCCGATGCTCGCCACGACCTTCTCGGTGCGCGGGGACGGCGCGCCGGGCGCCAGGGGCAGCGGGTTCGGCATGAAGCCGAGGTTGTTCATGCCCTCGCCGACCCAGCGGTCGGCGTCCTCCTGGGTGAGGGCCAGCAGCCGGTCGACGGTGCCGTAGTACTTCTTCACCCGGCCGAAGCGGGACGACTTGCGGGCCGTCTCGAAGGACTCGTGGGTCATGCCGATCACGGTGTGCCCGGCGGTGTCCGCGAGGGCCACCCACTCCATCGCCCACACCTGCGTGACGATGATGACCGCGCCGGGCGCGGCGGCCCGGAACAGGCCGGTGAGCCGGCTCGCGGCGGCGCGCATGTGGGCGTCGTGGCGGCGCACGGCCGGGTCGGCGGAGCCGAGCAGCCGACGGGGGCGCGGGCGGCCCGGCGGGCGGCGGGCGTACAGCGTGACGGTGCGGAACGGCGGGTTCTCGCCGAGGTCCATCGGATGCCCGGCCGGGGCGATGCCGGCGATGGTGACCCGGTGGCCGCGGCCCGCGAGCAGGGTCGCGAGCTGGGCCTGCCAGCGGCCCACGCCGCCGAGTTCGTCGACCTCGTTGGCCACGAAGAAGATGTCGCGCTGGGTCATCGGGCCTCTCCCGCGGGGCCGAAGAAACGGTCCACGATCTGCGCCGCGGCGTCCCCGCGGTCGTACTCGCCGTACTTGTCCACGAACTCCTTCAGCCGCGCCTCGTACGTGGCGTGCACGGCGTCCAGGTCGCCGATGGCGGCGAACAGCTCCTCCGGTGTGCGCGGCGCCGGGCCCGGCGCCTCCGCGAGCAGGTCGAAGTAGGTGCCGCGGGTGTCCTCGGCGTACTCCTCCCAGTCGTGGACGTAGAACACCAGGGGGCGCTGGAGCAGGGCGTAGTCGAACATCACCGAGGAGTAGTCGGTGATCAGGGCGTCGGCGAGCAGCAGCAGCGGGGTGATGTCCGGCTCCGCGCTGACGTCGATGACGCGCCCGGCCACCGAGGGGGGCAGGGTGAGCCGGTTGAGGTAGTGGGCGCGCACCAGCAGGACGTGGTCGTTGCCGAACCGGTCGGCGAACTCCTCGACGTCGAAGGGGAACGCGAAGTCCCGTACCCGGCCGTCGCGATGGGCGCGGAAGGTGGGCGCGTACAGCAGCACCTTCTTGGCCGGGTCGATGCCGAGGCGCTCGGCGAGCCGCCGGGCCTGGGGGTCCGGCGCGGTGGACTCGCGGGCGCGGACCAGGGCGTCGTTGCGCGGGTAGCCGGTGCGCAGGAGTTTGTGCTCGGGGATGCGGTAGGCGCGGGCCAGGGTGCGCACGTCGTGCTCGCTGCGGACCACGAAGTGGTCGAAGCGGTCCAGGGCCTGCTGGTAGGAGCGCTGCTCCTGCTCGGACTGCATGCGCTGGGAGGGCTCGTCGAAGCCCATCCGCTTGAGCGCGGAGCCGTGCCAGGTCTGGATGTACGTCGTGCCGGGGCGCTTGGCCAGGCGCAGCGGGAAGCCCTGGTTGTCGATCCAGAACTCGGCCTGGGCGAGCGCCTTGAGGTACCGCCACGACCAGCGGCGCACCAGCTCGGCGTCCTTCGGGAAGCCCTTGGGGCTCTCGCCCGCGTAGGACCAGATGGCGGTGACGGGCACCTCGCGGCGGCGCAGCTCCTCGTAGACGGCGCGGGGGCTGTCGCTGTACTGCTTGCCGAGGTGGCTCTCCAGGACGACGGTGCCCTTGCGGATGGGCAGCCTGGTCAGCATGCGCTCGTAGACCTGGAGCTTGCGGGCGCCGGAGTTCAGGTCGCGGCGCACGGCGCGCAGCTTGCGGTAGGCGCCCTTGGCGGCGCGCGCGGGGCGGCCGTGCAGGTTGCGCCGGACCGCGGCGTGTCCGGCGCGGGCGGCCTGGCCGTGCTGGGCGAGCCGGAAGGCGAGGTGGCCCTTGGCGGACACCTGGGCCTCGATGCGGTCGGCCAGCAGCCGGGTCAGCCGCGGCCGGACGGGCAGGGCCTCGGTGTTCTCCAGGTCGACCGTGCCGACGGTGAGCCGGCTGGTGGTCCTGGTGCCGTCCGCGGTGAGGTGCAGCCGGACGTCCCAGACGTCGTCGATGATCCCGAGGGGGCGCAGGCGGCGGCTCAGGGGCACCTCGGCCCGCCAGGCGATGGTGTCGCCCTCGTGGCTGAGGGCGGTGACCGGGAAGCTGAACGTCTGGAGGCTGCGCCGTCTGGCCCGGAACTCCAGCTCGGCCGAGAGCTTCGCCCCGGGGGCGATGACGCGCAGCGGGTTGACGATCTCCCCGGCGAGCCGGACGTCCCCGTCGTGCGCGGTGTATGCGGTGAGCCGGTTGCGCAGGGACATCTGGTTCAGGCGCTTGGCGTGGTAGCCGAGGGTGGTGACGTCCAGGAGGGAGCGCATCTCAGGGTCGTCGAGGTGGCGGTCGGTCCAGTAGATCCGGCCGTCCCGCTCGGCCAGCGGGGTGGCGATCTTGTGCCGGTTGATCAGGGTGTCGATGGCCGGCATCAGGTCGGCCCAGTCCTCGCGCAGCAGCAGTTGGGCGCAGATGGCGTGGACGCGGTCGAGTTCGGCGTAGGCGGCCTCGGGGAAGTCCTGGACGTAGCCGCGGGCCAGTTCGGCGAAGCCGTGCCGGTAGTCGTCGTCGAGGAAGGGCAGTTCCCGCAGGTAGAGCACGAGGTCGTGCTTGAGGAACTTGATGTCCTTCCACAGCTTCAGCCGGTCCTGGCCCTGGCGGTCCAGGAGGGCGTCGATCCGGCGGTGGATCTCGACCCGGTCGGCGAAGTTCCTGATCTCGCCGCGCCGGTTGCTGATCGACTTGGCGGCGGTCTTCTCCACCACGTTCCAGTGGTAGACCGTGTTCGGGATGAGGGTGATGCGCCGCGCGGCCAGATACGCCTGGGCGGAGAACAGCAGGTCCTCGTAGTGGATGCCGCGCGGGAAGGCCAGGTCGTTGTCGAGGAGGAAGCGGCGCCGGTAGCACTTGTTGGTCGACAGGGTGTCGAAGACGAACAGGTCCGGCAGCTCGGCGACCGAGTCGAGGGTGCGGGTGGTGCGGTACAGCCACGGGTACCAGGCGACGCGCTTGCCGTGCCGGTTGTCGGTGTACACCCGGACGCACAGGCCGGAGACGAGGTCGGCCTCGGTGCGGTCGGCGGCCTCGACCATGTTGCGGCAGGCGTTGCGCTCCAGCGTGTCGTCGCTGTCCAGGAACATCACGTACCGGCCGCGGGCGGCCTTGACGCCCTGGTTGCGGGGCTCGCCGCAGCCGCCGCTGTTCTCGGGGAGCCGGATGGCGCGCACCTTGCCGGGGTGGGCCGCGGCGAGCGCCTGCGCGACCGCGAAGGAGCCGTCCGTCGAGCAGTCGTCGGCGATGATCACCTCGACATTGCGCAGACTTTGCTCAAGAACGGAACCGACGGCCGCCGGAAGTCGCTCCTCGTCGTTGTAGACGATGACGACAACACTCACGTCCGGCTCGGGCGCGACGCTCGACACGGCCACCTCTCGTCTCTGTACCGTGGGGGGTTTGCGATGGGGCGGACGCCACCCTACAGCCCGTAGGGTCCGCACCGGCCCCCGCCCCCTTCAAACTACGTCAATGCGACAATACGCCGCTCCGCTGACACGCTGCGTCGTGGACCGCCCGGCCGTCCGCCGCCGGGCACGCCCGCCGCGCGGCACCGCGCACACGAGCCGTCCGGGCCGCGCGGGGGGTGCGAACTGCCGTCCGCCGGGCGGTACTTCACCGCACGCCGGGGCGGCGGCCCGGGGCTCGACGGTACCGTGCCGCCGCGGCACCGGCCCGCGGGGCCCCGGGCCGCGCCGCCCGGGGCCCCTGGGACCCCCGGGCGGCTCGGGTCAGTCCTCGTGACCGAGCTGGAGATCGCGTTCGGTGCGTCCGCCGCCCGCGACCTGGAGCACCGTGGCGACCGGCGGATACCCGGCCGCGATCACGGTGTACTCGCCGGAGGACAGGTCCACGAACCGGAACGTTCCGTCGGGTCCGGTGGTGAGCGTGTCGACGACGTTGCCCGCCGCGTCGAGCAGGGTCACGCGCGCGTCCTCGACGGCCCGGCCGCCGCTCGCCCGTACGGTGCCGCGCAGCACGGCGCCGCCCGCCAGCTCGACGTCCTGGCGGGTCTCGCGGGCGGCCTGCACGCTGACCGGCAGGGCGGCCGGGCGGAAGGCGGGCGCGCTGGCGGCGAGGGTGTACTCCCCCGCGACCAGCTCCGTGATGACGTAGCCGCCCTCGCGTCCGCTGCGGGTGCTGGCGACGACCTCGCCGTGCACATTGGTGAGGGTGACGGTGGCCTCGCGCACCGGGCTGCCGTCCGCGGTGCACACGGTGCCCGCCAGGCGCCCGGCGCCGCCGAGGACCACGTCGAGTTCCACAGGGCGCTCACCGACGGTCACCGAGACGGCCTGCGGCTGGTGGCCCCCGGCCGAGGCGATCAGGACGTACGAGCCGCTGCCCGGCGTGGACAGCGCGTAGCGGCCGTCCTCGCCGCTCGCGCCCCGCCCCACCTGGAGGCCGCCGACGTCGATCAGCGTGAGGGCCGCGCGCGGCACGACGGTCCCGTCCGCGTGCTGCACCGTGCCGCACACGGGGATTCCGGCCGGGTGGGGCACCCGGGCCGGCGGCACGTCGGCGGGGACGTACGCCACCGGCTCGGTCTGGAAGGCGGCCGGGGCGTGGGGGTCGGCCGGGGCGTGGGTGTGGTGGGACACCAGCGGTTTCTCCTTGAGGAAGAAGGCGATGATCAGGCCGAGGACGAGCACCGGGACCAGATAGAGGAAGATGCGCGGCATGGCGTCGGCGTACGCCCGGATGTAGGCGTCGCGCAGGGCCGGCGGCAGCGCGCGGACCGTCTGGGGGGTGATCGACTCGGGGTCGGGGAGGGCGGCGCCCGCGCGCGCGGGCAGGCGCTCGCGCAGGGCGTCGGTGAGGCGGCCGGCGAAGAGGGTGCCGAAGACGGCGGCGCCGACGCTGCCGCCGATCTGCCGGAAGTAGTTGTTGGCGCTGGTGGCGGTGCCGAGGTCGGCGGGGCGCACGGAGTTCTGCACGGCGAGCACGAGGACCGGCATCACCAGGCCGATCCCGGCGCCGAGGACGGCCATCCACAGGCTGTACGCCGCGCGGGAGGTGTCGACCTCCAGACGGGACAGCAGCCACATGCCGACGGCGGACAGGGCGCTGCCGAGCAGCGGGTACATCCGGTAGCGGCCGGTGTGGCTGATGAGCTGCCCGGAGACGATCGACGCCACCACGATGCCGCCCATCATGGGCAGCATCAGCAGTCCGGACTCGGTGGCCGAGGCGCCGTCGACCATCTGGAGGAAGGTCGGCAGATAGCTGGCCGCGCCGAACAGGGCGACGCCGATGACCAGGCCGACCAGGCCGCTGATGTTGAAGACGGAGTCGCGGAAGAGCCGCAGCGGGATCAGGGGCTCGGCGGCGAAGCGCTCGGCGACGACGAAGAGGACGGTGGCCGCGGCGGCGCCCGCGCCCAGGCCGAGGATGACCCGGGACCCCCAGGCGTACTCCGTGCCGCCCCAGCTGGTCAGCAGGACCGCGCAGGTGGAGGCGGCGCCGAGCAGCAGGGTGCCGAGGTAGTCGAAGCGTGCCCTGGTGCGCGGCCGGGGCAGCTTCAGCACCAGGGTGACGACGAGCAGCGTGACCAGACCGAAGGGCACGTTGACGTAGAAGCACCAGCGCCAGGAGAGGTGGTCGGTGAAGTAGCCGCCGAGCAGGGGCCCGGCGACGGAGGCCAGTCCGAAGGCGGCGCCGATGAGCCCCATGAACCGGCCGCGCTGCCGGGGCGGCACGATGTCCGCGATGATCGCCTGGACGCCGATCATCAGACCGCCGGCGCCGAGCCCCTGCACGGCGCGGTAGGCGATCAGCTGGTCCATGGTCTGCGCCCGGCCGGCCAGCGCGGAGCCGATGACGAAGACCGCGATGGCGAACTGGAAGACGCCCTTGCGGCCGACCAGGTCGCCGAGCTTGCCGTAGACGGGCAGTCCCACGGTGGCCGTGAGCAGATAGGCGGTGATCGCCCACGACATCTTGTCCAGGCCGTGCAGTTCCCCGACGACCTTGGGGAGCGCGGTGGCGACGATCATCTGGTCCAGGGCGGCCAGCAGCAGCGCGAGCATCAGACCGACGAAGACCAGCCGGACCCGGCGCGGGCCGAAGGCATCGGCGCCGGCCGGGGGCGCGGCAAGGTCCGGGCCGGCCGCGACGGGATGCGGACCGGTCGCGGCGCGGGTCCCGGCCCGCGCCACGACCGGTTCGTCCTGCGCCAGAGTGATCCCGCCCACGTGTCCTTCTCCCTCGTCGCACCGTCGCGCTCGTCGCACTCGCGCGGATTGCGCGCGTGAAGCGACAACTACGGACAGCGCGCCGGGTTACGGCGCCGGGCGGGGCGGTACGGAGATCACCCGAACCGGTGAAGGGGCCAACACGGGCCCGGAAGAGGCGAGTTGCCCCGGTGGTGCTACTTCTCCACCTCGGTGGCGAGGTTGGCGAGCAGGGCTTCGTAGATCCGGCCGAGGCCCTTGGGGGCGAACGTCTTCTCGAAGAAGCCGCCGATGCCGCCGGCGCCCTGCCAGGTGGTGGCGACGACGACCCGGGAGCTGCCCTCGCCCGCCGGGGTGACCCGCCAGGTGGTGACCATGGACGAGTTGCGGTCCTTCTCGACCAGTTCGCCGTCGGTGGGCTCGCTGACCTCCAGGAGGCAGTCGCGGATCCGCTTGCTGGTGGCCTGGAGCTTCCAGTGGACGAGGGTGCCCTCGCCGTCGCCGCCCTCGCGCACCTCGTACTCGCTGAAGTGCTGGGGCAGCAGCCGCCCGCGGGTGCCGCTGTAGTCGGCGAGGGCGTCGAACACCTTCTCCGCGTCCGCCGCGACGACCCGCTCCGTAGTGGCCTCGACCTGCGCCATGGGGTTCCTCCAGGACATCCGTTCTCAGGGTGGGGGGCCAGCCAACCACCCCGCTCACCGGGCCCCCAAATCGGGGGGCGGCAAGTGATCGGACCCGGCGCACGGAGCGATCGCGAACGGTGCCGGAACGGCCCGGCCGCGGTCGTCCGCACGATCAAGGGAACAAGTGTTCTATTCTGTGGCCAGTGCTACCGAGGAGGCGTCATGCGCTGGGACAACCTCACAGCGGGCCCCGTGAACCCCGAAGACCCGGCGGACCCGGCGGACCCGGCGGACCCCGCAGAACCGGCGGGCTCCCGGGACCCCGGCGAGCCCGCCGTCGAACACGGCCGGGCGGACGCGGCACTGTTCGGCGCCGACGCGGTCACGACCCGCACGTTCGACACCCCGGAATTCGCCGGGATCACCTTCCACGAGGTCCGGGCCCGTTCGATCCTCAACCGGGTGCCCGGCGCCTCCCGGATGCCGTTCGAATGGACGGTCAACCCCTACCGGGGCTGCACGCACGCGTGCGTCTACTGCTTCGCCCGCAAGACGCACAGCTATCTGGACCTGGACACGGGCCTCGGCTTCGACACCCAGATCGTGGTCAAGGTGAACGCCCCCGAGCTGCTGCGCCGCCAGCTCTCCGCCCGCCGCTGGCAGGGCGAGCACATCGCGATGGGCACCAACGTCGACTGCTACCAGCGCGCCGAGGGCCGCTACCGGCTGATGCCGGGCATCATCTCCGCGCTGCGCGACCACGCGAACCCGTTCTCGATCCTGACCAAGGGCACGCTGATCCTGCGCGACCTCGATCTGCTGAAGCAGGCCGCCGAGGTCACCGACGTGGGCATCTCGGTCTCCGTGGGCTTCACCGACCCCGGGCTGTGGCGCACCGTGGAGCCGGGCACGCCCGCGCCGGAACGCCGTCTGGACGTCGTGCGCACCCTCGGCGAGCACGGCATCGGCTGCGGGGTGCTGATGGCGCCGGTGATCCCCTTCCTCGGCGACGACCCGGCCCAGCTGCGGGCCACGGTGCGGGCGATCGCGGCGGCGGGCGCCACCTCCGTCACACCGCTGACGCTGCACCTGCGGCCCGGCGCCCGCGAATGGTTCATGGCCTGGCTCGCCGCGCACCACCCGCATCTGGTGCGCCGCTACGAGCGTTTGTACGCCGACGGCTCCTACGCCCCCAAGTGGTACCAGCGCCGCATCACCCGCCAGGTGCACGAACTGGCCCAGGAGTACGGCATCGGGCCCGCGCGCGCGGGAGCGGCCCGCCGCATCCGCCCGGACCGGCCGCTCCCGCACCCGGCGGACACGGCCGGGCCGAGCGAACCCGTGCAGCTCTCGCTCCTCTGAGACGGTGCCGGTGATCGTTCGAGGGCACCGGCCGGACCAATCGGGTCAATAAGGTTCATAATGCGGCGCACCGGAGGCGCTTTCCGGGACGATGCGGCGAGGATCGCGGGACGCGCGGTCCGCAGCCTCTCCGTCCTGGGAGGACGCATGAGAAGACGCGCCGCCGTACTGTGCGGTGCCGCGCTCGTCGTGGCCGGCTCCGTCACCGCCGCCCCCGCCGACGCGCGCACCGCGCGGTCCGCAGCCACCGCCCCGGCCGCCGGGGTCGCCTGGAAGAAGTGCGGCACCACCGACCGTCCGACCCTCCAGTGCGGCACCGTGCGGGTGCCGCTGGACCGCCGCGACCCGTCCGGGCGGCAGATCTCGCTGGCCCTGACCCGCATCCCGCACACCGCGCGGACCTCTCAGGGCCCGCTGCTGGTCAACCCCGGCGGCCCCGGGGGCAGCGGGCTCTCGCTCGCCGGCTTCGTCGCCTCGTCGCTGCCCGAGGCGGTCGCGGCCCAGTACGACGTCATCGGCTTCGACCCGCGCGGGGTGGGCGAGAGCGGCCCGGCGCTGGACTGCGCGCCGGGCCACTTCAAGGCGGTGCGCCCGGACTCGGTGCCCGCCACCCCGGCCCTCGAACAGGCCGGTCTCGCACGGGTGCGCTCCTTCGCCGACGCCTGCGCGCGCAAGTACGCGAGCGTGCTGCCCCACATCGACACCGTGGACGCGGCCCGGGACATGGACGCCGTCCGCGAGGCCCTCGGGGCGCCGCGGCTCAGCTATTTCGGCTACTCCTACGGCACCTACCTCGGCGCGGTGTACGCCAAGCTGTATCCGCACCGGGTGCGCCGCCTGGTGCTCGACTCGATCGTCGACCCGGCCGGGGTCTGGTACGAGGACAACCTCCGGCAGGACGTGGCGTTCGACGCCCGCCACCGGGCGTTTTTGGCCTGGGTCGCCCGCAACGACGCCGCCTACGGGCTGGGCACCGATCCGGCGGCGGTCGAGGCGAAGTGGTACGCGATGCGGGCGGCGCTCGCGCGCGAGCCCGCGGGCGGGAAGGTGGGCGCCTCCGAACTGGAGGACACCTTCATGCCCGGCGGCTACTACAACGGCTACTGGCCGCTGCTCGCCCAGGCGTTCGCCGCGTACGCGAGGGACGGGAAGAGCGACGCGCTGGTCGCGGCCTACGACGACCTCGGCGCCGTGGACGCCTCCGGGGACAACGGCTACAGCGTCTACACGGCGGTGCAGTGCCGCGACGCCGCCTGGCCGCGCGACTGGCGGCAGTGGCGCGCGGACACCTGGGCGGTGCACGACAAGGCGCCGTTCATGGCCTGGAACAACGCCTGGTACAACGCACCGTGCGCGTTCTGGCCGGTCCCCGCCGAGCGTCCGGTGGACATCGCCAACGACGCGCTGCCGCCGGTGCTGCTGTTCCAGGCGACCGACGACGCCGCCACGCCGTACGAGGGCGGGGTGCGGGTGCACCGGATGCTGGCCGGGTCCCGGCTGGTCGTCGAGGAGGGCGGCGGCAACCACGGCATCACCCTGAGCGGGAACGCCTGCCTGGACGGGCAGTTGGCGGCGTATCTGCGCGACGGCACCGTGCCGCGCGCCCGGGGCGGCGCGGTGGCCGACGCCGTGTGCCCGAGGACGCCCGACCCGAAGCCGCTGAGCGGCAAGGCCGCGGCGGCGGTGCCCGCGCACGGCACGGGCGGGGCGCGCGGGGCCGCGGCCCTGCACGACCTGGTCCGCTTCCGCGGCTGACCACCTGACGCACCCTCGGGGCGGGGGCGGGGCCCGGCTGTCACACCCATGGTCCACCATGGGGACATGAACGAGCTGACCAGGATCCCCGCACCCGAGGGCGTCGCCCCCGCACCCGCGTACTCCCATGTCGTCATGGGCACCGGCCGCCTCGTCGCCGTCTCGGGCCAGCTCGCCCTGGACGAGGACGGGCGGCTGGTCGGCGAGGGCGACCCGGCGGCCCAGGCCCGCCAGGTCTTCGAGAACCTGCGCCGCTGCCTGGCCGCCGCGGGCGCCGGCTTCGACGACGTCGTCAAACTCACCTACTTCGTCACGGACATCGCCCACCTCCCCGCCGTCCGCACGGCCCGCGCCGCCCACATACCCGACGACCGCCTCCCCGCCTCCTCCGCCGTCCAGGTCGCCGCCTTGGTGCGCCCCGAATTCCTGATGGAGATCGAGGCGTTCGCGGTGGTGAGCGGATGAGCGGAGCCCGGCTGCGCGAGGCCGCACCGCGATGCGCCCTCCCCACGCGGCGGGACGGCTGGGCGGTCGGCCCCGCTGCTGCGGGACGGTGAAGTCACCACCGCAGACACCGAGTCGCGCAGCCGCGCCCGAGGTGCGGCGCAGCCGGGGGCCGAGCGGCTGAGACGGCGGCTGAGACGGGGTCAGCCGCGTCTCGGGAGGCGGGCCAGGGCGTGGACCGCCGCTTCGGCCAGCGGCGGGTGGGCCAGGGCCTCGTCGAGGACCGGGCGGGCGCGGGCGTCGCCCAGGGCGCCGAGGCCCTCCACACAGGCCAGCGCCACCCGGCGGTAGGGGTCGTGCGGGCGCAGCCGGCGGCGCAGGGTGGTGATCAGCGCGGGCACGGACTCGGGGGCGCGCAGGGTGACGAGCAGCCGCACGGGGTGCAGGGCGTAGGCGACGCGGAGTTCGTTGGTGGCGAGGGCCGCCGCCGCGCGGGCCGTGCGGGGGTCGCCGAGGCGGGCCAGGGCGTACGCGGCGCTCGCGCAGCGCGGCGGGTCGCGGTGGTTGAGCAGCAGGACGAGGGACTCGAAGGCGCGCCGGTCACCCGCGAGTCCCAGCCGGAACGCGGCCAGTTCCCTGGCCCACAGCGGCCGTCCCGCGGCGGTCAGGACGGCGGCCAGGTCGTCCGGGTCCTCGGTCCGCGCCAGTTGCCGGTACTCGGCCGTCCCTCCGGACTCCTGCCGTAAGCGTTCCGTGAGTGATCGCAACTCTTCGTCCACGAAGGCCACGATAGAGGCGTGCCGGGCCGCACGGGACACCCCGCGCGCAGCAAACTCAGGGGGGTAGCGCGCTCGTTACCCACGGGTTAAGCTCAGACGAGCGAGTTACCCACTCGTGTCGACTCGCGGCGGCCTGGTGACGCAGCCACCGCGAGCGCTGTCGGTCCGGTGCCCCTGGTACCGGCGCGTGTTCCGCTGTACGACCCGGCTCCGGGACAGAGCCGGCCGGCCTCGTGCCGCACGGACGTGTGCGCGTCCGCGGCGCGGGCTCCCGGGCGTGTGCGCCAGGACCTGACGGTCCCCGGCAGCCCGGCAACACCCGCACCCTCTCCCTCCGCACCCGGTGCGCCCGCGCGGCGCACCGGGTCGCGCTCCCAGTCGTCACCCCTCATTCCTGGAGTCCCGCGATGGCCGCTCCCCGCCCCGACACCCCTCTGTCCCCGTTCAAGACCGTGGCCGTCGTCGGCCTCGGCACCATGGGCACCGGCATCACCGAGGTCCTGGCCCGCGCCGGCCGCGAGGTCGTCGGCATCGATATCGACGAGGCCGCCACCGCCCGGTCCGTCGCCGCCCTGGAGTCCTCCACCGCCCGCGCCGTGGCGCGCGGACGGCTGACCGAGCAGGAGCGCGTGGACGTCCTCGCCCGCGTGCGCACCTCGGCCGACCTGTCCGCCGCCGCCGACGCCGACCTGGTCATCGAGGTCGCGCCGGAGTCGTACGAGATCAAGCAGCAGATCTTCCGTGAGCTGGACCGCGTCGTGCGGCCCGGGACCATCCTGGCGACCGGCACCAACGCGCTGTCGGTGACCCGGCTCGCCGCCGACTCGGCACGCCCCGAGCGCGTGCTCGGCCTGCACTTCTTCAACCCGGCCCCGGCGATGCGGCTGGTGGAGGTGGTCTCCTCGGTTCTGACCGCGCCGCAGGCCGTCGCCGCCGTCACCGACCTCGCCGCCGAACTGGGCAAGGAGCCGGTCGCGGTCGGCGACCGGCCCGGATTCGTCGCCGACGGGCTGCTGTTCGGCTACCTCAACCAGGCCGCCGCGATGTACGAGGCCAAGTACGCCTCCCGCGAGGACATCGACGCCGCGATGCGGCTCGGCTGCGGCCTGCCGATGGGCCCGCTCGCCCTGCTCGACCTGATCGGCGTGGACACCGCGCGCACCGTCCTGGAGGCCATGTACGCCGCCTCGCACGACCGGCTGCACGCGCCCGCGCCCATCCTCAGGCAGCTCAGCGAGGCGGGTCTGACCGGCCGCAAGGCGGGCCGCGGCTTCTACACCTACGAGTCGCCGGGCAGCGGCACCCTCGTGCGGGACGCCCTCACCCCGCCGGAGGGCGACGCGCCCGCCCCCGGCCGGCCCGTGCGCGTGATCGGGGTGGCCGGCTCGGGCACCATGGCGTCGGGCATCGCCGAGGTGTTCGCGAAGGCGGGCTACGAGGTCGTGCTCGCCGCGCGCACCGCCGGGAAGGCGGAGGCGGCCAGGGCCCGCATCGGCGGGTCGCTGGCGCGCTCGGTGGACCGGGGCCGGATGAGCGCCGAGATCGCCGCGCAGGCCCTCGACCGGATCACGGCCACCGGCACGTACGACGACTTCGCGGACGTCGATCTGGCGGTGGAGGCCGTCGCCGAGGACCTGGCCGTCAAGCAGCAGGTGTTCGCGACGCTGGACAAGGTCTGCAAGCCGGGCGCGGTGCTCGCCACCACCACGTCCTCGCTGCCGGTGATCGCCTGTGCCCGTGCCACCTCGCGCCCGCAGGACGTGGTCGGCATGCACTTCTTCAACCCGGCCCCGGCCATGAAGCTGGTCGAGGTGGTGCGCACGGTGCTGACGGCGGACGACACCCACGCCACGGTCCGCGGGGTGTGCGCCGAGGTCCGCAAGCACCCGGTGGACTGCGGCGACCGGGCCGGTTTCATCGTCAACGCGCTGCTGTTCCCGTACCTCAACAACGCGATCAAGATGGTCCAGGAGCACTACGCCAGCCTCGACGACATCGACGCGGCGATGAAGCTGGGCGGCGGCTATCCGATGGGGCCCTTCGAGCTGCTGGACGTGGTCGGTCTGGACGTCTCGCTGGCCATCGAGAAGGTGCTGCACCGCGAGTTCCGCGACCCGGGCCTGGCCCCGGCGCCCCTGCTGGAGCATCTGGTGGCCGCGGGCTGCCTCGGCCGCAAGACGGGCCGCGGCTTCCGCGAACATGCCCGGCGCTGACCGCTCCGGCGGCCGGTCCCGGCCCGCGGACGGACGGCCGCGGCCGGGAGAGGAGCGGTGCGGGCCGGGCGGCGAGCGGTTCCGGGCCGCGAGGGAGTGGGGCGGTCTGCTGGACCCGGCCGCCCCGCCCCCGCCCGCCGGGGGCGGTGAAGGCCGGGGACCTGCGCATCGGGCCGCGCCCATGCAGTACGTTCAGGTCATGCCCCAGCCCGCCAAGTCCTCACGCACCCCCGCCACGTCCGACGCGCCGGAGAGCGCCGCGGGCTCCCGCGCCGCCGCGCAACGGCTCAAGATGCGCCGGGAGCTGGCCGCCGCCGCGATGGAGCTGTTCGCGACGAAGGGGTACGAGGCGACCACGGTCGACGAGATCGCCGCGGCGGCCGGGGTCGCCCGCCGTACCTTCTTCCGCCACTTCCGCTCCAAGGAAGAGGCGATCTTCCCCGACCACGACGACACCCTGATCCGGGCCGAGGCGGTGCTGAACGCCGCCCCCGCGCACGAGCATCCGCTCGACACGGTGTGCCGCGGCATCAAGGAGGTCATGAAGATGTACGCGGCGCGGCCGGAGATCTCGGTCGCCCGCTACAAGCTGACCCGCGAGGTGCCCACGCTGCGCGAGGCGGAGATCGCCTCGGTGGCCCGCTACGAGCGGCTGTTCACCCGCTATCTGCTGGGGCACTTCGACGAGCGGGCGCACGCCGACGACGCCAACGACGATCCGCTGCTGGCCGAGGTCGCCGCCTCGGCGGTGGTCACGGCGCACAACCACGTGCTGCGGCGCTGGCTGCGGGCGGACGGCCAGGGCGACGTGGAGACCCAGCTCGACCACGCGTTCGCGATCGTCCGCAGGACCTTCGGGACCGGGATCGGGGCCGGCCGTACGACCACGGCGACAGCCGCCTCCGCCCCCTCGGCCGGGGCACCCGGAGCGCCCGTGCCGCCCGCGGCCGCCTCCCGGCAGGGCGAGGTGCTGGTGACGGTCGCCCGGACCGACGCCCCGCTGGACGAGGTCATGCGCGCCATCGAGGAGGCGCTGAAGGAGCGCTGAGCCAGACCGCTGTGACAACGGCCACCCCCTCGGGGTGGCCGTTTTGGTGTGTCCGGGCCTGTTTTCGAGCGGTCCTCCACCCGCACACGATCGATCATCGCTCATCTGTCGGGTAAAGATTTCACCTGAGCGCAATATCTGGCACTCAGTGCCTTGTCAGCTGACACGGGGTGTCATACGTTGAGGGTGTCCGGGCTGTCCCGGCAGGCCCACCGCCTGCGCGCCCGGACGCCTGCGTCACAGGCACCCTCCCGCGCCACAAAGCGCCGCCACGCACCAGCCGCCGCACCCGCGGCACCCGCCGGACCGACGGCACCCTCCTCTGCACCCCTCAGCAGCACCGACGTACCCCTCAGCGCCCCTCCCTCAGGGCGCTCACCGCCGGAGGCAACACCGTGACCGTGAAGGACATCCTGGACGCGATCCAGTCCCCGGACGCCACGTCCGCCGACTTCGCCGCCCTGCCGCTCCCCGAGTCGTACCGCGCCATCACCGTGCACAAGGACGAGACGGAGATGTTCGCCGGGCTGGAGACCCGCGACAAGGACCCGCGCAAGTCGCTGCACCTCGACGATGTGCCCCTGCCCGAACTCGGGCCGGGCGAGGCCCTGGTGGCCGTCATGGCCTCCTCGGTCAACTACAACTCGGTGTGGACCTCGATCTTCGAGCCGCTGTCCACGTTCGGCTTCCTGGAGCGCTACGGCAAGGTCAGCGAGCTGACCCGCCGTCACGACCTGCCGTACCACATCATCGGTTCCGACCTGGCGGGCGTGGTCCTGCGCACCGGGCCCGGTGTCAACGCCTGGCACCCCGGCGACGAGGTCGTCGCACACTGCCTGTCCGTCGAACTGGAGTCGTCCGACGGCCACAACGACACCATGCTCGACCCCGAGCAGCGCATCTGGGGCTTCGAGACCAACTTCGGCGGCCTGGCGGAGCTCGCACTGGTGAAGTCCAACCAGCTCATGCCCAAGCCGGACCACCTCAGCTGGGAGGAGGCCGCCGCCCCCGGCCTGGTCAACTCCACCGCCTACCGCCAGCTTGTCTCCCGCAACGGCGCCGGCATGAAGCAGGGCGACAACGTGCTCATCTGGGGCGCGAGCGGCGGACTCGGCTCGTACGCCACGCAGTTCGCGCTGGCCGGCGGCGCCACCCCGATCTGTGTCGTCTCCTCGCCGCAGAAGGCCGAGCTGTGCCGGGCGATGGGCGCCGAGGCGATCATCGACCGCACCGCCGAGGACTTCCGGTTCTGGAGGAACGAGCACGAGCAGGACCCGCGCGAGTGGAAGCGCTTCGGCAAGCGCATCCGCGAACTCACCGGCGGCGAGGACGTCGACATCGTCTTCGAGCACCCCGGCCGCGAGACCTTCGGCGCCTCCGTCTACGTCACCCGCAAGGGCGGCACCATCGTCACCTGCGCCTCCACCTCGGGCTACCACCACGAGTACGACAACCGCTACCTGTGGATGTCGCTGAAGCGCATCATCGGCTCGCACTTCGCCAACTACCGCGAGGCGTGGGAGGCCAACCGCCTGATCGCCAAGGGGAAGATCCACCCGACGCTCTCCAAGGTCTACTCCCTGGAGGACACCGGGCAGGCCGCCCACGACGTGCACCGCAACGCCCACCAGGGCAAGGTCGGCGTGCTCTGCATGGCCCCCGAGGAGGGCCTCGGGGTGCGCGACACGGAGCTGCGCGCCCGGCACGCCGACGCCATCAACCGCTTCCGGAACGTCTGAGGGACCCATGACTGAGCGTCAGACCGCGCAGCCGCCGAAGGAGCGCGACCGCCCCTGGCTCATGCGCACCTACGCCGGCCACTCCACGGCCGAGGCGTCCAACGAGCTGTACCGGCGCAACCTCGCCAAGGGCCAGACCGGTCTGTCGGTCGCGTTCGACCTGCCGACGCAGACCGGCTACGACCCCGACCACATCCTCGCGCGCGGCGAGGTCGGCCGGGTCGGTGTGCCGGTCGCGCATCTCGGTGACATGCGCCGGCTGTTCCGGGACATCCCCCTGGAGCAGATGAACACCTCGATGACCATCAACGCCACCGCGATGTGGCTGCTGGCGCTCTACCAGGTCGTCGCCGAGGAGCAGGGCGCGGACATCACCCGGCTCCAGGGCACGACGCAGAACGACATCGTCAAGGAGTACCTGTCCCGGGGCACCCATGTGTTCCCGCCGGGTCCCTCGCTGCGCCTGACCACGGACATGATCGCGTACACGGTCTCCCACATCCCCCGGTGGAACCCGATCAACATCTGTAGCTACCACCTCCAGGAGGCCGGGGCCACGCCGGTGCAGGAGATCGCGTACGCGATGTCCACGGCGATCGCCGTCCTGGACGCGGTGCGCGACAGCGGCCAGGTGCCGCCGGAGCGCATGGGCGAGGTGGTGGGCCGGATCTCCTTCTTCGTCAACGCGGGGGTCCGCTTCATCGAGGAGATGTGCAAGATGCGCGCCTTCGGCCGCATCTGGGACCAGGTCACCCGGGAGCGCTACGGCATCGAGAACCCCAGGCACCGCCGCTTCCGCTACGGCGTCCAGGTCAACTCGCTCGGCCTGACCGAGGCGCAGCCGGAGAACAACGTCCAGCGGATCGTGCTGGAGATGCTGGCCGTCACCCTCTCCAAGGACGCCCGCGCCCGCGCCGTGCAACTGCCGGCCTGGAACGAGGCCCTGGGCCTGCCCCGCCCCTGGGACCAGCAGTGGTCGCTGCGCATCCAGCAGGTGCTCGCCTACGAGTCCGACCTGCTGGAGTACGACGACATCTTCGAGGGCTCGAAGGTGATCGAGACGAAGGTGGACGAGCTGGTCCGCACGGTGCTCGGCGAGATGGACCACATCCAGCGCCTCGGCGGCGCGCTGGCCGCCGTGGAGTCCGGCTATCTGAAGTCGCAGCTGGTCGCCTCGCACGCCGAGCGCCGGGGCCGGATCGAGTCCGGTCAGGAGAAGATCATCGGCGTCAACATCTTCGAGGGCACCGAGCCGAACCCGCTCACCGCCGATCTCGGCACCGCGATCCAGACGGTGGACCCGGCGGTCGAGGACCGGGTGGTCGGGGCGGTCGAGGAGTGGCGCACCACGCGCCAGGAGTCCTCCGACCGGCAGGGCATGGGCGATCCGTTCCACTTCCCGACCGTGCGGCAGGCGCTCGACCGGCTCAAGGAGGCGGCCGCGGGCACGGAGAACCTGATGGAGGCCACCCTGGAGTGCGCCCGCGCCGGGGTGACGACCGGCGAGTGGGCCGGGGCGCTGCGCGAGGTGTTCGGCGAGTTCCGGGCGCCGACCGGGGTGTCGTCCGCGCCGGTGGCCGTCACCGCCGAGGAGGGCTCGGCCCTGTCCGGGGTGCGCCGCAAGGTGGACGCGACCGCGCGCGAGCTGGGCGTGGGCAAGCTGCGCTTCCTGGTCGGCAAGCCGGGTCTGGACGGCCACTCCAACGGCGCCGAGCAGATCGCCGTACGGGCCCGCGACGCCGGGTTCGAGGTGGTCTACCAGGGCATCCGGCTCACCCCGGAGCAGATCGTGGACGCGGCGCTCGCCGAGGACGTGCACGCGGTGGGCCTGTCCATCCTGTCCGGCTCGCACGCGCGGCTGGTGCCGGACGTGCTGGAGCGGCTGCGTGTGGCCGGTGCCACAGACATCCCGGTGATCGCCGGTGGCATCATCCCAGGCGGTGACGCCGAACAGCTGAGGGCCGCCGGAGTGGCCGCCGTCTTCACCCCGAAGGACTTCGACATCACCGGCATCATCGGTCGCATCGTCGACGAGATCCGGAAAGCGAACAAGCTCGACCCCCTGGAGGTTCCCGTATGACCAGCCCCGCTCCCCAGGCCGACCGACTGCGTCCGCGGCGCTCGTGCCTGGCCGTCCCGGGCAGCAACCCGCGCTTCCTGGAGAAGGCGCAGGGACTCCCCGCCGACCAGGTCTTCCTGGACCTGGAGGACGCGTGCGCACCGCTGGCCAAGCCCGAGGCGCGGCACACCATCGTCAAGTTCCTCAACGAGGGCGACTGGACGGGCAAGACGCGGGTGGTCCGGGTCAACGACTGGACGACCGAGTGGACGTACCGGGACGTCGTCACCGTGGTGGAGGGCGCCGGCCAGAACCTGGACTGCGTCATGCTGCCGAAGGTGCAGAGCGCCCAGCAGGTGGTGGCGCTCGACCTGCTGCTGACGCAGATCGAGAAGACCATGGGCTTCGCGGTGGGCCGTATCGGCATCGAGGCGCAGATCGAGAACGCGCAGGGCCTCAACCACGTCAACGAGATCGCCGCGGCCTCCCCGCGCCTGGAGACGATCGTCTTCGGCCCGGCCGACTTCATGGCCTCCATCAACATGAAGACGCTGGTCGTGGGCGAGCAGCCGCCGGGCTACCCGGCGGACGCCTACCACTACATCCTGATGAAGATCCTGATGGCCGCCCGCGCCCACGACCTCCAGGCGATCGACGGCCCCTACCTCCAGATCCGCGACGTCGACGGCTTCCGCACGGTCGCGGGACGCGCCGCCGCGCTCGGCTTCGACGGCAAGTGGGTGCTGCACCCCGGCCAGGTCGAGGCCGCCAACGAGGTCTTCTCGCCCTCGCAGGAGGACTACGACCACGCCGAGCTGATCCTGGACGCGTACGCGTACTGCACGTCCGAGGCGGGCGGCAGGAAGGGCTCGGCGATGCTCGGCGACGAGATGATCGACGAGGCCAGCCGCAAGATGGCCCTGGTCGTGGCGGGCAAGGGCCGGGCGGCCGGGATGCGGCGCACGTCGAAGTTCGAGATCCCGGAGGGCTGAGCGCGATGCAGTTCGGACGCACCTACGAGGAGTTCGAGGTCGGCGCGGTCTACAAGCACTGGCCCGGCAAGACGGTCACCGAGTACGACGACCATCTGTTCTGTCTGCTCACCATGAACCACCACCCGCTCCACCTGGACGCGCACTACGCCGAGTCGACGACGGACTTCGGCAGGAACGTCGTCGTGGGCAACTACATCTACTCGCTGCTGCTCGGCATGTCCGTGCCGGACGTCTCGGGCAAGGCGATCGCCAACCTGGAGATCGAGTCGCTCCGGCACGTGGCGCCGACCTTCCACGGCGACACGCTCTACGGCGAGACGACGGTGCTGGACAAGTGGCCGTCGAAGTCGAAGGACGACCGCGGCATCGTGCACGTCGAGACCAGGGGCCACAAGCAGGACGGCACCCTCGTGTGCGTCTTCCGCCGCAAGGTGATGGTGCCGACCGAGACGTACATCAAGGAGCGGGGCGGCGAGCAGCCGGGCCGCCCGGAGCCGAAGGCACAGGAGAAGTAGAGATGAGCCGTCTCGCCCAGACCCACGGGCTCACCGACGTCCAGCAGGAGATCGTCTCCACCGTGCGGGACTTCGTCGACAAGGAGATCATCCCGGTCGCGACCGAGCTGGAGCACCGCGACGAGTACCCGCAGCAGATCGTGGACGGCCTCAAGGAGCTGGGGCTGTTCGGTCTGATGATCCCCGAGGAGTACGGGGGCCTGGGCGAGTCGCTGCTGACGTACGCGCTGTGCGTGGAGGAGATCGCGCGCGGCTGGATGTCGGTGTCCGGCATCATCAACACCCACTTCATCGTCGCGTACATGCTCAAGCAGCACGGCACGCGGGAGCAGAAGGACCACTTCCTGCCGAGGATGGCCCTCGGGGACGTCCGGGGCGCCTTCTCGATGTCGGAGCCGGCGCTCGGCTCGGACGTGTCGGCCATCACGTCCAAGGCGGTGCGCGACGGCGACGAGTACGTCCTGACCGGGCAGAAGATGTGGCTGACCAACGGCGGCACGTCCTCGCTGGTCGCGGTGCTGGTGCGCAGTGACGAGGGTCACCCCGAGGGGACGGCCCCGCACAGGTCGATGACGACCTTCCTGGTGGAGAAGGAGCCCGGCTTCGGCGAGGTCCGGCCCGGTCTGACCATCCCCGGGAAGATCGACAAGATGGGGTACAAGGGCGTCGACACCACCGAGCTGATCATGGACGGGCTGCGGGTCCCGGCCGACCGGGTGCTCGGCGGCACCACGGGCCGGGGCTTCTACCAGATGATGGACGGGGTCGAGGTCGGCCGGGTGAACGTGGCGGCCCGCGGCTGCGGGGTCGCCCGGCGCGCCTTCGAGCTGGGCGTGGGCTACGCCCAGCAGCGGCACACCTTCGGCAAGCCGATCGCCCGGCACCAGGCCATCCAGTTCAAGCTGGCGGAGATGGCCACCAAGGTCGAGGCGGCCCATGCGATGATGGTGAACGCGGCCCGGAAGAAGGATTCCGGACAGCGCAACGACCTGGAGGCGGGCATGGCGAAATACCTGGCCTCCGAGTACTGCAAGGAGGTCGTCGAGGACGCCTTCCGGATCCACGGCGGCTACGGCTTCTCCAAGGAGTACGAGATCGAGCGCCTGTACCGCGAGGCGCCGATGCTGCTCATCGGTGAAGGTACCGCCGAGATCCAGAAAATGATCATCGGCCGGCGACTGCTCGAAGAGTATCGAATCCAAGGCTGAATGTCCGCATATGGGGTGTTTTCACCGAGAAGAAGATCACACCCCGTCAGCGGTCTTCGGCCGCCGACTCGGCTTCCCGGCTTACCCAGTTGTGGCCCTTAACCGCTACGATCGCGGAAAGCCGCCGTCCCCCGTCGAGAGCGCGGCATCATCCGCTACGAAGGTCATCCATGCCCCACAGCCAAACCTCTGCACCTCGCGACAGCCTCGCCGGCGTACGCCTCGCGCGCGGAGCATCGCCGTGGCTTCTGCCGACCGTCGCCACCGCAGCCGTCAGCCTGGTCCGCGCCCGCCGCTCGGGCGTGGCCAAGGCCGTGGCCGTCCCCGCCACCGCGCTCGCGGCGGGGATGCTGTGGTTCTTCCGCGACCCCGAGCGCGAGATCGCCCAGGGCCGGGTCATCTCGCCCGCCGACGGTGTGGTGCAGAGCATCATGCCGTGGAAGGACGGCCGTACCCGCGTCGCCATCTTCATGAGCCCGCTGAACGTCCATGTGAACCGCGCCCCGCTCTCCGGCACGGTCACCTCGGTCGAACACGTCCCCGGCGGGTTCGTTCCGGCGTTCAACAAGGAGAGCGAGAACAACGAGCGGGTCGTCTGGCACTTCGACACCGAGCTCGGCGACATCGAGATGATCCAGATCGCCGGCGCGGTGGCCCGCCGCATCGTCCCCTACATCCCGTCCGGCACCAAGGTCGAGCAGGGCGAGCGGATCGGTCTGATCCGCTTCGGCTCCCGCGTCGACCTGTACCTGCCCGAGGGTGTGGAGGTCGCGGTCGAGGTCGGCCAGAAGACCGTGGCTGGGGTGACTCGCATTGACCGTGATTGATCCAGAGACCCAGGCCGGCTGGGTGCCCGAGGCCGATGAGCTGGACGACGAGGAGGAGATGCCTCTCTCGCTCCGCCTCTCGATAGCGGACACCCTCACCCTGGGCAACGCCACATGCGGCTTCATGGCCGTCTACTTCACCACCACCGGCATCCTGATCCCGCACCTCACCGGGAGCCAGGAGAACGGCATGGCCCGGCACAGCGCCGCCACGGCGGTCATCCTGATGCTGTGCGCGGCGGTCTTCGACCTGTTCGACGGCCTGGTGGCGCGCAAGCTGCGCTCCTCCCCCATGGGAGCGGAGCTGGACAACCTCTCCGACCTGATCAGCTTCGGCCTGGCCCCGGCGTACTTCGTCCTGGTCTACGGCATGGTCGCCGACGACGCCCACCAGCGGATGGCGGCGCTCGGCGCGATCGTGGTGCTTCTCGCGGTCGTCCTGCGCCTGGCCAGATTCTCCTGCGTGACCATGAAGGACGGCGTCTTCCAGGGCATGCCCTCGCCGTTCGGCGCGCTGACGGTGGTCTCCGTCGTCCTGCTGGAGCTGCCCTTCGTGGCGACGCTGCTGGCGATCGTGGGTACCGCGTGGCTGATGGTGAGCCGCGTGGAGTACCCGAAGCCGCGGGGCCGCCTCGCCGTGGCGATGCTCTCCTGGATCGTGCTGTCCATGGGCCTGCTGGCCGCCTGGGCCTTCGACGCCCCGAGCGGTCAGCTGCTGCTCCAGACCGGCTGTGCGCTCCAGCTGGTGATGGGCGCGGTCATCCCGCTGTTCGCCACGGCCCGCCGGGTGAACAACTTCCGCGACAACCGGCGCGAGGCACGCGCGGCCCAGCTGCCGTAGCCGCCGCGACACGCAGGGGAAGGGCCCCGGAACCGCACGGTTCCGGGGCCCTTCCCTCTGTCCGCGGCCGGTCAGGTCAGTTCAGGAAGTCCGCGCCGATGCGCTCGGCGACCTGCTCCAGGATGGGTCCGGCCTCCGCGATGCACCGGGCCACGTCCGGCTCGACGTCCGTCAGCGCGTACGCCCGGCGGATCCCCGCCCGGCCCAGCGCCTCCGGTGCCAGCGCCAGCCGCCCGCACACCGCGACGACCTCCTTGCCGGCCGCGCGCGCGGCCGCGGCGACCCCGGCCGGCGCCTTGCCGTGCAGGGTCTGCTCGTCCAGCGAACCCTCGCCGGTGATCACCAGGGACGCCCGCTCCAGCGCGGGCGCGAAGCCGAGCACATCGAGCATGACCTCGATCCCGGCGCGGAACCGGGCCCCGACGATCAGCGCGCCGTAGCCGATGCCGCCGGCCGCCCCGGCGCCGGGCGAGGCCGCGTACGCGGCGGCCCGGGGCCCGATCGCCTCCTCCAGCACCTTCGCGTAGTGCGCGAGGGCCGCGTCCAGGGCCGCCACGTCCTCGGGCGAGGCGCCCTTCTGCGGCCCGTAGACCGCCGGGGCGCCCTTCGGGCCGGTCAGCGGATTGTCGACGTCGCTGGCGAGCACGAACTCGGTCTCGGCGAGCCGCGGGTCCAGGTCCGACAGATCCGCGTGCGCGAGATCGGCGAGACCGCCGCCGCCGGGCGCGAGCGGCGAACCGTCGGCGCGCCGGAACCGGGCGCCCAGCGCGGACAGCATGCCCGCGCCGCCGTCCGTGGTCGCGCTGCCGCCGACACCGAAGACGAGGGTGCGCGCCCCCGCGTCGAGCGCGGCCCGCAGCAGTTCGCCCGAGCCGTACGTGGACGCGGTCAGCGGCGCGAACACTCCCTCCGGGAGCCGCTGCAACCCGCTGGCCTCGGCCATCTCCACGACGGCGGTGTCGCCGCGCAGCGCGAACGCCGCCGTCACCTCGTCGCCGAGGGGACCGGTGACCCGTACCTCACGGCGCTCGAAACCGGCCGCGACCGCCGCGTCCACGGTGCCGTCCCCGCCGTCGGCCACGGGCAGCGCCTCGACCTCCAGGTCCGGCACGACCCTGCGCAACCCGGCCGTCACCCGCTCGGCGACCTGTACGGCCGTCAGCGAGCCCTTGAACTTGTCCGCGGCAACCAGCACCCTGCGGGTGCCGTGCACTGGAGCGTCCGCCACCTTGCATTCCCCTTGCTCTCCGGGCCCCGCACGTCAGGGGGCCAGTCGCGCCGCTGCGACCATAACCGGCGACGCCCCCCGCCGTCATGCCCCGCCCGCCGACTGAGAACGGGCGGCGGTCCGGGAGCGGATCCGTCCGTGACCTCGGCGGCCCCGGCGGTGCCACCCCCGCTACCCTTCGTCGGATGACGACTCCTGACCTCCCCGACTACGCCACCTACATCGCCGGTCTCCCCCGCGTCCTGGCCGGTGCCGCCACCCTCTTCCGCGACGAGCGGGGCCGGGTGCTGCTCGTCGAGCCCAACTACCGCGACGGGTGGACGCTGCCGGGCGGCACCATCGAGTCGGACACCGGCGAGAGCCCCCGCCAGGGAGCCCGCCGCGAGACGCTGGAGGAGATCGGCCTGGACCGCGAACCGGGCCGGCTCCTCGCGGTCGACTGGGTGCCCGGCACCGCCCGCCCGCCGCTGGTCGCCTACGTCTACGACGGCGGGGTCCTGGCCGCGGAGGACCTGAAGGCGATCCGGCTCCAGGAGGAGGAACTGCTCTCCTGGCGCCTGGTGGCACGCGACGACCTCGCCGCCCATCTGCCGGGCTCCCTGGGCCGCCGTGTCCTGACCGCCCTCGACGTGCTCACCCGCGGCGGCGACACGGCGGAACTGGAGAACGGCCACCGCGTCGGCTGACCCGGCCCCGGCCGCCGGACCGCCCCCGGATATCCGTTCGCCCGGCCGCCCGGCCCGCCCTACCCTCGGTCGCATGACCAAGCCGCTCGTCGCCCTGCTCAGCGGGGCCGGGATCTCCACCGACTCCGGCATCCCGGACTACCGCGGCCCGAACGGCGTCTGGCGCAAGGATCCCGAGGCCGAGAAGCTCGTGACGTACGCGTACTACATGGGCGATCCCGAGATCCGGCGGCGGTCCTGGCGGCTGCGGCGCAAGAACCGCGCGCTGACGGCCGAGCCGAACGCGGCGCACCGGGCCGTGGCCGAGCTGGAGCGGGCCGGGGTACCGGTCCGGGTGATCACGCAGAACGTGGACGGGCTGCACCAGCTCGCCGGGATGCCCGCGCGCAAGGTGCTGGAACTGCACGGCAGCGTGCGCTCCGTCGTCTGCACACGGTGTCATGCGCGCGGCTCCATGGCGGACGCCCTCGCCCGGGTCGAGGCCGGCGAGGACGACCCGCCGTGCCGGGAGTGCGGGGGGATCCTGAAGTCGGCCACGGTGATGTTCGGCGAACGGCTCGATCCCCTCGTGCTGGGCGAGGCCGTCGCGATCACCAAGGCGTGCCAGGTGTTCATCGCCGTCGGCACCAGCCTCCAGGTGCAGCCGGCCGCCGGGCTGGCCGCGCTCGCCGCCGAGCACGGCGCCCGGCTCGTCATCGTCAACGCCGAGCCGACGCCGTACGACGGCATCGCCGACGAGGTGATCCGCGAGCCCATCGGGACGGCCCTGCCCGCGCTGCTGGCCGCTCTGCGCGACGGCGGCGCTCAAGGCGCCTGAGGGCGGGGCGGGGGCCGGCCGGGGCGGCGGGCCCTCAGAAGAGACCGGCGCCCTGTTCGAAGTCGAGCAGGCGGCGCTTGCGGGCCAGGCCGCCGCCGTAGCCGGTGAGGCTGCCGTTGGCACCGATGACGCGATGGCAGGGGACGATGATGCCGACGGGGTTCTTGCCGTTGGCGAGGCCGACCGCGCGGGAGGCCCCGGGGGCGCCGAGGACATGGGCGAGTTCGCCGTAGGTGCGGGTCTCGCCGTACGGGATCCGGCACAGCTGCTCCCAGACCCGGCGCTGGAAGGGCGTGCCGGCCAGCCGCAGGGGGAGGGTGAACTCCCGCAGGTGGCCGGAGAAGTAGGCGTCGAGCTGTTCCGCCGCGGCACCGAAGGGGCCGGTGCCGTCACCGGGTTCGCCGAAGGACTCCTGGGGCGGACGGTGGCGCTGGTCGGTCATGTACAGACCGCACAGGACCCCGTCGTCGGCGACGAGGGTGAGCGGGCCGTAGGGGCTGTCGATGACGGTGTGCTGCTTCATGGCGGTGCGTCCTCGCACGGGCGGATCGGACGGGCAAGTGGGACAGGCGGGTCGGACGGGCAGGTTCGGACCGGCGGTTCGGACCTGCGGGTTCGGACAGGCGGGACGGGCGGGTCAGACGGGCAGGAAGTTGATCGGGTGGTTGTCGGTGGCCCACAGGTACTGCACGGCGTAGGCCCGCCAGGGGCGCCAGGCGGCGGCGCGCGCGGTGAGGGCGGCCGGGGTGGAGGGCAGGCCCAGCTCCCGGGCGGCGCGGCGGATGCCGAGGTCGGTGGGGAGGAAGGCGTCCGGGTCGCCGAGGGCGCGCATGGCGATGACGTCGGCCGTCCAGGGGCCGAAGCCGGGCAGGGCCAGGAGCTGGGCGCGGGTCTCGGGCCAGTCGCTCTCCACGCCCAGGCGCAGGGTGCCGTCCGCGAGCCGGCCGACCAGGGTGGTGAAGGTGGTGCGCCGGGTGCGGGGCATGGCCAGTGACTCCGGGTCGAGGGCGGCCAGTGCCCCGGGGGCGGGGAAGAGATGGGTGAGGCCGCCCTCGGGGTCGTCGACGGGCTCGCCGTGCGCGGTGACCAGGCGGGCCGCGTGGGTGCGGGCGGCGGCCGTGGAGACCTGCTGGCCGAGCACGGCCCGGACGGCGAACTCGGCCTCGTCGACCGTGCGCGGCACGCGGCGGCCGGGAGCCTTGTCGACCAGGGGCGCGAGCACGGGGTCGGCGCGCAGTTGGTCGTCGACGGCGACCGGGTCGGCGTCGAGGTCCAGCATCCGGCGGCAGCGGCTGATGGCGACGGGCAGGTCCCGCAGATCGCTGAGGGTGAGCCGGCAGGCGATGTGGTCCGGGCGCGGGGTGAGCGCGGCGATGCCGTGGCCGTAGGGCAGGCGCAGCGTCCGGCGGAAGGCGCCGTCGCGCCACTCCTCGACACCGGGGACGGCGGTGGCCGCGAGATGGCCGAAGAGGTTGTCCGGGTTGAGCGGGGCGCGGAAGGGGAGGCGCAGGGTGAGCGCCCCCGGAGCGGCGGGCTGCGCCGCCCGGTCGGCGGGTGCCTTCGGTGCCCGCGCGCGCAGGTCGCTCGGGGTGAGCGCGAAGACCTCCCGCACGGTGTCGTTGAAGGAGCGGATCGAGGAGAAACCGGCGGCGAAGGCGATGTCCGCCATCGGCAGCGCGGTGGTCTCGATCAGCAGCCGGGCCGTCTGGGCGCGCTGGGCGCGGGCGAGCGCGAGCGGTCCCGCGCCGAGTTCGGCCAGGAGCTGGCGTTCGATCTGGCGGGTGCTGTAGCCGAGGCGGGTGGCGAGGCCCGGTACGCCGTCGCGGTCCACGACGCCGTCGGCGATGAGCCGCATGGCGCGCGCCACCAGGTCCGCGCGCCGGTTCCACTCCGGTGAGCCGGGGCTCGTGTCGGGGCGGCAGCGTTTGCAGGCGCGGAACCCGGCCTGCTGGCAGGAGGCCGCGCTCGGCAGGAAGGTCATGTTCTCCGGCTTGGGCGGCACGGCGGGACAGCTGGGCCGGCAGTAGATGCGGGTGGTCAGGACGGCGGTGAAGAACCAGCCGTCGAAGCGTGCGTCCTTGGACTGGACGGCGCGTACACAGCGCGTCCGGTCGGTGTGCATCCCCTTCTGCATGGCTCCAGGAAACAGCATCGGCACCTCGGGAGGCTGGCGAGAATCCGACATGGACCTTGCGTGCCCAGGACGGCTCCGGATCGCCTTGGTGAATCTTTCACCTTATTTCGGTGTGCGCATCAGCAACCCGCCTGTCCCTTTTTACATCCTGGTTGATGCCGGGTGTTCGCAGGGCCTGCCCGCCGACACACCGGCTCCTTGGTTTTCAGGACGGCGGCCGCGACGCGGCACGCCGCTACGGGAAGGTGGCCGCGTGGCGCTGACTGGTGCGACGTTCTTCTTCGTTCTCGCCGTCGCGACGGTCCTCGCGATGATCGGCACGGTCGCGATATGGGCCAAAGTACGCGGGCCGAGACCGGTGCGCTGGCTGGTGCACGGCGCGATGATCGCCGTGTGCCAGCTCACCGCGATCTCGGTGGTGGCGACCTGGATAAACAACAGCTACGGCCTGTACGCCTCGTGGGCGGACCTGCTGGGCACGACCAGCACCGCGAACGCCGACGCGATGCCCGGCCCGCCGGCGAACCGTGCCAAGTTCAACCACGGGACACGTGACGGCGTGCTCGACACGTACTTCCGCGGCAGCCGTTCCACGCTGTCGGGCCAGGTGCTGGTGTGGACGCCACCGCAGTACAAGGAGCCCGCGTACAGCAAGAAGCGGTTCCCGGTGCTGATCATGATGCACGGCGTCCCGGGCTCGCCGCAGTCCTGGCTGGAGCACGGCGGGATGCCCGGGGACTTCGAGAAGCTGATGAAACAGCGCAAGACCCACCCGTTCATCCTGGTGATGCCCGTGATCGACCCGGGCAGCGTGGACACCGACTGCAGCGACCTGCCCGACCGCAAGGTCGCGTCCTGGCTGGCGTACGACGTCCCCGAGCTGGTCCGGCACAAGTTCCGCACGATCAAGGGGCGCTCCGGCTGGGGTGTCATGGGGTACTCGACCGGCGGCTACTGCGCCGCGAAGCTGCCGCTCCAGTATCCGAAGATCTTCGGGGCGGGCGCCGCGATCGACCCCGATCCGCTGACCGGCGACACCTCGGTCATCCCGGACGCCGCCCTGCGCCGCGCCAACACCCCGACCGACCTCGTCGTCGGGTCCACGGCCCGGGTCAGCCTGTTCCTCGCCACCTCCCGCCAGGACCGGGTCAGCCCGCCCGCCTCCATCGAGAAGTTCCTCGCGGCGTCGGCGGCCTCCTCGGTACAGGTGCGCACGCAGTTGCTGGACAGCGGCGGGCACAACTACCACACGTTCGCGGCGTCGTACCCGCTCGCCTTCCACTGGCTGAGCGCCTGGCTCTCCGCGCCCAAGTAGCACAGCGCGGAGCGCCCTTCGGCCACCGGAGCCGCCGTCCGGACTCGGGCGGGCGCCTGGCCGCTGTCCTTCGGCTCGGTGCGGCGGGCGGGCGGCCCGGCGGCTGCCCCTGCCGCGCGCCCGGGTGGGTCCGGACGGATGTGGACGGGTGTGGACGGGTGAGGAGGGGCCGG
Organism: Streptomyces sp. PsTaAH-124; assembly: GCF_000373685.1. Classification (NCBI taxonomy): domain Bacteria; kingdom Bacillati; phylum Actinomycetota; class Actinomycetes; order Kitasatosporales; family Streptomycetaceae; genus Streptomyces; species Streptomyces sp. PsTaAH-124. The sequence continues at coordinate 219,082 of NZ_KB892209.1, read as the reverse complement.
AAGGTCAGGGAGTCCGAGGGGTCGGGGAGTCCGAGGCGTCGGGGCCCGGGTCCGTGTGCCCGGCCGGGCCGCTCAGTCGAGCTGGGCCGCGAACGCCTGGTACGCCGGTTCGTCGAAGAGGACGAACCTGACCTCCGCCACCGCGGTCCGCGCTCCGCGCACCGCCTCGACGGCGACGCGGGCGGCGTCGTCGAGCGGCCAGCGGTAGACGCCGGTGGAGATCGCGGGGAAGGCGACCGTACGGGCGCCCAGTTCGTCGGCGACGCGCAGGGACTCGCGGTAGCAGGAGGCGAGGAGCGCCGGATCGGTGCCCGGCCCCTGGTACACCGGGCCGACGGTGTGGATCACCCAGCGGGCGTCCAGCGCGCCCGCCGTGGTGGCGACGGCCTGTCCCGTGGGCAGCCCCCGGCCGTACCGGGAGGCTCGCAGGGCGCGGCACTCCTCCAGGACGGCGGGTCCGCCGCGGCGGTGGATGGCGCCGTCGACCCCGCCGCCGCCGAGCAGGGAGGAGTTGGCGGCGTTGACGAGGGCGTCGGCGCTCTGCCGGGTGATGTCGCCGAGGACGAGGACGAGGGCGGGAGCGGACGGGGGCACGGGCGTGGGGCCGGGGGTCATGTCTGGCGCAGCCTCCTCCACACGGCCTTGGCCGCGTTGTGCCCGGACATGCCGTGCACACCCGGACCCGGCGGGGTGGCCGAGGAGCAGATGAAGACGGCCGGGTGCGGGGTGTGGTACGGGAACAGGGTGAGCTTGGGCCGCAGCAGGATCTGGAGCCCGGAGACCGCGCCGGTGGCGATGTCGCCGCCGACGTAGTTGGCGTTGCGGATGGCGAGCTGGGCCGGGCCCGCGGTGGCGCGGGCGAGGACGCGGTCGCGGAAACCGGGGGCGAAGCGCTCCAGTTGGCGTTCGATGGCGTCGGTGAGGTCGCCGTCCCAGCCGGCCGGCACATGTCCGTACGCCCAGAAGACGTGTTTGCCCTCGGGGGCGCGGGTGGGGTCCACGACCGTGGGCTGGACGGTGATGAGGAAGGGTCTCTCGGGTGCGCGGCCCTCGCGCGAGGCGGCGCGCAGGGCGTTGCCGATCTCCTTGGTGTCCGCCCCGATCTGCACGGTCCCGGCGGTGCGGGCCTCCTCGGCGGTCCACGGGACGGGCCCGTCCAGCGCGTAGTCGATCTTGAAGACGCCGGGTCCGTACCGGTAGGAGTCGTAGTAGCGGCCGAGTCCGGCGATCCGGGCCAGCGCGGTGGGCGAGGTGTCGAAGACGTACGCGCGGGCGGGCGGCAGGTCGTCCAGGCGCTTGACCTCGTAGTCGGTGTGCACGGCGCCGCCGAGGTCCTTGAGGTACGCGGCGAGGGCGTCGGAGATCGACTGGGAGCCGCCGCGGGCCAGCGGCCAGCCGCGGGCGTGCGCGGCCAGGCAGAAGACCAGGCCGACGGCGCCGGTGGCGAACCCGCCGAGGGGGGCCATGACATGGGCGACGAGTCCGGCGAAGAGGGTCCTGGCCCGCTCGTCGCGGAAGCGGCGGCTCAGCCAGGTTGAGGGGGGCAGTCCGGCGAGTCCGAAGCGGGCGAGGGTGACCGGGTCGCGGGGCAGCGCGGTCAGCGGCAGGGACATGAAGTCCCGGGCCAGGGTGTCCCAGTGCGGCAGGAACGGCTGGACGAGCCTGCGGTACGCGCCCGCGTCGCGCGCGCCGAAGGAGGCCGCGGTCTCGGCGACGGAGCGGGCCAGGACGGCAGCGGTGCCGTCCGGGAAGGGGTGGGCCATGGGCAGCTCGGGGTGGAGCCACTCCAGCCCGTACCGCTCCAGGGGAAGGGCGCGGAACGCCGGTGAGTTGACGGCGAGCGGGTGGGCGGCCGAGCACGGGTCGTGCCGGAAGCCGGGAAGGGTCAGCTCCTCGGTGCGGGCGCCGCCGCCGACCGTGCCGCGGGCCTCGAACACAGCTGTGGAGAAGCCGCGGCGGGCCAGCTCCACGGCGGCGGTCAGGCCGTTCGGCCCCGCGCCCACCACCACGACATCGAGCATCGACGGCACCTTCGGACCCCTTCGTCAGCCGATGGCCACGCGGACCTGTCGTCGGGGCCAGGATATGCCGCCGCACCGACACACCCGACCTCAGGGCGTCGCCCCGGCCGGGGCGGCGGACCCGGGCGAGGCGGCGCTCGGGCGGAACCGGCCGATCCCTCCCGTCACGCGGCGGTGCGCGCCCGCCTCACCCACCGGTCCGCATCCTGCTCAGCCACCGGCCCGCGCCTGGCTCACCCGGCGGCCAGCGCCTCGATCACCCGGCGGGCGGTGGCGGCGTCCCGCGCGGCGGTGAACGGCAGGGCATTGCCCCCGGTGAGGCGGAACGGCTCGCCGGTGCGGGTCAGCTGGGTGCCGCCCGCCTCTTCGACCAGCAGCAGACCGGCCGCGTGGTCCCAGGCCGCCTCCCAGGTGAACGCGGTGGCGTCCAACGCGCCGCTCGCGACGGCGAGATACTCCAGCCCGGCCGAGCCGCAGGGGCGCGGCGCCAGGCCGTCGGTGTGCAGGCCGCGCAGGGCGCGCTTCTGCTCGTCGGTGGTGTAGTCCGGGTGCGAGTGCGCCACTTCGAGGGCGCGGCCGGGCTCGGGGCTGCCGGAGCGCAGCGGCCGGCCGTCGAGGCGGGCGCCCCGCCCGCGGACGGCGGTGGCGAGCCGGTCCTGGGCCGGGGCGTAGGTCCAGGAGGCCAGGACCGCGCCGCGCAGGGTGAGGGCGACCAGCGTGCAGAAGCCGGGGTCGCCGTGCACGAACTGCCGGGTGCCGTCGACCGGGTCCACGATCCAGACCGGGACGTCGGCGCCTATCGCGTCGTAGACCGCCGGGTCGGCGTGCACCGCTTCCTCGCCGACGACCAGGGAGCCGGGCAGCAGGTCGGCGAGTGTGTCGGTGAGATAGCGCTCGGCGAGCCGGTCGGCGTCCGTGACCAGGTCGTGCGGTCCGGACTTCTGGTCGACCTCGTGCTCGGCGAGCCGTCGGAAGCGGGGCATGATCTCGGCCGCGGCGGCCTTGCGGACCGCCTCCTCGACGTCGGACGAGCGCTCCGCGAGAAACTCTTCGATGGTTTCCGTCTCTTCGATCATGCCTCCATGAGAGCACAGCCCACTGACAACGCCCCCCGCACCGGTGTATTACAGGTGGAATCACCGTGAACTCCCGGCGCCGGCCACCCGAAGCCCGCTGCCCCACTTGCCCCACTCCGCCCCATTGCTCCCACTGCGTGTGACCCTCCTCAGCGGCCGACCGCGTAGCCCTGCATCCCTCGCGGGTTGGCCGCCGCCGACAGGATGCCGGTGCGCGGGTCCCGGGCGACCGCGCACAGCCGCCCCTCCGACCAGGCGCCGCCGACCGTGACGTCGTGGCCGCGACGGCGCAGCCCGGCGACGACCTCCGGGTCCGTACGGGACTCCACGGTGACGGAGCCGGGGCGCATGCCGCGCGGGTAGAAGGATCCGGGGAAGGAGTCGTTGTGCCAGTTCGGGGCGTCGACGGCGCCTTGCAGGTCGAGGCCGCCGCGGACGGCGGGGCGCAGCGCGAGGGACAGGAAGAAGTGCAGCTGCCACTGGTCCTGCTGGTCGCCGCCGGGCGTGCCGAAGGCCAGGACGGGCTCGCCGTCGCGCAGGGCGAGCGAGGGCGTGAGGGTGGTGCGCGGCCGGCGGCCGGGTGTCAGCGTGTTCGGCAGGCCCTCCTCCAGCCAGGTCATCTGGAGCCGGGTGCCGAGCGGGAAGCCGAGTTCGGGGACGACGGGGTTCGACTGGAGCCAGCCGCCGCTGGGCGTGGCGGCGACCATGTTGCCCCAGCGGTCGACGACGTCGAGGTGGCAGGTGTCGCCGCGGGTCGCGCCGTCCGCGCCGACCTCGGGTTCCCCGGGCACGGGCGAGGTGGAGGGCTTGGCGACGGTGGGCTCGCCCACCCCCAGGGCGTCGAACTCGCCGGGCTCGGCGGCGGCCCGGCAGGCGTGCGCGCTCAGCCGCGCCTCGCGCCCGTCCGGGCTGCCGGGGCGCAGCTCGTAGGAGGCCCGCTCCCCGACCAGGGCGCGCCGTCCGGCGTTGTACGCGGCGCCGAGCAGCGTGCCCAACGGCACGTCGGCGGCGTCCCCGTACCAGGCCTCCCGGTCGGCCATCGCGAGTTTGCAGTTCTCGATGAGCAGATGGACGTAGTCGGCCGAACCGTGCACCGGCGGTTCGGGCGGCAGCAGGGCGAGCTGCTGGAGGAAGGCGGGCCCCTGGCTCCAGGGTCCGGCCTTGCACAGGGTCCAGCCGTTCCAGTCGTACGTCACCGGGTCCTCGTACGTGGCGGACCAGCCCGCGAGGTCGGCGGCCGTGAGGGTGCCGGTGTGATGGGCGCCGCTGGTGTCCAGCGTGGGGCGGCGGGCCTGGCGGACCAGCGCCTCGGCGACGAAGCCGGAGCGCCACACCTCGCGCGCGGCGTCGATCCGCGCCTCCCGGTCCCCGGCTCCCGCCGTCTCGGCCAGCAGCCGCTTCCAGGTGGCGGCGAGGGCGGGGTTGCGCAGCGGTTCGCCGGGGCGGGGCGCCCGGCCGCCGGGCAGATAGACCTCGGCCGAGGACGTCCACTCGGCCTCGAACAGCTCCCGCACGGTCTCGACGGTCTCCCCCACGCGCTCCACCGGCGGGTGCCCGTGCTCGGCGTATCCGATGGCGTACGCCAGGACGTCGTCGAGCGGCTTGGTGCCGTGGTCGCGCAGGAGCAGCAGCCACGCGTCGAAGGCGCCCGGGACGGCGGCGGCGAGCGGCCCCGTGCCCGGCACCAGATCGAGTCCGAGCCCCCGGTAGTGCGCGGCGCTCGCCCCCGCCGGGGCGACCCCCTGCCCGCACAGCACCCGCACCGCACCGCCCGCCGGGGCGAGCAGGATCGGCACCTCCCCGGCCGGCCCGTTGAGATGCGGCTCCACCACATGCAGCACGAACGCCCCGGCCACGGCCGCGTCGAACGCGTTCCCACCGCCCTCCAGCACGGCCATCGCCGACTGCGAGGCCAGCCAGTGCGTGGAGGACACCATGCCGAAGGTGCCCTGGAGGGTGGGACGGGTGGTGAAGCGCACGCGGTTCGCCGCCTTCCGGCTGTGGGTGGACCTGCTACGGGGGGGGTGTCAGCTCATGCCGGTGTGTCAGCTCATGCCGGTGGCCGACCCGGGACCCTGGCCGGAGCCGTGGTCGGGACCATGCTCGGGGCCCGGGGCCGTCGTCGGGGTCTCGCGGTTGCGGAGCGGGCGCGTGACCTGTTTGGCGACGCAGGCCGGCATGCCCTCCACGGTGAGGGCGGGACGCGGTCCGGTGGACGCGGGGTCGGCCGGTGGGCGGGCCGCCAGGCGGCGGAAGGCGCCGGGCGGCATGCCGACCAGTTCGGTGAAACGGGTGGTGAAGGTGCCGAGCGAGGCGCAGCCGACGGTGAAGCACACCTCGGTGACGCTGAGTTCGCCGCGGCGCAGCAGGGCCGCCGCGCGCTCGATGCGGCGCGTCATCAGGTACGCGTACGGCGACTCGCCGTAGGCCGCCCGGAACTGCCGGCTGAGGTGTCCGGCCGAGATGTTCTCGCCGCGGGCGAGCGCCTCCACGTTAAGCGGCTGGGCGTACTCGCGGTCGATCCGGTCGCGGATGCGGCGCAGCCGGGCGAGGTCGGTCAGGCGCTGCGCCTCGACGCGGGCGCCGCGCCAGTCGGGCCGGCACATGGGCAACTCCCCTCTCGCCTGGGGCGGTTCAGCGCAGTTCCTGGATGCGGATCAGATTGCCCGCGGGGTCGCGGAAGGCGCAGTCGCGGATGCCGTACGGCTGCTCGGTCGGCTCCTGGACGACCTCGGTGTCACCGGCCTGCACCCTCTCGAAGGTACCGTCGAGGTCGGGGGTGGCCAGCAGGATCCAGCCGTAGGTGCCCTTGGCCATCATCTCGGCGATGGTGCGCCGTTCGTCCTCGGTGATGCCGGGGTCGGCGGCGGGCGGCGCCAGGAGGAGGGACGTGCCGGGCTGACCGGCCGGGCCGACCGTGATCCAGCGCATCCGGCCCTGCCCGACATCGCTGCGCACCTCGAAGCCGAGGACGTCACGGTAGAAGACGAGCGACGCGTCCGGGTCGTCGTGCGGCAGAACGGTCGTGTGAATGGTGATGTCCATGACGGCAGGCTAGGCGGCCGTCCCGCCCCGCGCTTCTCGATTCCTGATCACCGGCGGCCGTCGAGGGTCGCGCCGGTCCCGCGCAGCGGCAGTGTCTCGGCCTTGGCCCGCATCTCGGCGGCGCGGCGCACCCGCAGGGCGTCGAGGAGGTCCGCCGCCAGGGACCAGTTGGCCCGCGCCTGCTCGCGCCTGCCCTGCTCCAGCTGGGCGGAGGCGAGGTGGTCCAGGACGTCGGCGCGGTTGTAGTCGTCGTGCAGTTCCTCCCACAGGCGCAGCGACCTCTCGTACCCGGCGATCGCGGCGTCGAGGTCTCCCAGACCCTGCTGGGCGTAGCCGATGGCGTCCCAGGCGCCGGCCTGGAACTGGAGGTCGCCCACCGCACGCAGCAGGGGCAGCGCCTCCTCGCAGGTGGCGATGGCCTCCTCGTAGGCGCCGGTGTGGGCGAGGACCCAGCCGATGTTGCTGAGGGTGGACGCCACCCCTTCGCGGTTGCGCGCCACGCGGTACAGCTCCAGCGCCCGGCGCGGATGCTCCAGCGCCTCGGTGAAGCGGCCCTGGCGGATGCGGAAGAAGCCGATCTCGCACACGATGCGGGCGCGCAGCTCCAGCGGCACCCGGGGCAGTTCCCCGAGGATCACCTCGATCTGTTCGTCGACCTCGTCGGTGTGCCCGGTCTCCAGGAGCGCACGGGTCAGGTTGGAGCGGCTGCGCACGGTGGCGACCGGGTCGCCGAGCGCGAGTCCGGCCTCCAGGCCGATCCGTGCGGCGGGCATCTCCTCGGCCCAGCGGCCCACGATCACGTTGTAGGCGATCCACTCGCGCGCGCAGGCGCCGCGCGGGCGCAGCAGCCGCGGGTCCTCCAGGGACTGGAGGGCGGGCCCCACGGCCGGCTCCTCCTGGCGGAACCAGTCCAGTGCCTCTTCGCGGCTGTCGATCGCGACGTGGACGATGCCCTCCAGTGGCTCCTCGGCGGGCTCGGGCCCCAGCCAGGAGGAGTGGCGGTTGGCCAGGTGCGCGTTGTGCCGCAGATAGTCCAGCAGGCGTGCCTGGGCGCCGACGCGGTCGTCCTGCTCCGCGGCCGCGAGTTCGCTGCCGTAGTCCCGTACGAGGTCGTGCAGGACGTAGCGGCCGTCGGCGTCGCGGGCGAGCAGGCTCGCCGAGGTCAGCTCCCGCAGGCAGCGGCGGGCCGCCGGCATCTCCCTGCCCGCGAGCGAGGCGGCGGCCTCGGCGGTGGCGCTGGGGCCGGGGTGCAGGCACAGGTGACGGAAGAAGCGGGCCGTCTCGTCGGTGAGCGCCCGGTAGGACCAGGAGAAGACCGCGCGGACGTCGGCGCGCTGGTCGTCGGCGGCGAAGGCGTCCAGCCGGGGCCTGGACTCCTTCAGCTCGCGCGCCGCCAGCCTGAGCCGCATCCGGGGCGCGGCGCTGAGCTGGGCGCCGACCACGGCGACCGCGAGCGGCAGGAACCCGCACAGCTCGACCAGCTCGGCCGCCGCGGCGGGTTCCGCCCGGCAGCGCTCCTCGCCGATCCGGGCCGCGAGCGCCTCCAGCGCCTCCTGCGGCGTCCAGACGTCGAGGCTGATGACGAAGGCGCCCTCGGCGGCGACCAGGCCGGCCAGCCGGTTGCGCGAGGTGACGATGGTCAGGCAGCCCGCGGAAGCGGGCAGCAGCGGCCTCACCTGCTCGGCGTCGGCCGCGTTGTCCAGGACGGCGATCAGCTGCCGGGAGGCGGTCTTCTCCTTGAAGAGGTCGCTGCGCCGCTCGGTGCTCGCGGGGATGTCGCCGCTGGGCACGCCGAGGGCGCGCAGGAACCCGCCGAGGGCCTCGCCGGGGTCGAGGGGGCGTTCGGAGGCCTCGAAGCCGCGCAGGTTCACGTACAGCTGGCCGTCCGGGAAGCGGTCGGCGACCTGGTGCGCCCAGTGCACCGCGAGGGCCGTCTTGCCGACGCCGGCCATGCCGCCGATGGCGGAGACGACGAGGTGCCTGCCGTGGGGTGTGGCGGCGCCGGTGATGCCGCGGGCGGCCGCGACGGCGGACTCGCGGCTGCGGAACACCGCGAGGTCGGGCGGCAGTTGCCGGGGCACCGTGGCGTGGGCGGCGGGGCGGGTGACGGACTGGAGCAGCCGGCGCCGCTCGTCCTCGTCCAGTTCGAGGGCGTCCATCAGTTCGGTCAGCGTCGACTGGCGGGGCAGGCTGTGGCCGCGTTCGATGTCGCTGATGGCCCGCACGCTCACGCCGGACGCCTCGGCGAGGCCCTCCAGGGTCAGCAGGGAACGCCGCCGCGCCTCGCGCAGCAGCCCGCCGAACGCCTTCTTGTCCATCCTCACCCCACCGGATACCGCGCCGACGGACCGGCCGGGGCCGTGCCGGAGCTATAGGGAAGAGGAGGAACCTAACACAGTTGTGGATTGAACGTTCAGGGTGTTCCGCCGGCCAGGACGCGCCCGGCGGTGCGGACGGCGGCCCGCTCGCTGGCATGGTGCCGGTCCAGTTCGGCGCGGTGGCCGGCGATCAGGCGTTCCTGGGCGCGTGCGTCCAGGGCGCGCACCGTGCGGAGGTAGCCGGTGCGCTGTTTGCAGCGGGCGTCGGCGACGGCCGTGCGCTTCTCGGCCCCGGTGGGCAGGTCCGGGTCGCCGCGCTCGCCGGAGAGCCGCAGCCGCAGGTCCTCCTCCCGGCGGTCGTCGCCGCGCTGGGCGTCGGCGGGGGTGGCGTAGTGGTACCCGGCGCCGCGCATGCAGGCCGACCAGGTCCGGTCGGCCCGCTGCCAGGCCGGGTTCTGCTCGGCGCGGCGACGGCTCTCGCCCCGCAGGGCCGACACCGGGTCGGGTCCGGTGCGGGAGCCGGTGCCACGGATCCGCCGCTCGGCCTCGCCCAGGCAGCCCCCGTCCGGGACCGGCCGGCCGTGCGCGCGGGCGGGCCCGCCGTCCGCCGGACTGCCCGTGAGCGCCACGTACTCGGGCATCGTCCAGGTCTTCTCGCGGGCGTGGGCGCGGTACGCGGCGAGGGCGCCCCGGTAGCCGTGGGCGGCGGCGTCGGCGGGGTCCTGGACGCCGTAGCGGTGGGCGTCGTCGCTGACGGCCACCAGGGTGAGGACCGTCCGGAAGGCGTCGGCGGGGCGCTGCGGCGGGCCGGGCGGGTGGCGCGGGTCCACGTCGGCGAGGCTGTCGAAGCCGAGGCGGCGCATGCACTGCGCGGCGAGCGTCCAGCGGGCGGCGGTGACCGTGTCCTGCTCGGCGTCCGTCAGCTCGAAGGCGTCCAGCGGCTGGGTGTCCCGGCCGCCTGCCGTGGAGCCGCCCGGGGGCCAGGTCCCGGCCCGGTCGCCGCACAGGGTGAGGCCGAGGCCCGCGGCGAGGAGCAGGACGAGAGGGAGGGCTCTGCGCATCCGCCCAGCCGATCAGGGCGGCACGGCAGGGTGCTGTGACGGAAGCCATAGTTCCGGGTCACAGGGGCATCACAGCGGGCGGGAACACCGCGGCCGTGCCGGGCGTTGCTCCCTGCGGCAGCAAGGGAGGCCCGGGAAGTGCACGGTGAGTAGTGAGTACCAGGTGCCCGACCGCCGAGGTCGCGACCGGGCAGCGGCCCCCGACGCCGCGGGTGCGGGAATCGGGGCCCCTGCGGTGATCATCGGCAGCCTCCAGTCGCTGCGCAACGAGGGGGACGCCGGCGGCGCCGCGCGGCACGGCATCGAGGCGGTGCGACGGCGGACCTCCGGCGGCGGCGCGACGCTCGTCGCAACGCGAGGGCACTGCTGCCTCACGTATCAGTGACCCGAGTCGGAGATTCTCTTGCAGCGGGCGTCGACTCTGTCGAGGATCTCGTCGGCGGTTTTCGTTCAGATGAAGGGTCCAGGTCGTCGATCCAGTCGGCGCCCCATGCCCGATATCGCGTTCACGAACCCTCCAGGGTTGATCACCGACGTCACACCAGGGGCGTTGATCGCACCTCTATGTGGTTCCGAACCCTCCAGGGTTGATCACCGACCCAGGACGGTGGAGACCATGGTGACGTCGGGGTTGCGTTCCGAACCCTCCAGGGTTGATCACCGACTCGACCCGCTCCCTGTACCTCCTGACCGCCTGTTCGTGTTCCGAACCCTCCAGGGTTGATCACCGACACGATCACCGTGTCTACCGCGCAGGTCTACGCGGGCCCGTTCCGAACCCTCCAGGGTTGATCACCGACGTCTCCTCAGTCGTAGTGCGCGGGTCGCTCCGTAAGTGTTCCGAACCCTCCAGGGTTGATCACCGACGGGCATCGAGGGCGAGGCGCCTGCGGTGGACCGTGGTTCCGAACCCTCCAGGGTTGATCACCGACTGCCCAAGCTCGACGTCAAGATGGGGGACACAGGCGTGTTCCGAACCCTCCAGGGTTGATCACCGACCCGTCCGGCAGGGGCAGCAGCATGACCGCCGCGTTCCGAACCCTCCAGGGTTGATCACCGACGGTAGACCCTCTCGGCCCACTCCCGCCAGGCCGCGTTCCGAACCCTCCAGGGTTGATCACCGACTCGGCCGCGTCCTCGCCGCCCTGACGCACGCCATCCGGTTCCGAACCCTCCAGGGTTGATCACCGACAGGAAGACCACGACCGCGAGGTCGGCGACGGTGGCGCGTTCCGAACCCTCCAGGGTTGATCACCGACGAGCATCCGGAAGTTGCCGCCCGAGGCGCCGACCGCGTTCCGAACCCTCCAGGGTTGATCACCGACGCCCGCGATCCACATGCCGTCCTTGTCCCATGCTGTTCCGAACCCTCCAGGGTTGATCACCGACGGTGGCGTAGCCGTACTGCGCCCAGCCGTCAGCCATGTTCCGAACCCTCCAGGGTTGATCACCGACCCGACGGTAAAGCCACAGCTCACAGCAGCAAGACGGCAAGCTCTCGTCTTCCATTCTGCAGCGGTCCGACGGTAGTGCATGTGACCAGGTCAGAGGATGTCTCCTGGGCCTCCGAGATCGACGCCGAGCGTGTGGGAGTCGATCAGTTCCGGGGATCTCGCGGTGTACGTGACGATGCTGTCGTAGTCGGTGTCGATGACGGCGGTGAGAGCTGCCATGAGGGAGCGGTACTGGGCTGCGGAGAGTTGGCCCTGGAAGACGCTGCGTTGGGTCCAGTGAAGGTACTTGCGGCAGGTTTTGAGGACTTTCGGGTTCCGCTCAGCAGCGGTGTCGTACACAAGGATGACGAACACGGACGTTCACCACCACGGCCGGAAGGGCTTGTACGGCTTGTCTTCCAGGCACAGGCGGACGAGTTTGAGTGCTTCCAGATGGATGAGTTCCTCGTAGGAGACTTTCCGTTTGAGGGAGCGGTGGTGGACGCTGGCGGCGAGTTCTTCCTTGACCATGCCTGCCACCTTCTTGCGGCCGTCCCTGCTGAGGGAGGCACGGCCCACATCGGTCTCGAAATCACTGGGTTTGAGTGTCTTCTATGCCGCTGCGCGGCGCAGCAGGCGTTCGGTGAAAAGGGGTTTGAAAGGTTCGGCAAGGTCGAGGGCGAGGGTGTTGCGTCGCCGGTCGGTGTCGGCGTGGAGGAAGCCGATGGCAGGGTGGAGGGGGGTGCTGCGCAGCGCGGTGAGAACCCGTGCGTAGACAATGCTGTTGAGGTAGCTGACAAACGCGTTGCCTGCATTGGTGGGAGGACGCCGGGTACGCCCGTTGAGTCGGAGCCAAGCGGGAAGCTGTGTGTCGAGGACTGCCCAGGCAGTCCGGCGGAAGTTGCCTTCCTGCCCCATGACGGCGTCCGGATCGTCGCAGTCGGGCAGTTTGGTGCTCAGACTCTCCAAGGCCGGGTTCAGGAGATCGGTGTCGAGGGCCCAGCGGAGGTTTTGTGCCGTGGCGTGGACGAGGGCTCGTGCGATGGTCATGCGCCGGGTGTGATCAGCGGTGATCTCGACCTGTCGGCGGACGACCGCGGCGGAGGCCATGGATTCGGCCGGAGCGAAGTGTCCGGCGTGGTTGCCGTAATGGTCGAGAACATGAAGGGTGATGCCGCTGCGGCTGAGGAGGGACATGACCGAGGTGTTGATGTCCACGTGGTCGAAAATGACGAGGTCCTGGATGTCGGTCACCGGGATGCGGACCGGTGCTCCGTCGACTCGTTCGATGCGAATGCTGTTGTCTTCTCTGCGGATGCGGCAGGGTTCGGTGAGCCAGTAGGTGCGGGTGGCGGCGGGCACTCAGTCTCCCCAGCAGTAGTCGCGGTATGAACACCCCCGGCAGGCTGAGCGCGCGAGGCGATCCGGTGCCTCGCCGGCGGCGATGACGTGCCGGGCTCGGCCTTCTGAGGCGAGGGCCTCGGAGCGGGCTTCGGCATCCCAGGGGACGTCCGTGGTCCGTCGGATCAGGGGGTAATGGACGACTCCGCCGCGTACACCGATCCCTCGTCGTTCCAGGAGCAGGCAGTAGTGGCGGACCTGTGCGGCGTGCGCAGGAGAGCGGGTGCGGGAGGACTTCGTCTCATGGACGACGGCACCAGCGGTGACCCAGTCGATCTTGGCTTCGCCGAGGTCCACGTCCCGACGGCGGGTGAACGTCGTCGCGTCGACCGTCTCTCCGAAGGCGACCAGGTCACTGCGCTGTTCGGGCCGATAGCCGCGGGCGTAGAGCCAGAGTTGCCGGGGGCAGTGATGGAGGTACTTGATGTGGACTCCGCCGACGGGGCTGCTCTCTTCCGGGTTGTCGTTTCCGTGATCCGGACGAGCGCGTTCGGCGGTGGGAGTGCTGATCGATTCTTCGGGGTCGGCGTGAGTCACAGGACGGTCTCCGGAGCGGTAGGTCGGCGGAGGCCGAGGACACAGTCGTATTCGCCGTCGGTGATGTACAGGCTGAGGTCACGGTCGAAGGCGGCTTCGAATGGCTTGAGCTGGCGGTAGCGCAGAGGGACAAGGAGCCGCGCGGCGAGAAGCGGGTCTCCCTGGGGCCCTTTGATGAGGCGGCGATAGGTGTCTTCGTCGGGCCGCCACAGGACTTCGACCCCGTCGAACTGCTCGCTGAGCGCCTCTTCGTAGTCACTGCGGTCGTGGAAGGGGTCCTCGAAGGTGAGGAAGGACTGGGCAAAGGAGTCACGGCAGCGTCGTGCTTCGTCGGACCATGCAGCGCCCCACTCGGTGGCGTAGGCGAGTTGGAGGAGACGATCGATGTCCTGTTCACCGAAGGTGCTGGTGCCCTCCGTGACAAGGGTGGTCAGGGCGAGCCATGCGGCGTCGACCGCGCCTTGGTCGTAGGGCAGGTGGCTTTCAGTGCGGTGGACTCGGAACTCGACGGGTCCGTCCGGGTGGCGGCCTCGTCGGTTGACCCGTCCGGCGCGCTGGGCGACTGCTTCGATGGGCGCGTTCTCCACCGCACCGCGGTCGAAGTCGAGTTGGAGGGAAACCTCCACCGCCTGAGTGGCAACGACAAGTCCGCCGCGGCGGACGCTGTCGTCAGCCGTGCGTTCAGGATGACGTGCCAGCAACCGGTGTTCCAGTGTGTCGCGATCCTGGTGGCGGAAGCGGGAGTGGAGCAGCAGGGCGGCATCCGGGTCGCCCGGGCAGGCATCCCGTGCGTCGTCGGCGAGTTCTTCGAAGAGGGTGCGGGCTCGGTCGACGGTGTTGACGACGACGAGGACGCTGTGTCCTTCGTGCAGCCAGCTACGGATCCTGTCGAGAGAGGCGGGGGCGGAAAGAGGTTCGGGGTCCAGGGCCAGGCGGTGGCGGTCGGGGGCGGTACCGGGTGCGGCGCGTACGAGGGTCACGGGAGCGGTCAGGCTTTCCTGAACGAGGCGGAGCAAGGGTGGGGCGAGTGTGGCGGACAGGACGGCGATCCGGCTTCCCAGGGTTTCCCACAGGCGCATGGCGGCGCACACACGCCCGAAGGTCTGGGGATCGTAGGCGTGGAGTTCGTCCAGGACGAACAGGGAGTTCGCCTGTTCCAGCAGTACGGAGGAGTGGCTGGGGCCGGCGAGTGCGGCCGTGAGCAGCTGGTGGGGGGTGGCCACTCTCATGCGCTGTGTGAACAGGCGCATGGCGTTGACCCGTGCGCGGGCCTGTTTGGCCATAGTCCTGGTCGGGTCTGCCCGGCCCGACTGCTGTGTCCCCGGGGAGCCGACGTCGGAGGTTCCTGTGGGGCATTCGTCGTCGGTGGCTTCTCTCAGGAGGGTGTGGGCGGCGGTGCCGTGCAGGAGGCCGATGTCGGGCAGCTCCTCGCCAGGTGCGGCGGTCAGGTCACGGCGGAAGCGGTCGCGGGCAGCGTTCAGTGAGGCCCGGTAGGGCAGAGTCCACACGAGGCGTGGCAGGCCGGGCATGAAGCGGATCTGGTGTGCGGCCCAGCCCAGCGCGGCTTCGGTCTTGCCGCTTCCGGTGGGCGAGGTCAGTACGAGGTGCCCGTCGGCTTGGGCGGCGTACCTCTGGTGGGGGTACGGAGGACGGGGAGGGTGGGTGTCGTAATCGGCGGGCAACGGCAGGTGGGTCTGTAGGGCTACGTGGGCGGAGCCGGCGTGGTCGGCCAAGGTCAGGGCTCCCTGGCCGAGGGCCGCCAGCAGCCCGGTTCCGGTTCGGGCGGGACCGTGGTGCGCGCCTGTCACGTCGAGGAGCGGGGCTCCGTTCCAGTGGTCGAGAAGGTCCTTGAGGAGGCTTCTGGCCCGGTCGGCGAGAGTACGTCCGTCGGAGGGGGCGGGCGGGGGGTCGACGCCCAGCATGCCGGCGAGCCAGGCGACCAGTTCGTGGTGGACTCCAGAAGTGACCTGGGGGACGGTGGCGCCGTCCGGCGTCTGAATGCGGGTGAAGGCTTTCTCCCAGTCCGTGTGCTGACCGTAGTTCGAGGCCAGACCGGGGCGTCGGTTGTCGGTTCCGTGGAGCGGCCGGTGATGGGTGGCCACCAGCACAGCGATCATGAGCCGGTCGTCTGCGCTCCAGGAAGCGGCGCGTGCGAGGAGGTCCACGTAGGCGAGGGACAGCACTTCATGACGTTCGCCCCAGGGCGGACCGCCCGGGAGAACCTGCCGCTGGAATCCCTCCGCGATCTTTCCGGTGTCATGAAGCAGCGCGGCCGCGGATACCCGCGTCCAGAAGGCGGGCTCGCAGGCGATCACGCCGACGTCACCGATGCGGGCACGGATGTCGTGGACCGTCTCCATGACGGTACGGGAGTGAGCGGTCAGGCGTTCCGGATCGTGCGCCGGCTTCGACTTCGCCCGTACGTCCGTCAGGCGGCGTGCCTGCTTCCGGGCCCGCTGAGAGATACCACACCCGCCGTCAGGCCGCCTGCCCCCCGGAAGCGCCCTCTGCCTGTCCGTACCAGCACTTTCAGCAGCAGTGCCGGGCTGGGGTGCTACTTCTCCCGGTTCTTTTCTCGGTCCTTTTCTCGGTTCTATTCTCGGCTCTTCTCCGGAATCGCCGCCGTTCAGATGGTCAGCAACCATACGGCCTGTCCCTGATCGTCCGTCCAGGCGTTCCGGACGGCCCCTTCCCCGGTGGGCGCATCGCACCAGAGGTAGTCGTCCCATCGGGTGGTGAGACGGTCGAAGGAGATGTGCCTGGCGAGGCGGTGCACCGTGGCGAAGGGAATGGTGTGCCCGCCAGCCGGTGCGAGAGCGTGGTCGACGCTCGCCTTCCCAGCCGGTTCCAGCACGGTCCGCGTGCTCTCTTCGATGTGGACGAGGTCCTGTGAGCGGCCGAGCCGCAGTGGCCAGCGGGGCCTGCCCAAAGCCTCGGCGACCCGGCCTCCCGCCGCGCCGGGAAGCCAAAGGGTGAGGTGGAGGTGGGCGAGGAAGGGCCGGTCTCTGATGGTCATACCTCCCTTGACGGCCCGGACGCGTCCGGCGACAGCCGGGTTACGACCGTCCGCGGCGATCGGGTGGTAGGTCTCGGCATCCACACCACCGCCTTCGGCCCATGCCGCCATGCCGAAAGGCAGCGTCTCCTCACGCTCACCCGTGGCAGCCGCCAGCAGTCCGCGTACCGTGGACGGCGGCGGCAGAGGAAGCCCGTGTGCCATGCCGGGGAACAGCGGGTCCCGAAACGATGCCACTGGCGCCCAGAAGCGCACCCGGTGGGCAGTCACCGGTTCTTCGCGCTCACCGGACACCGACTCGGTCGTCGTCACGCCGCTCACCGTGCCGGGTCGTCGAACCAGCCGTCGTGCCGGCCTTCGCGTAGCTCGGTGGCCAACTCCAGCAGGAGCGTACGCGGATGATCGATCACGATCCGGCCGGCGGCGAGTTCCTCCGCGCATTCCTTCTCGAAAGCGAGTCGCTGCTCATCATGGAAGCCCGGCCGCCAGCCGATCCGCACCGGAGGCTCCCACTCCCCCTCCCACGCGCCCAGTTCCTGACGCAGCACATCACCACGTAGGCGCGCGCCGACCCCCGGCTCGCTGTCGATGCAGTGGGCGAACGGATTCACCCCTCCCTGGAAAGGCACCACGACGAGCAGCGCTGGAACCCGGTCGCCGTAATGCAGGGCCTGCTTGGCTCCTCCGCTGAGGTGCGCGAGGGCCTCCAGCAAGAGCGCAGCCCGGTCCCGGCGTTCTTCCAGCGGAAGCCGAACGGCCGGCTGGTGGCGGAAATTGACCGGCGCCGCTCCCGCGGCAACTGCCTCGGAGACAGCGAGCGCGGCTTCCTGGCTGAGGTAGTTCGGTCGGCCGACACCCTCGGTGTCGGGCACGGTGAACGTGCCGATCCTGGGGACGTCAAGAAGAAACGGTGCGGCCAGGTCCGCCGTATAGAACTCGTGGCCGTGCAGCACGGGTTCGACGACACCTCGGGACATCACCCCGAAGTCCTCGGTGACGCGAACCGGTTCCACCGACAGCAGGGTGCCCAGCATGAAGGGACTGTCGCGCAGGGTGGTGGCGGCGTCGTCCTTCTTCGCCCCGGCACGCATGTAGCCGAACAGGTCATCGTCCGCGTAACGGGTCGGATTCGCCGCGGTGTTCGCCTTCTGCGCCTTGCCCTGCGCCTTGCCCACCCGGGTCACGGGCGAAGGAACCGCTCCCAGCTCCACCATGCCGTCACGAATCCAGCGCCGTGCGGCTTGCGCGGACACGTACGGATAGGACTGGCCCCGGATGCGGGCGTACTTGACCCGGGCCTTGGTGTCCTCGCCCTTGCCGTTGTTGGGTGCTCCCGCCTCCACGGCGAGAACCATCTTCCCCGTGAGATACGCCATTACATCTCCCCCATCTCGTCGCCGAGATCCTCGTCGGCAGGCTCCAGAATGGGCTGCTCCACCAGGCGCTCGGTCTCGTCGTCGATGCTGCCCGCCGCGTCGCTCACCTTGACACCGCGCTCCTGGATGAGCTGGATGACCCGACTGGCCAGCAGCATGCGATGCTCCCAGGCACGCGGACGCCGCTCGATGAACTGTTGCCAGTCCTCCGGCCCGGTCGCCACCGGCCTTCCGTCGAGCGTGAGGCGGAACTGCGCTGTGCTCAGGAGTCTGCCGAGGTGATAGTCGTTCAACGCGGCCTGCCGGTACTCCGCCAGCCGACCCCGCGGGCTGCCGCTGCCGTGCTCGATCCAGTCCGCGACCAGCGTCGCCACCGCTTCCAGGCGCGATTTCATCCCCAGGGTCTCCTCGGCGTAAGTAAGGGCTAGCCGGGTCAGCGCGGTCCGGTCTCGTACGTTCCACGAGTCCCCTCGCGGATGGAGCAGTCGGTGGAGAGTCCAGAGGAGGGAACGGCTATGGCTGCCATCGGCTTCGAACAGCAGCCGTGCCGCTTCGTCCGGGCCGCTCGTCACCACCTTGCCGTCGGTTCCTCGCCTGGTCAGGGACAGTTCGAGCAGACGCCAACCGCGCCGTGGTTCGGCGTTGCTGTCCACGACTGCCAGGAAGTGCGCGAGGGACTGGCGTGTCCTGACCACCCGCAACCACGGTTCCTGGTTGTCGTTCTTGAACGTCCACAGCGTCGCGGCGGCCTGCACGTCGGAACGCAGCGCACGTAGCGCCCGCACAGCGTTCAGTTCCGGGCGGGCACCAACTCTGCGCGCACCGAACCCCAACTGCATGATCCGCCGAGCGTCACGAATGTTCCGGGCGGTGAACGCCCGCTCCACTCCCGCGGCTTCACAACCCAGCACCGTGACGGACCCCGCCGTCACCCACGCCCCGTACGGCAGTGACCACGCGGCGATGCGGCACCCCCGGCACACCGGCCAGCCCGGCACGTTGGGCGGCAACGTGTTCAACGCGGTGTTGGTGTCGAACATCGGCAGCGTCGACTTCGCCCACACCGCACCGGCTCGTGCACCGCAGAAAGTACATGGCCACTCGGCTGTCGACGGGCCCTCCGCATCAGCGGCAAAGAGGGGAGTCAGCGCTTCACGCAGCACGGCGGCATCGCGCGGCCGCTGGCTGTGGGTGGCTTTCGAATTCGGGTAGAGGGCGAAAAGGACCTTCCACCAGTCGTACTCAGCGGTGTTCTTCTCCGCCATCGCCGCTCGCACGGCATCTTCGACCACGACCGCGGCAACACGATCCAGATCGCCAGCAGTCACTTGCTCCGGATCGGCCCGCCGGGCAAGCACTGCCACCGCCCAGGCGCCCGCACGCTGTAGCGGATGCCCCGTCGCGGTCAGCACACCCGGCACGACCGCTGTGCCGCTCACCGAATCCATCCGAACCCCTGGACGGTATCCAGTCCCAGCCCCCACGACCTCAATGCGTCCAGAAACCGCGGATCTCCCACCAGACCGACCCGCACCTTCGCGCCGATTCGCGGCGCGCCTCGAACGGTGAACCGGCGCCGGGGCCCCGCCTCCAGTACTCGTACGTCCTGCGGCGCCGGCAGACGGAGCACATCCGCCTTGTGCACCAGGTTGTGCCGAAGACAGTCCAGGAACGGAGCGTCACTCGGCAGGACATACCGGTCCTCGTGCTTGAGCACCACCGGTGTACGGGTCTCCCACTCAACCGACGCGCCCGGACCCACCACTGCCGGTTCGGGAACATCCAGCGCAAAGCCCCGGACCCGCAGCCTCGCAGCCCCCCACACGAGGTCGGTCCGACCGGCCAGTGCCGCGATGAGTGCCGAGGCGATCTGCGGCACCGGCGACCCGAACCAGATCGCCCCGTCCCGCGACGTCGTATAGACGCCCTTCTTCCGCGGCGCTCCCCTGAATTGCGGACTCGTCATCCCCAACGGACGCAGCGAGTGTCCCTGCCACCCCTTGTCGTGCAAAGCACGAGCCAGTTGCGGATCCTGTTCTCCCAGCAACCCATACATGACAGCACGCGCCGGACCGTGCACATCCTTCCAGCCCAGAAAGGGCACGTCCGTCTCGACGTCCACCCTGATTCTCACGAGCTCTCCGCATCCATGCGTTCAACCCAAGGCCAGCTCCGCCGGGGAGCACCCGGCCTGCTGCCGCCATATCGCTTCGCACCGTACCGAGGGTTGTTTCTCAAACAGGAGGAGAACCTGATAATCCCAGTAATGAGCCAGGAAAGATGGTATAAGCGGCCCGATTGGGTTGGCCTCGAGTGAGCTCCATGAAGCCATGGCCAGACATTCCAGGGTTGCTCACCGACAGCATCGGAAGCTTCACCACCGGCACAAGGTGGCCGTTCCCAACCCTCCAGGGCTGATCAGCGACCCACGGCATCGTCGCGGTCTCCCGCACCGACATCACGTTCCGAACCCTCCAGGGTTAATCAGCGACGAGCTGGACGAGCTTGTTCGTCACTTGCTGCCCCCGCGTTCCGAACCCTCCAGGGTTGATCAGCGGCCAGACGAGCGTCGAGGACAGCGGCCTGGGCGCGGAGGGGTTCCGAACCCTCCAGGGTTGATCAGCGGCCGGGGGTGCTGCTCTCTGATCGTGATCTCCGCCGGGGTTCCGAACCCTCCAGGGTTGATCAGCGACCGGGGTCGGCGGTGACGTCGAGGGCGGCCCGATGGCGTTCCGAACCCTCCAGGGTTGATCAGCGACCGGCGCTGCTATCGTGGCTCGGCGCGGACTCGCTGTTCCGAACCCTCCAGGGTTGATCAGCGACCCGTCGTCATCACCCACCTCGCGGAGGTGCCGGAGGTGTTCCGAACCCTCCAGGGTTGATCAGCGACTCCCGACCGGCTTCCCGGTCTCCGTGGTGAGGAGCGGTTCCGAACCCTCCAGGGTTGATCAGCGACGCAAGAATCTGCGACGCTGCCGGATCGGTCTCGGGTTCCGAACCCTCCAGGGTTGATCAGCGACTCCGCGCGGATGGGCACAAGATCGTGTGGGCGTGCACGTTCCGAACCCTCCAGGGTTGATCAGCGACCTCCCGGTTCGACACCTTCGCCAGCGCGGCGACCATGTTCCGAACCCTCCAGGGTTGATCAGCGACGAGCCGTTCGCCCGGATCGTCACCGACGCGATCACGGTTCCGAACCCTCCAGGGTTGATCAGCGACCTCCGAGCATGTTGGAGATCCACGCGCGGGAGCGTCGTTCCGAACCCTCCAGGGTTGATCAGCGACGCGCCGTCTCGTCCGTGAGGCGACCACGTACACCGTGTTCCGAACCCTCCAGGGTTGATCAGCGACCCGAGGGTAAAGCCGCAGGTCGCGTCTGCTCTCGCAAAACTCTCGGCAAGGAAGACTGCAGCAACCGGCCGGTAGTGCAACTGTGCAGGTCGAAGCGCTCCCTCACTATATCGTCAGCCGGTTCCGCTTGAGTCTTCTCTTTCCTGGTTTCCTACCAGCAACCGCTACTGCTTGCTCGCCCCGGTGCAGGTCCCACATCAGCCGCGGAGGCGAAGAGCTCGCGGCCACTGTCGGCCCCGTTCAGGGATCGTAGTGTCCTCCCCGGCCGCCCTTCGTCGAGCCCGGCAACACCATCACCTACTCCCTCTCGGTGCCCGAGGCGCTGGTGCAGGGGCTGTCCTTCCAGGACAGCTATGCCTACCTGGACGACTGGGTGCTCGGCGCCCTCGGTGACATGGGCATCCGCGCCTGGTACCAGCCGTTGAACGACATCGCCACCGACCAGGGCAAGATCGCGGGGGCGGCGCAGAAGCGGGTCGTCGGGCCGGACGGCGGCCCCGGTGCCGTGCTGCACCACGTGACCATGTCGTACGACATCGACGCCGACAAGATGCTCGAAGTGCTGCGCATCGGGCGGGAGAAGCTGTCCGACAAGGGCACGCGGAGCGCGAAGAAGCGGGTGGATCCGCTGCGTCGGCAGACCGGTCTGGCGCGCGAGGCCGTCATCCGGCGGATGATCGAGTCCTTCGACGGCCGGTACGGCCTGACGGCGGGCAAGGTGACCGGCGAGGAGCTGGCCCGCGCCCAGGAGCTGGCGCGCACGAAGTTCGGCGGGCCCGAGTGGACGGCGCGCGTGCCGTGACACGCACGGCGCGCGTGCCGTGACACGCTGACCGGAGGGCCCGTCCCGGTTGCCCTCCGGGAGGCCGCCGGTGCCGGGCTCCGTGACCGGGCGGGCACGGAGCGAGTTGGCACTTCCGCCGCACAGGCGGGCGTGTGACACTGTCGTCCCGTCCACCATCCGGACGGCCCCCGCATCGTCCGTCCCCCCACACGAGAAGTGTGCCGTGCGTGAACTCCCCCTGCCGCTCGCGCTGTCCGCGCGACTGGCCCCGGTCGTCGTCCTCGCCTGTGCCGGCTGGGCGCTGACGTCCGGCCCGCTGGCTTCCCCGTCCGACGACGGGCCCGAGGCGGGCGGAGCGGGGGCCGGCGCGACCGGCACCCGGTCGGCCTCCTCGTCCGGTGCGCCCGGACCCTCCTCCGCGCCGTCCTCGTCCGCCGGTGCCGCCGTCTACACGACGGCTCCCGCGCCGTGCACCGCCGTCTCGGCGAAGACCGTCGGGGCCCTGGTGCCGGGGGCGAAGACGGCGGGCAAGGAGATCGCCTCGACAGACAGGAACGTCCGCCGCACCTGCTCCTGGAACGCGCTCAAGGGCTACGACTACCGCTGGCTGGACGTGTCCTTCGAGGTGATGCGGTCCCAGGAGGCGGCGACCACCGCCTATCAGCAGCGGACCGGTGAGAAGAGCGGCGGCGGCGCGGTGCCCGGTCTCGGCGACGCCGCGTACTCCGTCGTGAACCTCACCACCGAGGACAAGCAGCAGACCCGGGAGGGCGTGGTCCTGGTGCGGGCCGCCAACGCGCTGGTGGTCGTGACGTACAACGGCAGCGACTTCGAGTCGAAGAAGGCCCCCGACACCGACGTGATCAACAAGGGCGCCATCAAGGCGGCCAAGGAGGCGGTGGCCGCACTGCTGGGCAGCCGGTCCCAGGGGAACTGAGGACCGACCGCCCGGCCGCACGCCGTCTCTCACCCGGCCTCCCGCGCCTCCCGCACCTCCTGCGCCTCCTGTCCCGCGGTCCGGCGGCGCAGTCCGGGCAGGGTCAGCAGCAGGTACAGCGCGGCCGAGGTGCCCAGGCCCACCGCCCAGCCGTAGTCGGCCAGCGGCCGCAGCGCCGGGACCGGCCGCCCGTCGACGAGCGGATGGAAGTCGGCGCCGCCGACGGCCAGCACCCCGCCCACCGCGAAGGCGGTGACCGCCCGCCAGTTCCAGCCGCCCGCGTACCAGTAGCGCCCGCCCGCGCGGTACAGGTCGGCCAGCGCCAGGCGGCAGCGGCGCACCACCCAGTAGTCGGCGACGAGGATGCCCGCCACCGTGCCGAGCAGCCCGCCCACCAGACCCAGCCAGGTGAAGATGTAGCCCTGCGGGTCGGCGTACAGCTTCCACGGGCAGATCACCACCGCGAGCACCGCCGTGATCAGGGCGCCGGTACGGAAACTCACCTTGCGCGGCGCCACGTTGGAGAAGTCGAACGCCGGGGAGACCAGGTTGGCGGCGATGTTCACCGAGAGCGTCGCCACCAGCACGGTCACCAGCGCGTACAGCAGTCCGGCCACGTTGTCCGTCTTCGCCGCCAACTGCACCGGGTCCCAGACCGGTTCGCCGTACACCGCCTGCGAACCGGAGGTGACCAGCACCGACAGGAACGCGAACAGCGTCATGGTGGTGGGCAGTCCGAGGGCCTGTCCCCAGGTCTGCGCCCGCTGGCTCCTGCCGTAGCGGGTGAAGTCCGGGATGTTCAGGGACAGCGTCGACCAGAAGCCGATCATGCCCATCAGGGAGGGGGCGAACAGCTTCCAGAAGTCCGCTCCCCAGCCCAGCTTGGAGGGCTGGTCGAAGAGCGGGCCGAAGCCGCCGGCCTCGACGCTCATCCACCACAGCATCACGAACGCGCCGACCAGGACGAACGGCGCAGCCCAGTTCTCGAACCGGCGGATGGTGTCCATACCCCGGTGGATGATCGCCACCTGGATCGCCCAGAACACCGCGAACGACAGCCACATCGTCCAGGCGTACCCGCCCACGCGGGAGGCGTCCGTCCAGCCGTCGCCGATCAGCTTCCCGGCCAGCAGATAGATCGCCTCGCCGCCGATCCAGGTCTGGATGCCGAACCAGCCGCACGCCACCAACGCCCGTACCACGGCGGGCAGGTTGGCGCCGCGCACACCGAAGGAGGCACGCGCGAACACCGGGAACGGGATGCCGTAGCGCGGTCCGGCGTGGCCGGTGAGCAGCATCGGCACCAGCACGATCAGATTGGCCGCGGCGATGGTGAACACCGCCTGCTTCCAGTCCATGCCGACGGCGATCAGCCCGGAGGCGAGGGTCCAGGAGGCCGTGTTGTGGGCCATGCCGACCCACAGGGCGGAGAAGTTGTAGGTGGTCCAGGTGCGCCCCGCCACCGGGACCGGGAGCAGGTCGGCGTTGGCGTAACGGCCGGTGGGCGGCGCGGTGCCGGGGGCGAGTTCCACCCGCCCGTCGGGCAGGGTGACCTGGGTGGACGGCGGTATGCCCGGGGATGCGGTGTCGGTCATGGGGTGCTCCCGGTCGGCAGGAGTGCGGGCTATCTGGGGTCGACGGCGGGGATGACCTCGCGGCCGTACGCGTCGATCACGGCTTCGCGCGCGTCGTGCATGGCGTACAGGGCGAACTGGTCGACGCCCAGGTCGCGCAGTGCGTTCAGCTTCTCGATGTGCCGTTCGGCCGGGCCGATGACGCAGAACCGGTCGACGATCTCGTCGGGCACGAACTCGGTGTCCGGGTTGCCGCTGCGCCCGTGGTGGGCGTAGTCGTAGCCCTGGCGGGCCTTGATGTAGTCGGTGAGCGCCGCGGGCACGGCGGCGGAGTGCTCGCCGTAGCGGGAGACCAGGTCGGCGACGTGGTTGCCGACCATCCCGCCGAACCACCGGCACTGGTCGCGGGCGTGGGCGAGCGCGGCGGGCGAGTCGTCGTCGGTGACGTAGGCGGGGGCGGCCACGCAGATCCGCACCTCGGCCGGGTCGCGTCCGGCGGCGGCCGCGGCGTCCTTGACCGCCTTGACCATGTACTCGGTGAGATAGAGGTCGGAGAGCTGGAGGATGAAGCCGTCGGCCTCCTCACCGGTCATCTTCAGGGCCTTGGGCCCGTACGCCGCCATCCAGACGGGCACCTCGGCGCCCGGACGGATCCAGGGGAACCGGACGACCGTGCCGCCGAGGTCGGCCTCCTCTCCCCTGCCGAGCGCCCGGATGACCTTCATGGCCTCGCTGATCCGGGCCAGGGTGTTGGGCTTGCGGCCGGCCACGCGCATCGCGGAGTCGCCGCGTCCGATGCCGCAGACCGTGCGGTTGCCGAACATGTCGTTGAGGGTGGCGAAGGTGGAGGCGGTCACCTCCCAGGTGCGGGTGGAGGGGTTGGTGACCATCGGGCCGACGGTCAGGTGCCGGGTCCGCGCCAGGATCTGGCTGTAGATGACGAACGGTTCCTGCCAGAGCACGGCGGAGTCGAAGGTCCAGCCGTAGCGGAAACCGTTCTCCTCGGCGCGCCGCATCAGGTCGATGACACGGGAGGCCGGCGGGTCGGTCTGGAGGACGAGTCCGAAGTCCATGGGCACCGCTCCTAGTCGAGGTACTGGCAGGTGGAGCGCGGGGTGTAGACGCCGTGTCCGGCGTGTCCGGTGTACGCGCGCTCGGTGATGACGGGCTCGCCGCGCGACAGGACGGTCTCCACCCGGCCGGTGACGCGCCGGCCCTCGTACGCCGAGTAGTCGACGTTCATGTGGTGGGTGCGCGCGGAGATGACCTGTTCGGCGTGCGGGTCGTAGATGACGACGTCGGCGTCGGCGCCGGGCGCGAGGGTGCCCTTCTTCGGGTACAGGCCGAACATCCGGGCCGGGGCGGCGCAGGCGATGTCGATCCAGCGGCGGCGCGTGAGATGGCCGTCGACGACGGCCTGGTGGAGCAGGTCCATGCGGTTCTCCACGCCCGGCAGCCCGTTGGGGATCCTGGAGAAGTCGCCGCGGCCCAGCTCCTTCTGGCCGCTGAAGCAGAACGGGCAGTGGTCGGTGGAGACCACCTGGAGGTCGTCGGAGCGCAGCCCGCGCCACAGGGCGGCCTGGTGGTCCCGGGGCCGCAGCGGGGTGCTGCACACGTACTTGGCGCCCTCGAAGTCCGGCTCGGCGAGGTTGTCGGTGGACAGGAACAGGTACTGCGGGCAGGTCTCTCCGAAGACGGGCAGCCCCTCGTCGCGGGCCCGGGTCAGCTCGGCGACCGCCTCGCGCGCCGAGACGTGCACGACGTACAGCGGCGCGCCCGCCACCTGCGCCAGCCGGATCGCGCGGTGGGTGGCCTCGGCCTCCAGCAGGGCCTTGCGGACCTCGCCGTGGAAGCGCGGGTCGCTCTCGCCACGGGCGAGGGCCTGTTCGACCAGGACGTCGATGGCGATGCCGTTCTCGGCGTGCATCATGATCAGCCCGCCGTTGTCGGCGGCCCGCTGCATGGCGCGCAGGATCTGCCCGTCGTCGCTGTAGAAGACGCCGGGGTAGGCCATGAACTGCTTGAAGGAGGTCACCCCCTCCTCCACCAGCAGGTCCATCTCCTTGAGCGTCTCCTCGCGCACATCGGAGACGATCATGTGGAAGCCGTAGTCGATGGCGCAGTTGCCCTCGGCCTTGGCGTGCCAGGCGTCCAGTCCCTCGCGCAGGGTGCCGCCCTTGGTCTGGATCGCGAAGTCCACGACGGTGGTCGTGCCGCCCCAGGCGGCGGCGCGGGTGCCGGTCTCGAAGGTGTCGGAGGCGTAGGTGCCGCCGAAGGGCATCTCCATGTGGGTGTGGCCGTCGACGCCGCCCGGGATGACGTACTTGCCGGTGGCGTCGAGGGTCCGTTCGGCGGTGAACGCCTCGGCGGCCGGGGTGCCGGTGGCGGCGAGCGCGGCGATGCGGCCGTCCTCGATCAGGACGTCGGCGTGGATCTCGTCGGCGGCGGTGACGACGAGGCCGCCGCGGATGACGGTACGGCTCATGCTCCCTCTCCTTCCGGTCGTGCGGGCACGGCGGGTCCGGGGCGCCGGTCAGGGCGCGGTCAGCGGCGTGTACGCGCCCGGCGCCCGGTCGCGGTAGAACTGCCAGCGGTCGCGGACCTCGCGCAGCTTGGCCAGGTCCAGGTCGCGCACGAGGAGTTCGGACTCCTTGTCGCTCGCCACCTCGCCGACGAACTGGGCCTCGGGGTCGACGAAGTAGGAGGTGCCGTAGAAGTCGTCGTCGCCCAGTTCCTCGATGCCGACCCTGTTGATCGCGCCGACGAAGTACTCGTTGGCGACGGCGGCGGCGGGCTGCTCCAGCTGCCACAGGTAGCCGGACAGGCCGCGGGAGGTGGCCGAGGGGTTGAAGACGATCTCGGCGCCGGACAGGCCCAGCGCCCGCCAGCCCTCGGGGAAGTGCCGGTCGTAGCAGATGTAGACGCCGACCTTGCCGACGGCGGTGTCGAAGACGGGCCAGCCGCTGTTGCCGGGGCGGAAGTAGAACTTCTCCCAGAAGCCGTGCACCTGCGGGATGTGGGTCTTGCGGTACTTGCCGAGGTAGCTGCCGTCGGCGTCGAGCACGGCCGCGGTGTTGTAGAGGACGCCGGGCTGCTCCTCCTCGTACATCGGCAGGACGAGGACCAGGTTCAGTTCGCGGGCGAGTTCCTGGAAGCGCCGGACGGTGGGGCCGTCGGGGATCCGCTCGGCGTACTCGTAGAACGCGGGATCCTGCACCTGGCAGAAGTACGGGCCGTAGAACAGCTCCTGGAAGCACAGGATCTGGGCGCCCTGGGCGGCCGCGTCGCGGGCCGCCTGTTCGTGCGCCCTGATCATGGACTCCTTGTCGCCGGTCCAGGCGGCCTGGAAGAGGGCGGCACGGATCACTCGGCTCATCGGGACCTCCGCTGCTCGGTCGGTGTGGGGTGAGCGTAGGGAGGCGGCGGGCCCGGTTTTGAGGTGCACGGTGTCACGTCCGCGCGGGCGGGGCGTGCCACGGTGTCACCCCGGCGCCGTCCCATGTCCCACCGCCGTTTCCCCTGGTCGTCACGGGATGCGCTGCCGTTCAGCGCTGCTGCGCATCATGCGCGAGGAGCGCGATGTGCACGGACGCGGCCTGCTCGAAGTCGTCGAGGTCCACCCCGAGGCGGGCCTGTATGGCTTCCAGACGGCGGTACAGGGCGGGCCGCGAGACGTGGTGCAGGCGGGCGGTGCGGGACTTGTTGCGGCCGGTGGCGAGGTAGGTGCGCAGGACGTCCAGCAGGTCGTGGGCGGTGCCTGTGGCGGTGGCCGCGCACAGGAGTCCGTCCAGTTCCCGTTCGGCGAAGGACTGGACCCGCGGGTCGTCGCGCAGCAGCCGCATCAGGCCGCGCAGATGGACGTCGCCGAGCCGGACGACGGGCGGCAGGTCGCGCGCCGTGGCGGAGTCCGCCACCGCGTCCGCCACGTGCCGGGCTTCGCGCAGTCCGGCGGGCACCTCGTCCCAGTCGGTCCGGGCGTCCGCCGCGGCGACCACGGCCCGCACCCGGCCCGACGCCCCGCCCGCCCGCGGCGCCCGCGCCGCGCCGGGATCCGGCTCGTGGCCCGGCGGCAGCGGTGCGCCGCCGTCCGGTCCGGCCACCGGTCCCGGCCCGGCCGCCTCCCGGTGCAGACGGGCCGCGAAGTGGGCGGTGAGGGCGTCGGCGTCCTGGTCGCGGGGCAGGCTGAGGAGGATCGCGGTGAGGCCGTCGGACAGCTCGGCGACGAGTCCGGGCAGGCCCAGCAGGCGCAGCAGCCGGTCGAGGCCGGCCGGTTCGGCGCCGCGCGCCACCAGGGGCACGAAGGTGCGCCGGTTGACGGGCAGTCCGGCCGCCCGCGCCCGGGGCAGCAGCTGCCGTGCCGGTACGGCCTCGCCGACCAGGTCGGTCAGCAGGCTCTGCGCGGACTGCTCCTCCCAGGTGCCGCCGCCGTGGCCGCCGAGCATGCGGTGCAGGACCAGGGCCTCGGCCGCGCGGTCGGCCAGCAGCCGCCCGGTGGCGGCCTCGCCGCGGTGGCCGCAGAGCACCAGCCGGCCCCAGATCTCCCCGCGCCCGCCGAGCCCGGCGCGGATCCAGCCGTCGCCCTCGCTGCCGCCGGCCTGCCGGGCGATCCGCTCCCAGTCGCGCAGCACATCGTCGACCGCCGAGCGCTCCCCGGCCGTGGCGAGCACCCGGTGGGCGAGGTTGGTGACGACGACGGGGCAGGCGCTGTGCTGGGCGATCTCGTCGAGCAGCGCCTGGAGCGGGGCGCCCGCGGTGATCAGCGCGGTGAGCGCGGTGCGCACCGCCTCCGAGAGGCTGACCGAGGCGAACTTCTGCCGCACCAGCCGGGACTGCACCTCCTCGGTCAGCTCGGCGAACGGGAAGGGCCGGTGCAGGACGACCAGCGGCAGCCCGCACCGCTCGGCGGCGCGGCGCATCACGTCGGGCGGCGCGGGGAAGGCCCGGCCGAGGCCGAGGACCACGGCGGCGGCGTCCGCCCGGTGCAGCGAGCGGATGTACTCGGCCTGCTTCTCCTCGTCCCCGGCGAGCAGCACCCCGGTGGTGAGGACCATCTCGCCGCCGCTGAGCATCACGCCGACGTCCGCCGCCTCGGCGACATGCACCCAGCGCACCGGCCGGTCGAGCCGGTCCGCGCCCGCCACCACCTCCGGCTCCCCGGCGAGGACCCGTTCCAGGGTGAGCACCTGGCGCACGGACAGGGCGGCCTCCGGCGCCGTCCGGGGGGCCGGGCCGGGGCGGTCGGGGGCCGTCGGGGAGCGATCGGGGGCGGTCGGGGATCGGCCGGGGGCGGCCAAGGGCCCGCCGGGGGCGGCCAAGGATCCGCCGGGGGCGGTCAGGGGTCCGTCGGGGGCGGTGGTCATGGGCGACACTCCCCTCTTTCTCGTCCTTCCCGCGGCGCTCCTCCCCCGGCCGGGTCCCGGCCGGAGGCCGCGGGTGCGTTCAGTACGCCGCGCGCAGCGCGTCCTCCAGCAGGGCGGCGCCCTCCTCGGCCTCCGCGACGGTCAGCGACAGCGGCGGGGCGATGCGCAGGGCGCTGGTGGCGTGGCCGCCGCCCTTGCCGATGAGCAGGCCGCGTTCGCGGGCCGCCTCCAGCACGGCGGCGGCCGCCCGCGGGTCGGCCTCGTCGGTGCCGGGTCTGACCAGTTCGACGCCGATCATGAGTCCCCGGCCGCGCACCTCGCGTACGCCGGGCAGCCGGGCGGCGACGGCCCGCAGCCGTTCGATGAGCAGGCCGCCGACCCGGCGCGCGTTGCCCTGGAGGTCGTGATCGAGCAGGTGGTCGAGGTTGGCGAGGCCCGCGGCCATGGTGATCTGGGTGCCGCCGAAGGTGGAGATGCTGTGGGCGTCCAGGCAGTTCATGATCTCGGCGCGGGCGATCACCCCGCCGATGGACATGCCGTTGCCGATGCCCTTGGCGAAGGTGACGATGTCCGGCGGTCCGCTGCGGCCGTGCGCCTGCCAGCCCCAGAAGTGGTCGCCGGTGCGGCCCCAGCCGGTCTGCACCTCGTCGGCGATCCACAGGACGCCGTGCTCCGCGAGGACCTCGCGGAAGGCCGCGTACAGGCCGTCGGGCGGGGAGGTGAAGCCGCCGACACCCTGGATCGGTTCGGCGATCAGCACGGCGGGCGGCCGGGTGTGGCCGAGGAGGTCCCTGAGGTCCTCGACGCAGGCCGCGACGAACCCGGCGTCGTCCAGGTGGGCGAAGGGGCCGCGGGTGCGGACGCCGCCGTGGACGTAGAGCGTCTGGAGCGGGGAGAGGGAGCTGGGCGACCAGGAGCGGTTGCCGGTGATGCCGATCGCGCTGAAGGAGCGGCCGTGGTAGCTGTTGCGCATGGCCAGGACCGTGTTGCTGCGCCGGTGGGCGGTGGCCAGCAGCAGCGCGGTGTCGTTGGCCTCGGTGCCGGAGGTGGTGAAGAACACCCGGGCGTCCGGGATGCCGCTCAACTGGGCGATGCGTTCGGCCAGTTCGACCATGGGCCGGTTGAGGTAGAGGGTCGAGGAGTGCACGATCCTGGCGGCCTGCTCACTCACCGCCTTGGTGACCTCGGGCAGCGCGTGGGCGGTCATGGTGGTCAGGATCCCGCCGAAGAAGTCCAGGTAGCGGCGGCCCGCCGCGTCCCAGACGTACCGGCCCTCGCCGTGGGTGATCTCCAGCGGGTCCTCGTAGTAGAGGGAGAGCCAGTCGGGCAGGACGGCCCGGTGACGGTCGTAGAGGTCGTTCACGGCGTCCCTCCTCGTACGCCCGGCCCGCGGGGCCGGGGAGGCGATCGGGTCACTGCGCGGCGGACGTGGCGCGGGAGAGTCCTCTACGCCCGTAGAACAGGCCCGGGGGCACGAACGTAAGCCTCCTGGCGCCCCTTGCCAAGACCATCGCCGTGAACCGGCGGAGTCGATCGTGTTTCACACTCCGCCGGGTGAGTCCGCGGCGCCCGCCGGGCCCGGCGGGGTGCGCTCACACCTGGGCGGGCACGCACCGGCCCACCAGTTCGTCCATGGACAGGCCCAGGGCGTGCGCCAGGGCGGCGACCGTGAAGAACGCCGGGGTCGGCGCCCGGCCGGTCTCGATCTTGCGCAGGGTCTCGGCCGAGATGCCCGCGCTCGCCGCGACCTCGGCCATGCTGCGGCTGCCGCGCGCCTCGCGCAGCAGCCGCCCGAGACGCTCGCCGCGCTCGTGCTCTTCCGGAGTGAGAGGGGTGCGCACCATGACGCCATCCTAGCGCGTCGACCGGTATTGAAATACCGGTATAGTAATTGGCATGGTGGAACTGAAGACAGACACATCGATCGACGCCATGCACGAGACCGGCCAGGTCGTCGCGCGCGGACTCACCGCCGCCCGCCAGGCAGCCGCGGTGGGGGTCTCCCTGCTGGAGCTGAACGAGGTCGCGCACGACGTGCTGCGCGAGGCCGGGGCGGCCTCGCCCTTCCTCGGCTACCGGCCCTCCTTCGCCCCGACCCCCTTCCCCGCGGTCCTCTGCGTCTCGGTGAACGACGCGATCGTGCACGGCGTCCCGACCCGCTACCGGCTGCGCGACGGCGACCTGGTCTCCCTGGACTTCGGCGCCCACCTGGGCGGCTGGGCGGGCGACTCCGCGCTCAGCTTCACCGTCGGCCGGGCGCGTCCCGCCGACACCCGGCTGATCGAGACCGCCGAGCGGGCCCTGGCCGCCGGTATCGGCGCGGCCGTCGTCGGCAACCGCATCGGCGACATCGCCCACGCCATCGGCACCGTGTGCCGTGCGGCGGGCTACGGCATCCCGCAGGACTTCGGCGGCCACGGCGTGGGCCGCCACATGCACGAGGACCCCGGCGTCCCCAACGAGGGCCGCCCCGGACGCGGCATGCCGCTGCGCCACGGCATGGTCCTCGCCATCGAGCCCATGCTGATCGGCGGCGGCACCGACGGCTACCACCCGGCCCCCGACGGCTGGACCCTGTGCACGGACGACGGCTCCCGCGCTGCCCACGTCGAGCACACGGTCGCGATCACCGGCAGCGGCCCGCGCGTCCTCACCCAGCGGTAGCCCGGCGCCCCGGGAGCCGCGCCCGCCACGCGCCCGCCACGCGCCCGCTCCGCGCTCGACGTGCCCGGACAAATGGGACGTGTCATCGTGGCATGACCGCATCCCATCCGGTTACCCGGCGAAAGCCACCCGTCAGCGAAGGAACGGAAAGCGATGACCAGCGGCTTCGTCGGCCCGGAGGGCGAGGACGACCCCTTCGGCGAATTCTTCGCCCGGTTCTTCGGCGGCACCCGCCCCGGGCCCCGGCACGTCGACATCGGCAGGCTCCTCAGCCGGCCGGCCCGGGAACTCGTCAAGGGCGCGGCCCAGTACGCCGCCGACCACGGCAGCCGGGACCTGGACACCGAGCACCTGCTGCGCGCGGCGCTCGCCACCGAACCCACCCGCTCCCTGCTCAGCAGGTCGGGCGCGGACCCGGACTCGCTCGCCACCCAGATCGACGAGCGGTCCGGGCCCGTGCAGAACCCACCGGGCGACGCCTCCCCGCCCCCCGCGCTGTCCCTCACCCCGGCCGTCAAACGGGCCCTGCTGGACGCCCACGACATGGCACGGGCCGGCGGCGCGGGCTACATCGGCCCGGAGCACGTGCTCAGCGCGCTGGCCGCCAATCCCGACTCGGCGGCCGGGCACATCCTGAACGCGGCCCGCTTCGCCGCCTCGGGCCTGCCGCCCGAGCAGCCGGACACCGCGGCGGCGCCGGGAGCGGAACGGCAGCGGCCCACCGGCACGCCCACCCTGGACAAGTACGGCCGCGACCTCACCGAGCTGGCCCGGCAGGGCCGGGTCGACCCGGTGATCGGACGGGACCAGGAGATCGAGCAGACCGTCGAGGTGCTGTCCCGGCGCGGGAAGAACAACCCCGTGCTGATCGGGGACGCGGGCGTCGGCAAGACGGCCATCGTCGAGGGGCTCGCCCAGCGCATCGCCGACGGCGACGTGCCCGACATCCTGCTCGGCCGCCGGGTGGTGGCCCTGGACCTGACGGGCGTGGTAGCCGGCACCCGCTACCGCGGCGACTTCGAGGAGCGTCTGAACACCATCGTCACCGAGATCCGCACCCACTCCGACCAGCTGATCGTCTTCATCGACGAACTGCACACCGTGGTCGGCGCGGGCGGCGGCGGCGAGGGCGGCTCGCTGGACGCGGGCAACATCCTCAAGCCCGCCCTGGCCCGCGGCGAGCTGCACATCGTGGGCGCCACCACCCTGGAGGAGTACCGGCGCATCGAGAAGGACGCGGCGCTGGCCCGCCGCTTCCAGCCCATCCTGGTCCCCGAGCCGACCCCGGCGGACGCCATCGAGATCCTGCGCGGGCTCCGCGACCGCTACGAGGCCCACCACCAGGTCCGCTACACCGACGAGGCCCTGGTGGCGGCCGTGGAGCTGTCCGACCGCTATCTGACCGACCGGCGGCTGCCGGACAAGGCCATCGACCTGATCGACCAGGCGGGCGCGCGGGTACGGCTGCGGGCCCGCACCAAGGGCACGGACGTACGGGCCCTGGAGCGCGAGGCGGAACAGCTCGCCTGCGACAAGGACCAGGCCGTCGCGGACGAGCAGTACGAGCGGGCCACCGAGCTGCGCGACCGCATCGGGGAGCTGAAGCGGCGCATCGCCGAGGCGGGCGGCGGCGAGGAGGCCGACGAGGGCCAGCACCTGGAGGTGACCGCCGAGGCCGTCGCCGAGGTGGTGTCCCGGCAGACCGGCATCCCGGTCAGCAGCCTCACCCAGGAGGAGAAGGAGCGCCTGCTCGGCCTGGAGGAGCATCTGCACCGGCGGGTGGTCGGCCAGGACGAGGCGGTCGCCGTGGTCTCCGAGGCCGTACTGCGCTCCCGTGCCGGGCTCGCCAGCCCCGACCGGCCGATCGGCAGCTTCCTGTTCCTCGGCCCGACCGGAGTCGGCAAGACCGAGCTGGCCCGCGCGCTGGCCGAGGCGCTGTTCGGCAGCGAGGACCGCATGGTCCGCCTCGACATGAGCGAGTACCAGGAACGGCACGCCGTCAGCCGCCTGGTGGGCGCCCCGCCCGGCTACGTCGGCCACGAGGAGGCCGGGCAGCTCACCGAGGTGGTGCGCCGTCACCCGTACTCGCTGCTGCTGCTCGACGAGGTGGAGAAGGCGCACCCGGACGTCTTCAACATCCTGCTCCAGGTGCTCGACGACGGGCGGCTGACCGACTCCCAGGGCCGCACGGTGGACTTCACCAACACCGTCATCGTGATGACCAGCAACCTCGGTTCGGAGGCCATCACCCGGCGCGGTGCGGGGATCGGGTTCGGCGCGGGCGGGGCGGAGGCCGACGAGGAGGCGCGGCGCGAGCAGATCCTGCGCCCGCTGCGCGAGCACTTCCGGCCCGAGTTCCTGAACCGCATCGACGAGATCGTCGTCTTCCGGCAGCTCAGCGCCGAGCAGTTGCGGCAGATCACCGATCTGCTGCTGGAGCGCACCCGGCGGCTGCTGCACGCCCAGGGCGTGGCCGTGGAGTTCACGGACGGGGCCGTCGAGTGGCTGGCGCGGCGCGGCCATCAGCCGGAGTACGGGGCGCGACCGCTGCGCCGGACCATCCAGCGCGAGGTCGACAACCGGCTGTCCCGGCTGCTGCTGGACGGGCGGCTCGGCGAGGGCGGCCGGGTCACGGTGGACGTCGAGGACGACCGCCTCGCCTTCCGCACCGAGAACGGGGAAGCCGGGGACCGGGAAGCGGCCCCCGCCCCCGCCGAGTGACGGAGCCGGCACGCACGCAGGGGCCCCGGACGGTGAACCGCCGTCCGGGGCCCCTGCGTCGGGTGTGTTCCGGTGGCCTGCCGGTCCGGGTGGTCGGCGGCCTCCGGCCTACCGGTCCGGGTGGACGACCATCGCCGAGCCGCCGCCCCTGCGCACCTTCTCCGCCGCCGCCAGCCATCTGCCGTCCGGCAGGCGCTGCACCCCGGTGGCCGCGCCGATCTCCGGGTTGAGCTTGAAGGAGTGGCCGATCGCCTCCAACTGCTTCCTCAACGGGCTGTCGTAGAGGGCGGGTTCGAGTTCGGTCTGCGCCGCGTTGCGCTGGCTGGCGCGGGGCGCGGCGATCGCGTCGACCAGCGGCAGATGCCGGTCGAGGAACCCGGTGAGGGTCTGGAGCACGGTGGTGATGATGGTCGCGCCGCCGGGCGAACCCACCGCCGCCACCGGTCGGTTGGCGCCGTCGAGCACGATCGTCGGCGCGATGGAGGAGCGCGGCCGCTTGCCGGGGCCGGGCAGGTTCGGGTCGTGCACCGCCGGATTGGCGGGCGCGAAGGAGAAGTCGGTCAGCTCGTTGTTGAGCAGGAAGCCGCGGCCGGGGACGGTGATGCCGCTGCCGCCGGTCTGCTCGATGGTGAGGGTGTAGGAGACCACGTTGCCCCACCGGTCGGCGGTGGTCAGATGGGTGGTGTTCTCGCCCTCGTAGGTGGTGGGCGCGGCGGTGCCGCCGGTGCCGCAGGCGGCGGGCCGGCTCGGGTCGCCGGGCGCGAGCGGGCTGGTGAGGACGGCGTCGTCCTTGATCAGGCAGGCCCGGGAGTCGGCGAACCGCTGGGAGAGCAGCCCGGCGGTGGGGACCTTCTCGAAGGAAGGGTCGCCGACCCAGCGTCCACGGTCGGCGAAGGCGATCCGGCTCGCCTCGATGAAGTGGTGCAGGTACTGGACCTCGCTCGCCCGGGACAGCTTCGTGTTCTCCAGGATGTTCAGCGCCTCGCCGACGGTGGTGCCGCCGGAGGAGGAGGGCGCGATGGAGTACACGTTCAGGCCGCGGTAGGACGTACGCGTCGGGGCCTGGAGCTTGGCGCGGTAGACCGCGAGGTCCTTCTCGGTGAGCTTGCCGGGCCGCGCGTTCCAGCCCGAGGCGGGGTCGACGGGCGGGTGCTCGACCGTGTCGACGATCTCGTCGGCGAGGGCGCCGTGGTAGAGCGCGCCGACGCCCTTGCGGGCCAGTTCCGCGTAGGTGCGGGCGAGGTCGGGATTCTTCAGGACCGAGCCGACGGCCGGGAGTTCGCCCTTCGGCAGGAACAGCTTCGCGGTGTCCGGGAAGGCCCGGAAACGGGTCTCGTTGGCGGCCGTCTGCGAGCGGAAGGTGTCGTCGACGGTGAAGCCGTCGCGGGCCAGCCGCTCGGCGGGCCCGAGCACCGTACCGAGCCGCTTGCTGCCCCACTCGTCCAGGGCCTTCTGCCAGGTGGCGGCCGTGCCGGGGGTGCCGACACTCAGCCCGCTGGTGACGGCGTCGTCGAAGGAGAGCGGCTTGCCGTTCTCCTTGAACAGGTCCTCGTCGGCGCTGAGCGGCGCGGTCTCGCGGCCGTCGATCGTGTGCACCGTGCGGGTCCTGGCGTCGTAGTAGACGAAGTAGCCGCCTCCGCCGATGCCGGACGAGTAGGGCTCGGTGACGCCGAGGGCGGCGGCGGTCGCCACGGCCGCGTCGACCGCGTTGCCGCCCTTCTTCAGCACCTCGATGCCGGCCGCGGTGGCGTCGGCGTCGACGCTGGCCACGGCGCCGCCGCGGCCGACGGCGACGGGCACCTTCTTCCCGGCCGGTGCCGGGCCCGAGTCCGGGTGCGCGGCGGGCGGCGCCGCCGCCCCCACCGACACCACGGCCGCACAGACCGCGAGAACCGACAGCTTCCGTGTTCCTGGGCGACGCATCCGCACCTCCAGTCAGAGACCGTCCGTGCAGCCTATGGCATTGCCATGATCGCGTCAGGACCGTCTCGAACACAGTACCGTCCGAGCCGCTAGCATGCGCGGCCATGAACGACGACGTGCGCAACATCGTCCTGGGCGTGGTCGCGGCGGGCGTCAGCGCCGCGCTCGGCTGGCTGGCCCGTACGTTCCTGTGGCGGCGCGGGCTCCGCCGCAAGCAGGCGTTCTTCGGGCTGCCCGACAACTCCGAGTCGCTGCTGGTCGTCAACCGCGACCCGGCCGCCGGCGAACCGGCCGTCCACCGCTTCGACGTCTTCGCGCTGCTCGAACTCTCCGCGCTGATCAAGGAGTGCGGCGCGCACCTCCAGGTGGTCACCCAGGACGCGGTCCATCAGGGGGTGGGCGAGCGCACGGAGTTCTGCGTGGGCGGGCCCGCCTCCAATCGCCGGATGCTGGCTCACATGGCGGCCATGCTCCCCGGGGTCCGGGTCAACATCGACCCGGAACCGGGCCCGGACCGGGGCGCCTTCCAGATCGGCACCGAGCGCTACCGGATGGATCCGGGCGTCACGGAGCATGTGCTGCTGGCCAGGCTCGTCCCGGGCGAGCGCCGCGAGGCACGGCCCGTGTTCCTCTTCTGCGGCCAGCGCGCCATCGACAACCAGGCCGCGACCCGCTACCTGGCCCGCCACCACGAACGGCTCGCCCGCAAGTACGGCACGCGCCCCTTCGTGCTGCTGCTGAAGGTGGTCAGCTCCCAGTCCTACGGCCCCGATGTGGTCGAGCTCGTCGCGGACGTGACCCGCGCGGCCCAGGCGCCGCTGCCGGCCCCGGCCGATCCCGCCGCGAGCACAACCCGCCCGGCGGCCAGCTGACCTTCTTCTCGCCTGCGGACGGTGCGGAGTGGCTGTCCGTACCGCCGCGCGAGCAGTGATCTCCGGCTGCCGCCGGCCGGGTATGGCTCTGTGGACCGCTGCCCCCTGAGACGGTCGCGAACGCCATATCGTAGTCGAGGTTCGGCGCGATGGGCCCGCCGACGTGGAGGAAGGGCCCCGGGCGGCGGCGCCGGGGCGGCCCGGATCCGGCTTTGCGACGGTTGCAGCAATCGCCGTCCGGCGCCCGGTTCCGCCCGCTCGGCTGCCCGGTCTCAGCCCTCCGCCACCTCCGCGTACAGCTGGGACAGTTCCGGTACGCCCTCCTCGGCCCAGGTGTGCCCGGCCTCCACCACGACGATCTCCCGGCCGGAGGCCAGCCGTACGACGGGGTGGCCGCTCGGCCACAACTCCCAGACGGCGCCGGGCACGGTGCGCACGATGACCGTGCCCAGATAGAGCCCGGCGTCGATGCCCAGCCACGACACCGTCTCGGCGTCGTCCCGCCAGCGCGGCAGCAGCTGGTCCAGCGCCTCCAGGGAGGCGGGCGACTCGTCGAGCCGGACACCGGACGCGGCCACCAGGGCGCGCAACTGTTCGCAGGTGGAAAAGAGAGCGGCGAGATCCTCCGGGGCCGGGGGTCCCTCCCCGGCCGTGACCACCGTGACGCCGACGGCCGGCGCGTGCCGCTTGTGCCAGTTGCCCGTGAAGCGGAAACCCATGCACCCAGCGTGGCACCGCGGCCACCGTCCGCGCCACAGGCCGGCACGGACGGCGCGTCCCGGGTGCCGCCGGTCCGCTGCGGCGCCGGGTCCGCGGCCGTGCCTCCGCCCCCGCGCGACGCCTCGGTCCGGGGCTACACGTCCAGGTCGACCACCACGGGCGCGTGGTCCGAGGCACCCTTGCCCTTGCGCTCCTCACGGTCGACGTAGGAGTCGGTGACCGCCTTGGCGAAGGGCTCGTTGCCGTAGACCAGGTCGATGCGCATGCCGCGGTTCTTCGGGAAGCAGAGCTGGCGGTAGTCCCAGTACGTGTACGGGTGGTCGTACTTCAGGGGCCGGGGCACCACGTCGGACAGGCCCGCCTCGCGCAGGGAGGCGAGGGCGGCCCGCTCGGCGGGGGTGACGTGGGTGGCGCCCTCGAAGGCCGCGCGGTCGTAGACGTCGTCGTCGGTGGGCGCGACGTTGTAGTCGCCGAGGACGGCGAAGGGGCGGCTGCCGGCGGCGTCGCCCGCGACGGCCGCCCGCAGCGCCTCGAACCACTGGAGCTTGTAGGCGTAGTGCGGGTGGTCCACCTCGCGGCCGTTGGGCACATACACCGACCAGACGCGCAGCGGGCCGCAGGTCGCGGAGACGGCGCGGGGCTCCTGGACACCGTCGTAGCCCGGGTCTCCGGGCAGGCCCTTGACCACGTCGTCGAGGCCGACGCGGGAGAGCACCGCCACGCCGTTCCACCGGCCGGTGGCGTGGACCGCCGCCTCGTAGCCCAGCTCGCGCAGGGGGCCGAACGGGAACTGGTCCTCGGCGATCTTGGCCTCCTGGAGGCAGAGCACGTCGGTGCCGCTGCTCTCCAGCCAGGCGAGCAGCCTGGGGAGGCGGGCGGTGATCGAGTTCACGTTCCAGGTCGCGATGCGCATGCCTCACAACCTACCCGCCACCACTGACAAGCCCGCCCGCGTCCGCTCACACGTCGGCGGAGTCCCCCGGCGTCAGCCGCAGGTGCTCGGCGCCGCCCAGGCTGCCGATCTGGTGGTCGTAGATCGGGCGGGCCAGGTCGGTCAGGAGGGCGTCGTGGATGTCGTAGGCCCGCCGCGGCTTGACCTCGCGGACGTACTCGATCACCTCGGCGATCTTGTTCCAGGGGGCCATCACGGGCAGCATCAGGGTCTCGACCGGCTGGTCGGGCACGGTCAGCGCGTCGCCCGGGTGGAAGACCTTGCCGCCGTCGATCAGATAGCCGACGTTGGTGATGCGCGGGATGTCCGGGTGGATCACGGCGTGCAGCTCGCCGTGCACCTGCACGTCGAACCCGGCCGCGGTGAAGGTGTCCCCGTGGCCCACGGTGTGCACCCGGCCCGGGAAGGCCGCCGAGATCTGCTCCGCCACCGACCGCAGCGTCCAGATCTCGGCGCCCGGGTTCGCCTCCAGACCGGCCCGCAGCCGGTCCTCGTCGAAGTGGTCCAGGTGCTCGTGCGTGACCAGGATCGCGTCGGCGCCGACCGCGGCGTCCTCCTCGCTGAAGGTGCCCGGGTCGATGACGAGCGTCCGCCCGTCCTTCTCCAGGCGGACACAGGCGTGCGACTTCTTCGTGAGCTTCATGGCTCCCATCCTGCCGCGCGGGCGGGACGGACGGCACGTGCAAGCTGGTGCTCCTGGTGCCCGGCTGGACGATCACCGTGCTCCCCCGCCTGCCCGAGGGTCCGGGGTCACTCCGTGGGGGTGGTCTCCTCCTGTATGACCTGCTGGGCCACCCGGAAGGCGCTGCCCGCGGCGGGCATCCCGCAGTAGACCGCCGTCTGGAGCAGCACCTCCTTGATCTCGTCGGGGGTGAGGCCGTTGCGCAGCGCGGCCCGGGTGTGGGCGGCCAGGTCGTCGAGATGGCCGCCGGCGACCAGGGCGGTGAGCGCGACACAGCTGCGGGTGCGCCGGTCGAGCCCCGGGCGGTCCCAGACACCGCCCCAGGTACTGCGGGTCAGGAACTCCTGGAAGTCCCCGCCGAACTCGTCGGCCCGCGCCAGCTCCCGGTCGACGTGCGCGTCGCCCAGCACCTCGCGCCGGATCTTGAGCCCGGTGTCGTACGCGTCCGGCCCGCCGGCGGGCTGCGGCGGCACCGCCGCCGGGGCGATCTCGGCGATCGGCGCGCTCTGCGGGGCCTGCGCGGGGGCGGCCAGTACGGGCCTCGGCGGGGCCGCGACGATCGCCATCTGGCCGGTGCTCGACTCGAAGGCGGGCTGCCACGCCGTGGAGAAGTGCCGTACCAGCAGGTCGGTCACGGCGGCGGGCTGCTCGACCGGCACCAGATGGGAGGCGCCCGGTACGACGGCGAGCCGCGCGTCCCTGATCCCGGCGACCAGCGTGCGGGCCTCGGCGGGACCGGTCACCTGGTCCTCGGAGCCGACCAGCACCAGCGTCGGCACGCCCACCCGGCCGAGTTCGGCGCGGACGTCGAAGGAGGCCAGCGCCTCGCAGGCGGCGATGTAGCAGCCGGGGTCGGTGGTGCGCACCATCTGCACGGCCCAGTCGGTGATCGCGGGCTGGGCGGCGGCGAACCCGGTGGTGAACCAGCGGTCCGGGGAACTGCGGGCGATGGGGTCGAGCCCGTTGGTCCGGACGATCACCCCGCGCTGGCGGAACTCGTCCGCCGTGCCGAACCGGGGCGAGGCCGCGATCAGGGCGAGCGAGGCGAGCCGCTCCGGGTGCCGCAGCGCCAGCTCCACGCCGACCGCGCCGCCGAGGGCGCAGCCGGCGTAGCCGAAGCGCTGCACCCCGAGCCCTTCGAGGGTCGCCAGCAGCCGGTCGGTCAGATCCCCCACCGACCCGGCCGGATGCGCGGGCGCGCCCCCGTGCCCCGGCAGATCGAACCGGAAGACCCGCCACTGCTGCGTCAGCTCGGGCACCTGCCGGTCCCACATGTGCCAGGTGGTACCCAGTGAGGGACCGAGGATCAGGACGGGAGCCTCTTCCGGCCCGTCAAAGCGGTATTGCAGGGTGTTCGACGGTGTCTCACTCACGCCGTAGACCCTCTCATGTCTTGCGAGATCTCACTCGGGCGGGGGAAGCCGGCTGGCTCGATGCATGTGCGGCTCGACTTGTCGAGCACTGCCCGACAGCCTCACCGATCGAGACTGAGCCTCTCAGCGTGTACACACGCCCCTGCCACAGCGTGTCCTGCTTGGCCGTGTTTTGAAAGTCGGCTCTGATCCTCGTCCCGCACCGTGATGATCTCGGTGCGGGACGGGGGGATCTTTCTGATGAGCAGTGGGCTGTGCTGGAGCCGTTGTTGCCGGTTGCAGTGCTGGGCCGGCCGTCGTCAGGTCGGCGGAGGCTGATCGACGGGATCCGGAGGCGGGTGCGGACCGGTGCTCCGTGGCGGGATCTGCCGCAGGAGTGCGGGCCGCGGCAGACGGTCTACGGACTCTTCCGCCGCCGGCAGCGTGACGGCACCTGGCCCGAACTGCTGACCCAACTGCTGGCCCGGGCGGACGCGGACGGGCTGATCACGTCGGAGGCAACGTCGACTCCATGATCTGCCGGGCCCATCAGCATGCCGCAGGTGCCCGCCGCGACGGCCAGGCTCAGAAAGAACCGCCGGGCGGGGCCCGCGCCGAGCCCGAGGATCACGGCCTGGGTCGGTCCCGGGGAGGCTTCACCACCAAGATCCATCTGGCCTGCGAGCAAGGCCAGCGGCTGCTGTCTTTACTGGTCACCGCAGGTCAGCGCGGTGACAGCCCGCAGTTCACTGCCGTCCTGGAAGGCATTCGGGTGCCCCGCACCGGACCTGGTCGTCCCCGTGTCCGGCCGCTGCGGGTGCGCGGCGACAAGGCGTATTCGTCCCGGGCCAACCGGGCCTACCTGCGAAGGCACGGGATCCGGTGCACGATCCCGGAGCCTGCTGACCCGGCCGCACACCGCAAACGGCGGGGGAAGGCCGGCGGGCGGCCTCCTGTCTTCGGTCGCGAGGACTACAAGGCCCGGCACGCGGTCGAGTGCGGGATCAACCGGCTCAAGCCCAACCGGGCGGTCGCCACCCGCTTAGACAAACTCGCCCTCCGCTTCGAAGCGACCGTCCTGATCGCCGCGATCGGCGAATGGCTGTGCCCGGCCTGAGCTGTCGGATCCGCATGCCATGCTGAGCGCGATCAGGGTCGACAGCGAGGAGAAGGCAGCGATGGGGGCTCAGTACTACGGCGCCGACAGCGAGAACGGCGACCGCATCGACGACCCCTCCGAGGACGCGCTGTTCATGATGATCAGCGACCTCAACGACACCGACAACACCTTCGTGGTCCTCCAGCCCGACGAGGACAACCCCGCCTGGTTCGCCTCCGTGGCCGTCCTGGACGAAGGCGGCTACGAGATCGTCCGCCGCGACACCACCCGCAACGAGAACGACGTCACTACAGCGACCAGCATCAACGACATCGCCCGCGACCTCACCATCTGGATGGCCGCCCGAAACTTCCCCGGTCCGCCCACCAGGCAAGTCAGCGACTTCTA
Source organism: Streptomyces sp. PsTaAH-124 (assembly GCF_000373685.1). NCBI lineage: Bacteria > Bacillati > Actinomycetota > Actinomycetes > Kitasatosporales > Streptomycetaceae > Streptomyces > Streptomyces sp. PsTaAH-124. The sequence continues at coordinate 176,399 of NZ_KB892209.1, read as the reverse complement.
AAACACGGCCTACTGACCTTGAATGCGTGATGTCGTGATGGTGGCTGGTGCCGGAGGCCGGTGCCGGTGAGGCAGCCGTCGAGAACGTCCTGGCGGTACTGGAGCCGGCGTAGGCCGCGCCGGACGGCGGTGATCAGGTCGTCGGGGTCAGCGAAGGCACGGTTGGCTGTGGTGGTGCGTCGCAGAACGGACCAGATACCGTCGACCGGGTTGAGGCCGGGCACGTAGGGCGGGAGTTGGTAGACGGTGAGCCAGTCGCGGTCGGTGATGCAGCGGCGCATGCCGGCCGTCGGATGGGTGTTCACATTGTCCCGAACCAGCACCATCGGGCCGCCGAGCTGCTGGTGGGCGGTCTGGATCAGGTCTCGGTAGTCCTTCCAGGAGAAGCTCTTGCGTCCGTCGAGGCGGCCGTCCGGGCAGGGCCGGTGGATCAGCCACGGGGGTTCGCTGGCCTTGTAGCAGGTCAGGGCGGCCACCGACAGGCGGCGGGAACGGCCCCGGACGCGGATCACGGGGGTGCGGCCGCGGCGGGACCAGGTGCGTGCGGTCGGCGGCGGCGGCGGGAATCCGGCTTCGTCCTCGAGGACGAGCCAGGCGTCGAGCGCCGCCACGGTTCTTCCACGCTTGGCCAGGTCTCCTTCACCCAGCCGGCCACCGCGGTCCCGTCCTTCTCGGTCGCCCGCCGGGCGGGGACCTGGCAGCTCCAGCCGTCCCGCTTGAGCAGGACGGCCACCCCTTGCACGGTGTAGCTCTCGTGGAAGCGGCGCCCCGTCAGCGTCTTGATCCGCGGCAGCGTCCAGGTCTGGCCCGGCCAGCCGTGTGCCACCGGCCCCTTGGCCAGCTCCCCCTCGAGCACGGCGAACAGTTCGTCACTGAGCAGCGGCAGTGATGCCGGGCCCTTGGAGGCCAGGGCCCGGGGCCCGTTCTGCGACCAGCCGCTGCGCCAGCGCTGAACCGATCGGACGCTGACCCGCAGGTCGTGCGCGATGGCCGGGTTCTCGTCGCCTTGGGCAAACCGCTCGGCCGCCTCCATCCTCAACTTCTCGCGGAAGGTACGCCGTTCACCGGTCAGTCCGCTCCTTGCGCATACCTCATACGGTCGGCATACCGCAGGGATCGTGAGGCGTCAGCCCCTACGACACCACGCTTTGAATGTCAGTAACTGCGCGAACTGCTTGTCACTCAGGCGCGGCAGCGACGCAGGTCCCTGCGACCGCAGAGCCCGCGGACCGCCCTCGTCCCACATCCGCCGCCATCGCTGCACGGAGCGGACGCTGACCCGCAGGTCCTTGGCGATCACCGAGCTCGCCTCGCCCTGGGCGAACCTCTCGGCCGCCTTCAGCCGTAACTCCTCGCGGAACTGCTGCCGTTCGGCGGTCAGCCCGCCCCCCTGTGGATACCGCATGCCTCGGTGATACCGCACGAGCGACGAGCCGTCAGCCCCCATGACTCCACGAGTTCAACCTCAGTAATCGCCGGCTTCCTGGCTCCAGGACTGATCCAGACCCGACTTTGCCACCCTCGACGCCGCCCGCACCTCTTCCCATTCAGCGGCCTCTTTAAGTGCGCCTTCGGTCCAAATCTCCTCAGGGCCCGCGCTTACAGAATTGACACTTTCATTGACCGACTGAAGCAAGAGATAATCTTCGTCATTCAACGAACCGTCAGCTACTCTGGCGCGAGCCACGTGCAGCACGTCATCGAATTGAAGCAATACTTCATCTGGCCCCACGCCCGACGCCCGCAAGTACTCCACTTGCCTTTCAGGCCCCGCGCTGAGCAGGCCCAGCACGGCGAGGGTCCACCGCCGAAAGTCCGTCAACTTCCGATCGCCGGTCATCGAATGATTCCTCCCAGATCCCCTTCAGGACCCACGACTCTCCAGTAAGCGCCCTCACCATGATGGCCGCCTCCAGGATTCCACCTGAGCATCCTACCGGTCGGGTCTCCGCGACCCGTATATTCACGAATTACCCAACCGCCGCCAGCGTTTTTCCCTCTGCCTAGGCCCTCTTCGACCCATCCCTTCCGGCCTGCAAAGAATGGGCGAACCTGGTCCGGTGTGACACCACCACTAAGGGCAGAGGGGGTGTCGAAGATGTCATCCGCCGAACGAATCCCTGGAAGCTGGCCAGCCTCCCCGGCAAGCTGCCTGCGCAAACGTTCACCATCAGCGGCACTTGTGGGGCAACTGGAATTGTGTACGAGAACCGGCGTCTCCCCCGCCAGCACATAGTACGTGTGAAGGTCTGCGACAGTGAAGTTGTAAGTGCGGGCATGCTGGGTGAAGGCCGTGTTCGCAGTGACCGTTACGGTAGTACCGTCTTCGGTGAGCAGGTCCATGCCGGCGACGAGCGACCCCGCGGTGACCCAGTCACGCCTGGACGGGGACCAGAAAGGGTGTTCATGTGTCGCCGTGAGATGCCGGATTCCACCCTTAGTGGCGATAGAGAGCCTATTGAAGTACTTGTCCCCGTCGGTGACGATGACACGCGTCACCTTCTTGGGGTTGGTTCTTCCGGTCTCCGGGTCAGTGGCCAACACGCTGTCACCGATTTTGACTTTCTCGACACTCTTCGCTGTTCGATCAGCCATGAGCACGGGGGTGCCAGCCGGGAAACATTTACAATTCTTCCCTCCCTTCATTCCCGGCCATGCCTCGAATACTCTTTCGGCAAGTTTGAGCTTGGTCTGAAATGCTACGTCTTTCGCAAGGTCCAGGCAAGCGATATAGTCGCCATTTTTACAGTCCTCAAAACTACTTATCCCGAGGACATCTTTCGCAAATCCCTGAATCTGTCCCACGGCCTGACCCACGGCCGGGGTCGTCGTGGCGATTTTGCACAGCACCATTTCGTGCTGACACCACTGTCCGGGATTGTCACGTATTTCGCAGCCCGCAAGAAAATTGCACCGATACTGTTCTGCAGCGGTGGGCGTTGTAGATTTCGTACTGCCGCCACTCGACCCAGAATTACTGCCGCCGTTACCATGCGTCCCACCACCGCTTGGGGGACAGCTGTAGTAACAACCGCCGGTGTGGACGCCTCCCCGGGGCTTCCCTGCCTTGTCGGGGTTCCGCGTCCCCCCGGCTCCGCCATCTTGGCGGGGTTCGCTGTGGCCGGTGCCGTCGTCGAGCCAGGCTCCGGTGGGGTCGCTGTGGGTGACGGGGCTGTTGTCGGCGTAGCTGTAGCCGTTGAGGGACTGGGCGTCGGTGGTGTCGAGGATGGGGTCGACGCTGAGGAACTGGCCGATGGACGGGTCGTATTCGCGGGCGCCTATGTGAGTGAGGCCGGTGTTGGTGTCGCGGGTTTTGCCGAGGAAGCCCTTGTCGTCGGGCCAGGGGCCGTACTGGGGTTTGCCGCGGTCTTCGCCGAACGGGGTGGTGTAGCGCTTGGTGAAGGCTTGGGTGTCCCAGGTGATGGAGAGGGTGGAGGTGCCTTGGTGGTCGCCGGTGAGGTAGGTGAGCTTGCTGGTACCTGATTCGTTGGTGCGGAGGGCTGCTGTGATGCCGCCGGCGGAGTAGTAGCGCTGGGCCCAGGTGGTGCCGTTGGCGCGGAGGTGGAGTTCGGTGGTGCCGGCGTAGAGGATACGTTCGCCGTTGTCCGCGGAGCGGATCAGGAGGTTGCCGTCGGCGTCGTAGAGGTAGTTCGTGGAGGTGCCGGCTTCGGTCAGCTTGGCGAGTTTGCCCTCCGGGGACCAGAGGAGATCCTGCGTGCCCGAGGTGCCGGGGCGCTTGATGGTGTTGCCCGTCGCGTCGTAGGTGTAGGAGCGCTCGGGGGTTGTGCAGTCGGTCTTGGTGGTGGTTCCGGTCAGGGTGTGGGGCTGGTTCTGCTTGGTGTAGCAGTAGGTGGTCTTCACGTCACCGGCGGTCTTGTGGTCCGTGGCGGTGAGGCGCTGGCCTGCGGCGTTGTAGGTGTAGCTGTTCCAGTACGGGGCCGGACCGGACAGCGCGGACGCACTGCGGGTGTCCGCGCACTTCTGCGACGCGGGCGTCCACGCTTCGGTCAGTCTTTGGTGGCCGTCATAGGCGAAGCACTGGGTTTCGGCGGAGCTTGTTTTGCCGAGGTCTGTCGGGTCGCTGATCGCGGTGATGTTGCCGGCTTCGTCATAGCTGTAGTCGAGCGCCTGCAGCATGTACGGGTGTGTCTGGTCGGTGACGTGGCTGTACGTCAGGCGCCCGGTGCCGGCTTCGTACTTGCTGGTGACGTAGATGTTCTTGTTGCCGGTGCCGCCGGTGCCCAGGGTGAGCTGTTCCGGCTGGGTGAGGGCTGAGTAGGAGACGTCGCGCAGGTATCCGGTGGCGCCGCCGAAGCTCTTCAGGTTGCCGAGCGGGTCGTATCCGTAGTCCGTGCCTTCGGAGGGCAGCCCACCGAGGGCCGGCTCGGTGGTCACGTTCACTGTGCCGTCGATGTTGTAGTACGTCTCGAACGGCAGGGTGGACGGCTGGCCCGCCTTGACGAACGGGTCACCAGCGGGCAGCTCCAGTTGGGACGCTTTCGCCCGGCCGAGGTCGTCGAAGGCGGTGACCCTCTTGGTGTAGGCCAGTCCTGTCTTGCCACCCACATAGCGGGTGGAGGACGTGGGAAGGCCCTTGAGGACGCTGTCGTAGGTGTAGCCGGTGAGCTGGTTGGCGTCCGTCTTGGAGTCAGCCCAGGTACCGGTCACCCGGCCGAGCACGTCGTAGTCGGTCACCACCGTGTGGAGCGGGTCCGTCGTCTTGACGACCTGGTCGAGCGCGTCGTAAGCGCTGGTCGTCGTACCGCGGTCGGGGTCCGTGGCGCTGGTCTGGCGGCCGAAGAGGTCGTAGCGGTAGGTCCACGTGGACTTGTCCGGGCCGGTGACGTTGTTCTGCTTGCCGTCCAGCGCGTACGTGAACTTCGTGGACGTATAGGAGGCGCCAGGACCGGTGCCGAAGTCGCTGTCGGCCGGGCTCTTGTCCGCGTATTCGCGTGTTTCGGTGGTCTGGCCGCGGGCGTCGGTGATGGTGCGCTGGGCCGATCCGCCCTGGAGTGCGGTCGACGCTACTGAGTCACCTGTGTAGCTGGCGCTGGTGGTCCACTTCTTGACCCCGAAGACGGACAGGGTGCTGGTAGTGGGGCGGCCGGCGCCGTCGAAGACGGTTTCGGTCTGGTTGGGGGCCTGTCCGTATTCAGCGCGGGTGTACGTGCTGTTGGGGGTGCTGTCCTTGTCGAAGATGTTCGCGTACGTCTGGTACGCCAGCCCGCGGGTGTCGTAGCGGGTGTCGGTCAGCAGGCGTCCGCCCTGCGGGGTGGGCGACTGGGTCTGCAGCGGGCGCAGCAGGGCGTCGTAGAGCGTGTAGGTGGTGTTGTAGGTCTGGCCGTCCTTCTTGAGAGTCGAGGTCGAGACCCAGGACGGTTTGGTGGGGTCGAGGTGGTATTCGTAGGTGGTGTTGGCCGCTTGGCTGCCGCGGATTCGGTTCGGCAGCCATACGTCGGTCAGCCGGCCGAGCGCGTCGTAGTTCAGCTCGGTCTTTTTCAGGTTGGCGTCATAGGTGCGCAGCGCCTGGCCGCGCCGGGGGTCGAGGAAGCTGACCGTCTTGTACTTCACGGGGTCGGTGATGACGGTTTTGGTCAGGGGTCCGGCGTCTGCCGGGGTGTATTCGGTGCTGGTGGTGTTCTTGGCCGCGTCTGTGACGCTCGAGGGGCGGCCGAGGGTGTCGTATGTGGTGGTCCAGACGGTCTGCCAGCCGGTGGCCGGGCGGTCGCCGCTGGTGTCGGCAGTGGCCGCGTAGCCGGTGGCGCGGCCGGTCCATGTGGCGTCGCCCTGCGTGGGCTTCTGGGTCGGCGACCAGGAGGTGGCGGCGGGGGTGTCGTAGACGATCGCGGTGTCGGCCAGTACGTCGCCGCGGGTGGTGGTGTTTGCCGGGAGGGAGAGGTCGTCGTCCTTGGTGGAGCAGCTGCGGCCGACGGTGCGGGTGCGGGAGGCGAGGCTGGTGAGGCCGGTTGCGTCGTTGCGGGCGTACCAGGTGCGGGTGCAGGTTTCGTCGCCGCTGACGGCTGCGTCGCCGGAGTCGGTGGTGGTGACCGGCATGCCGTAGCTGTCGTAGCTGGTACTGGTCTGGCGGGCGCGCCAGGCCTTGGGGACGGTCAGGTAGGTGTAGGACTTGCTGGTGGCGGTGCGTACGTAACGTGCGATCAGGTCGCCGGCGTCGGGCTGGCTCTGCCGTGCGGTCTCCTTGGACCAGGGGTCGTTGGAGGTCGCCGTGATCGGGGTGGAGCCGTTGTAGGTGACCTGTTCGCGCAGTTGTCCGGCGTACTGGTTGCTGTCGGTGAAGGCGGGCAGGGCGAGGTCGGGCGTGGTGAGGGGCGGGACGGAGACGGACTTGGTGGTGGTGCCCTTGGTCTTGTCGCCGTCCATGCCCTGCAGGTAGAGCGAGACGGTGCGGGAGCGGGTCACGCTTGTCGCGCCGGTCCATGCGGTGACCTGGCGGTAGCCGCGCCAGTCCGACCAGGTGCGCTCGTCCTTCGGTGTGAAGGGGTCGTCGCTGTAGTGCCAGGCGGGACCGCTGTAGTCGTAGGCGTACTCGATGTCCTGGTTACCCGAGGCAGGGTCGGAGACGTCCACGGCCAGGACCCGGTATTTGTGGAACCAGTCGACGGCCGCGTTCTCGGCGCCGTTGATGTGCCAGTACTGCGGGTAGCAGGAGCGGGTGTTGGTGTCCTGCGGGGCGCTCAGTACCTCGCTGCGTTTGCACTCGGGCCCGGACAGGGTGACGGTGGTGATCGCTCCGGTCTCGGCGGTGATCGTGGAGATGCGCGGGCGGGTCATCGGAAGGATGTCGTCCGTCGCGTCGACCCGGTTGGGCCGCATCTGGTAGGTGAATGTGATCGGGTCGAGGTGGAGGTACGTGTCGGCGGTCTTGCCCCAGCGGACGATGGACTTGAGGGTCAGGACCTGGTCGCTGCTGTCGCCGATGTCTCCGCCGTCCAGGTAGCCCTGCTGGAGCACCCAGGCGTCGACCTTGTCGTAGGCGCTGGTGGTGGCGTTGTAGGAGTAGGTGTAGATGTCGGTGAGGCGTTTGCGGGTGAAGAAGGAAGGGCCGGCCGCGTTGCAGTCGGAGTCGTCCTTGGAGCAGATCGCGTCGAAGGGGACGTCGGGCCAGTTGTCGGCCGTGTCCTTGGTCAGGCTGCCGCAGTCCGATACGGTGCAGCGCTCGGCGTAGCCGAAGGTGACCTTCGCGTCGGCCGGGTCGGTGAACAGGGCATCCTTGCGCAGGCCGTACTCGATCCGATTGAGATAGCCGCCCCGGATGTAGGAGGTGTCGGCCGTCTTCGCCTTGTTCTTCTTGTAGTAGTTCGACTCCGTCGTGTACCAGAAGGTGGAGGCGTTGCCGTGGGTGTCCTCGACATAGTCCAGGTTCCAGCGCCAGGCCTGGTTCAGGGAGCGGTCGGCGAAAGTGTCCCCGCCGGTGTAGCCGGGTTCACCGGAGTCGTCGCCGAATACCGGAACGGTCCATACGGAGTTGGTGCGCTGGGTGCCGGCGCCGTCCAGCTTGTCCTTGCCGAAGACGTACTTGGTACCGTCGCCCGTGGTGACGGTCCAGTACTCGCCGTCGTTGTCGCCATTGTCGGCGCCGGTGGACCGCGTCACCTTGGACGCGTCGTCGTTCTCCAGCCGCCAGTCGCCAGTGTCCTTGTCCTTGACCAGGCTGCTGGACCTGCCGTTCAGGACGAGGCGAGCGTTGTCGTGCTTCCAGCACTGGTCGAAGACATCGTCGTGGCCGTCGTCGTCACACGAGTTGTAGATGCGCTCAACGTAGGACTCGGTGAGGGTGAATCCCTCGCCGACCAGTGTGCCCTGGTTGTTGGTGGTCGCGGTGCGCCCGTCGATGCTGCCGGAGTCGTAGGACAGCCCGAGAGGCGGGACCGGTCCGGCTGCCGCCGGTGGCAGCGTGAAGTCGTAGGACCAGGTGAAGGAGCCGGAGCTGCCGCCTGCCTGCCAGGACGAGGACGGGGCCAGCGGCGTGGCCGCGTAATTGCCCGTGCTGGAGGATGTCTGGGCCGAGCCGGTGGCAACGGCTGTGACGGCGAGGAGCGTCGCCGGTGGGTTTGCGCCGCCGGCCGCTGCTGGGGGTGCAGCTGGCGCCAGGTCCACGGTCGCGGAGACGCTCCGGTGGGCGACGTCATTGTGCGAGGGCAACGGCTGCTGTGTGCGGCACTGCTGCCGTTGCGGAGTCGTCAGCGCGCAGGCGGGGAGCTCGACGAGGCGAAGCCGCTGGGCCCAGCCGCCACCGATCGCCGAGGCGAAACCGCCGTAGTCGACACTGACTTGCGCACTGCCAGCACTGTCCGCCTGTGCTGTCAGCAGGACTCCGGTGACGCCCGCCTTCTGTGCCGCTTTCTGGTCGAGCACGGTGATGCGGGCCTTGCCCGCCGCCTCGTGCTTCGCGGCGGCGACTGAGCGGCCGTGTCCGTTCTTGGCGGGCGAGGTGCTGGTATGCGGGCTCACTGTGACCGCGAGGCCGCCTGTCTCTGCGGTGGTCTTGTGGCCGCGGGTGAGCGGCAGTGTGGCTTGGCCGTGCGTGGGCCAGCTTGCTTTGCGGTCGGTGCCCGCTCGCTGGGCCTGCGCCGCGTTGGCCTGTTTGTCGCGGGCGACCTTCTGGCGTGCCTTCTTGGCGCCGGGACTATGAAACTCCTGGACCTTGCTGGCCCTGGTGAGGGGCACGTCGGGCCGCCCCAGGCCGCCTGGCTCTGCCGCTTGGGCGACCTGTGCCAGGCCCATGGGGACGATGAGTGCCAGAGCCAGCGACTGTCCGAGCAGTCGGCCGCCGCGGCGGCGAGCCGCGGAACGGCGCCGCCATTTTGAGGTGCCTATGCCAAAGGCCATCGGTTTTGCTCCACCCGGTGCGTAAGGAGAAGTTTCAGCAGGACGCCCGCAGACCGCTGTGTGGGCGGGGCGCGTAGGTGAGGACGGCAGCATCGATGGCCGTCCTCACCCTGGGTCCGTCAGTCGCCCACGGTCTCGCCGACCTGTTCGTAGCCGACCATCGCGCCTGCCCACAGGCGTACCTCGGAGACCTGGCCGGGCAGGTAGTGCTGCCAGGCCCCGCCCGTGAAGCCCTTGCCAACAGCGAAGTCGCCCGAGCCCGCCTTCGCGGTGAACGCCAACGCGTCACCGTTCGCGACAGCGCCCAAATAGAGGCTGAGCGTGCCGTCCTGTGCATCGAAGACGCCGGTCAGTCGGGTCGCGCCGTCGACCAGGGCTTCTTCGTCCGAGGAGACTGCGGTGAACGTACCGTCGGCATTGAAGCGACCGAACCGCCAGAAGCCGACAGGAACGGTTTTCTCCTCAAGGGTGTCTTCGTCCAGGACCGTCTTCTTGTCTGTCAGCTCGTACCAGAGCCCCCACGATGATCCGTCTGCCGTACGTTGCCCCAGGATTTGCGCCTTGTAGCCGACATTCTTGGAGACGAGCTTGTCACCGTCCAGGGAGGCCAACGTGGTTAGCGTGAAGGACCCGGTGTCGTCCAGTACCGGTCCCGCCGTGGTGGCCGCGTCATCCACGCCGTCCAGCGTGATCGACTGGCCGTCCAGTGTTGCCCCTCCGGTCAGGGCCAGGGACCTGCCGTAGCCGGAGGTGGTGTCCTGGATGCTGCTGCCGCTGCCCTGGTCGGCCGACCATGCGGCGACCAGTTCCACACCGGTGTGCTGGTCAGAGGTCATCAGCCGTGCGTCGTCGGTGACCTGCTCTGGTGTCAGGGCGTTCTGCCACACCGAGACCTCGTCCACGGAGCCCTGCAGGTAGTCGGTGAAGGCATCGGCCCAGATCGCCCGGCCGATCTGCAACGGCCCGTTCGCTGCCCATGGTGTCCCGGCGTCGGCCGTGCTCTGCAGCCGTCCGTTGACGTAAAGGCGCAGCTTCTTGGCAGCGGCGTCGAACACCCCCGTCACATGGGTCCACGCCCCGCGGGGTGTGGCCTGCTGCGCGGCGGCGGTGTGGACGGTGCCGTCGCTGGCCCGCATGCTCAGGCTCCAGGTGTCGCCTCCTGCGGCCGCGTAGGACAGTCCGAAGGGCGTGTACTTCTTCGGGAATGGGCCGGCGTTGTCGGGTGCCTGGCCCACGGCGGTCATCACGTGCGACGCCTTCGCGTCCACGCGTACCCACGCGGCCACGGTGAAGGAGGCCCGGGTGTCGAGCACTGTTGTCGAGGTGGCCGCGTAGCCGGTGCTGCCGTTCAAGCTCAGTCCCTTGTCGGTGACTGGCTCCGGCAGCTGTGTGCCGGAGGCGTCATGGGTCAGCAGGCCGCGCCGCCCGCGGTCATCGCGTGTGGCGCCGCTGGACAAGGTGGCGTCGTGATGTGCTGCCTGCGGCACGGTGGTGGAGTCCAGGGCGGGACCGCTTGCCTCGTTGAAGTGCCAGCGTCCGATCGGGTCGTCACCGACTGTGGAGACGACGAAGTCGATCTGCGCGATGTCGCCTGCCCTGCCGGTGCCGACGTTGTCGCGTCCCCGGACCTGCAAGGTGTAGGTGCCTGATCGCGGTGGAATGAACGTGGCCGTGGCGTTCTTCGTCGAGGACCAGGCACTCGCGGAGGACAGTTTGTACTCGTACGACACGACGTTCGTGTCGGCCGCGTCGGGCTTGAAAGCGAAGGTGGCGGGCACGCCCGCGCCGCCCTTGGGCACACAGTCATTGGGCACGCACTCGCTGTACGGGGCCTTGAGGGTGATCGTCGGTGCGCGGGGCGCTGTCGCATCGACCCGGAAGTAGCAGTCGGGGGCTGACATCCGGCTGCTCAGATGGGCAGAGCCATTGTTGTAGTAGGACCAGGTCCAGGCGTGATACCGGTACAGCTTGCCGTCTGTCAGTTTGGACCACTTCAGCGTCACAGCCGCGTTGTCACCGTAGTATCCCGTCGAGGGACGGAGTTCGCCGTTGCCCGGTGTGACGTCCGACCAGCCGGTGCCGTTTTGGACATCGAGGTCGAAAAAGACACGCAGTTGAGCGTTCTTCTCACCGCCGCCCTCGGTCTGCGCCGTCGCTTTGAGGGTCGGCTCCGGGTCGGAGACGATCGCCGGGTCACTCGAGCTGTGCTCACACACAGGCGTTGCGCTGCTCCCCCCGCCTACCAGGCCGACCGAGGTGGGCCGGGCCGGCAGCCCGACGAAGTCGACCGCCAGGACCGCGTCGTTCCTGAACCGCTTCCAGGCCGATGCGTCCGACTCGTCATGCGCCCGGATCTCCAGGGTGAGCCGTGAGAACTTGCCCGCCGCGAAGTCGCGGACCGTCGGGGTCAGGTTCTCGTTCGGTTCATCCGGGTTGTCATGGAACTCGATCGGTGCCTTCGGCGAATCCGGGTCACACAGTGATCCGCGGCCGGCCGAGACATTGCGGTCGCCCATCCAGTCCAGTTCCCTGGGCCGCGACGACCAGGTCGTGGACGAGGAGATGTTGTTCGTGCGCACCAGGTCGACCCAGCGCGGTGAACACTGAAACGCCCACGGCTCGGTCACCCGGAACGTGGCGTCCAGGACCTTCTTTCCCTTGAGGTCGGCCGGCGAGAACTCGAAATACAGCTTCTGCACGTATCCCGGACCGCAGTAGTAGCCGCTCCAGGTACCGCACTTGCCCGCACCCTTGCCCTGGTCGTCGTCGCCGTTGCCCCAGGCGTAGGACTCGTAGCCGTCACTGCGCAGAAGGGTTCGCTCGGACTCGCCCCAGGTGATGGTGGGGTCGATGAAGACGGGGAACGCCGATGCGGGGGTCTGGTTCAGCATGTCCGCGTCCGGCACGACCGACAGCGAGGTCGCGGTGACGTCGACATCCATGTGAGCGACCGTGTCGCCCTGGCCCGGCTCCAGACCGGTACCCGACGGTGCGGCCTCGGCCGGGTCCGACGGCTTCACCTCGCCCGCAGCCGCGATCCTGGCCGACTTGAGTGACGTCTGCGTCGCCGTGCCTCCGGCCGAGTCCCACATCCGGGCAGGGGGCGCCTTGAAAACAGTGCGGCCGTCGGCATCCACTGCCGCCAGGTTGCCGCCCGCACCCTCCCGGACGTCCAGCCCATGGGACTTCAGGCTGAAGGTGAGCTTCTTCAGCTCATCACTCGCCGCAGCCTCAGGCGTCTTGACGACGAACACCGGCTGGAAACTCTCCGACGTCGCCGTCACCTTCAAGTCGACGCCGGGCAGAACATCCGCGTACAGGGCACTGGGACCCTCCAGACGCGGCACCGGCAGCTTGCCCGGCCAACCGAGTTCCAGAGACTTCCCCGGCTCAGCCACCCGAGCAAGCGGTGTCGAGTCACCGCCTCCCGAGAAGGACATCCGCACGGAAGCGGCCTTCGGCCCCACCGAACCATCGGACCGCTTCTCCAGCGTCGCGTCCGGCGCCTGCCAGCCACCACCCGGCTTCTCCACACGCACCGGAACAGCCGACTCCTCCAGCGTGAACGTCGACCCGTCAGGGTTGGCATAAACGGTGGACCGCTCGGTGCGCTCCCCCGTCACCTCCACCCGCTCACCGGACTGCTGCGCCTGGGCCAGCGCCTGTTGGCCTTCAGAAACAGACGCCGGATCCGTCTCCGCTCCCGCGGCCGCCCGCGCCGCCGAGCCCGGCAGGACCACCACGGCTGCCAACGTTGCCACAGCCGCAGCGGCCGCGCCGGCTCTCCCTCGCCGACTGCGCCCACGGCGCGCCGCGGCACCCCGTCCGCCCCACCCCACTCGCACGAAACCCCGCCCCCACCATCACAAGATCTTCAAAGGTAAGCGGGATTTAAAGCCCAGCCTTACTTTCTGTCAAGATCTGAACACAGGGAGCAAAGCACCCACCATGCACCCCAATCACACCAAAAGGGAATGCTTCTTTTCAGTCAACAGCGCACTTCCTAAGCGCCATCAGCATCTACTATGCCCAGGCTCTCCCACTCGCCAGATGCAGAACCGGCCGAACCACGCACGAACGAACCACCAACTCCTCGTACAGATAAACCCATTCAGTGCGACCCCTGCCCCCTGCGGCCTTGCCGGCTACCCCACCTCGGCCTGGCCGCCCGCACAGACTGCCGACGCGAGGAGCAGTTGCACCATCCTGAACACCTACTTGAACCAGCCAAAACCGAAGCTGCCATGTACTTCTCCCACATGACAGGACCGGCAACCCCCTGGACCAGCCCCACCAGCCCTCCATCCCGCCTCTTCCGGAAACACAGGCCCGCAGGCGTTGAGCCGCCAGCAGGAGTGACAGGTCACCAGCGCCAGCACCTCCGGCAATACCCCGGCACCACGGGACGCGGATTTTCATCCCGCCCACTCGATGACCCAAGAGAGACGGCCGAGTTGCCTTGTCTGCTCCTTCCAGAGCTTCGCCGGGTCGCTGGCCAACTTGCTCCCCTCGCACGGTGGGATTGGCATGGCCGGGCTGGGCCTCGGCGTTTCACTCGCCCATCACAGACGCTCTCGCACCTCTGTCACCAACTACGCAGACTCCCCCGAACCGCGATGCCCTGACCTGCTATTCCGCACCCGCCCTGGACTGACGTGGACGCCAAAGACGGTCTCTACAACCTGTGCCACGTGGTACCCAGTGAGGGACCGAGGATCAGGACGGGAGCCTCTTCCGGCCCGTCAAAGCGGTATTGCAGGGTGTTCGACGATGTCTCACTCACGCCGTAGGCCCTCTCACGGCTCACGGGCGTCTCTCCAAGGGGGGCAGACGCGGTCGGTGGGAGGGGGCGGTCCGGTGGGGGGTGTGGGCGGCTTACGGTGACGACGGGCGGGGCGGGGTGTTCGTCTCGTTGATGTCGCCGATCGTCTGCCACAGGCGCAGGGCGCGGCCTCGGTGCCGGTGGGCCAGGTGGGGGGCGCCGGCGAGGGCGTCCAGGTCGCCGATCAGCTGCCAGCAGGCGGCCTCGTCCTGGCGGTCGCCGTGGCGGTGGAAGAGGGCCGCCGCGCGTTCCAGTGCGGGGGCCGCGTGGGCGCGGTCGTGTCGGCCGGCGTGGACGCGGCCGACCTCCAGCAGGGTGTACGCGGCGCAGCGTTCGTCGGCCAGGTTCTCGAAGGTGGCCAGCGCCTGTCCCAGGCAGCGCAGTGCCTCGTCGGGGTCGCCGCGCCGGTCGTGCAGGCGGCTGAAGCGCCGTAGCACCACGGCCACACGATGCGCGTCGCCCAGTGTGCGGGCCTGGCGCAAGGCGGTGGCGAACCATGGCTCCGCCTCGTCGAGCTTGTCCTGCATGAGCTTCATCACGGCCACGGAGCAGGAGAGCTGCGCTTCCAGGTGAAGGTCGCCCTCGCCGACCGCGATGGCCAGCGCGTGCTCGACCCGTTCGAGGGCTTCGTCGTCTCGGCCCTGCACCCGGCTGACCGTGCCCAGCATGGCGATGGTCAGGGCCTCCCCGCGTCGGTCACCGGCCTTCCTGCACAGCGTGAGGGAGGATTCCAGGGACCGGGTGGCCCGGTCGAACTCATCCTGGTAGATGTGGAGTTGGCCCAGGCCGCGCAGCAGGACCGACGCGCCGCGCGCGTTGCCCGCGGCCTCGGCCGCGTCCAGCGCGAGGCGGTGCCCGTGCTGCCAGTCCTGGTAGAGGCACCGGTGGTCGTAATAGGTCGACGCACCGGCCGCCAGTTCCCAGGCCAGCTCGTCCAGGCCCCGGTCGGCGGCCAGCTTCACCGCGCCGAGCAGGTTGTCGCGTTCCGCGTCGAACCAGCCGACCGGGTCGGACATCAACCGGTCCACGACCGCGCGGGGCAGCGCGCGGCGCGGTGCGGAACCGGGCGCGGCCGTCAGCAGCCCGGCCGCCGGGAGCAGATCGGTGCCGCGCCCGATCAGCTCCAGCCAGACGGACAGCACCCGGACGACCGCGTCCCGCTTCTCCTTTGCGGACAGGGAGGCGGCCAGCTCCACGGCGCAGGTCCTGATCAGGTCGTGCAGCCGGTAACGCGGCTCGCCGAGGGCGTCGGTGGCGACCAGCCGCACCAGGCTGGCGTCGACGAGGATGTCCAGCACCTCTTCGCCGTCCGGGCGGTCCAGCAGCGGGCCGACCACCCAGCCGGGCAGGGTGTGGGGGCCGAGCAGACCCAGCAGGCTCAGCGCGCGCACCGCGTCGTCCGGCAGCAGCCGCAGGCTCAGTTCGACGCTGGCCCGCACACTGAGGTCGCCGATCCTCAGCTCGGCCAGCCGCCGTGACTCGTCCTCGATGCGTTCCCGCAGCACCCGCAGCGACCAGGCCGGACGGCCCGTGAGCTTGCCGCTGGCGATCCGGATGGCCAGCGGCAGGTTTCCGCAGCAGTCGAGGATCGCGTCGGCCTCCCCCGGTTCCCCCTCGACCCGGCGCCGTCCGATGATTCCGGTGAACAACTCCCGCGCCTCCGCCGGGCTCAGCACGTCCAGGTCGATGTGCCGGGCGCCGGGAAGCTGCGTCAGCAGCGTGCGGCTGGTGATCAGCACGGCGCAGCCGTCGGCGCCGGGCAGCAGCGGCAGCACCTGATCCGCGTGACCGGCGTCGTCCAGCACCACCAGCATGCGCCGGTCCACCAGCAGCGACCGGTAGAGCGCGGCCCGCTCGGACAGGCTGTTCGGGATGGCGCTGCCCGCGACCGAGAGCGCGCGCAGCGCCTCGGCCAGCATCATCGCCGGGTCCCGTGGCTCGTCCGATGTCGCCGCGAGGTCGAGGTAGAGCTGACCGTCGGGGAAGCCGGCGCTCGCCCGTCGCGCGGCGTGCGTCACCAGGCAGGACTTGCCGACGCCGGGACCGCCCACGACGACGGCGACCGGGGCCCGGTTCGGGGCCGACGCGTCGAGCAGCCCGGCGATCTCGGCCAGGGCGTCGGCCCGGCCCACGAAGTCGGGTACGTCGAGAGGGAGCTGACGCACCGGCATCGCCATGTCCGGCCCGGTGACCGCCGGGGCGGGGCTCTTCGGCGGCGTCACCGAGGGGCCAGCCGCCGAGGGGCCCGCCGCCGAGGGGCCCGCCGCCGAGGGCGTGGCTGTCAGGGCGGGGTCCGCGGTCAGGATGCGCTGATGCAGTTCCCGCAGTGGTGGGGCGGGGTCGACGCCGAGTTCGTCGGCCAGGGTGCGGCGCAGCCGCTCGTACACCCGCAGTGCCTCGCCCTGGCGTCGGCACCGGTAGAGGGCGAGCATCAGGTGTTCGGCGACCTGTTCGTCGAAGGGATGTGTGTGCAGCAGGGCGGTCAGTTCATCGATGACCTCCCGGTGGCGCCCCAGGCCGAGTTCGATGGCGAGGCACTCCTTGTGCGTCGCCGCGCGGCGCTCGTTCAGCCGTGCCGCGTCGATCTCCAGGGCTCGGCCGGGGACGTCGGCCAGGGCGTTCCCGCGCCAGCGGGCGAGCGCCCGCCGCAGCGCGGCCGCCGTCTCGGACGGGGTCGTGTGCTGTTCGGCGAGGTGCCGCTCGTGGTCGAACTCCAGGAGGTCGAGCCGGTCTTGGGCCAGGTGGATCTCGTAGCCGCCGCGCCGCGTGCCGATCAGGGAGCCGGGCGCTCCGCGGGCGACGAGGTTGCGGCGCAGTCCGGAGACGGCGTCCTGGATCTGGCGGACCGCGGTGGCGGGCGGCCGCGCGTCCCACATCACGGCGACGAGCCGTTCCATGGGGACGGTGGTGTTGGCGTCGAGCAGGAGTGCCGCCAGCATCTTGGCCTGCCGCGGGCCGTTCAACGGGACCGCACGTCCGGCGATCCGGGCTTGCAACGGCCCCAGTAAGCCGAATTCCATGCTCCCCCTGGTACCTCACGGTCAGCGCCGGTCCCCCTGGCCGACCGTGCGCTGAGACGAATTTACGGCGGTCGGCGGAGCGGTGTCCATAGCGTCTCCAGCAGCGCTTTCGGCGTCTTCGCGGCAGCCGTCGCGCCCTCCTTGAGAGCGAAGGTTTCTTCACGTCGGCCGTTCCCGGTCACGCCTCCGGGACGGCCTCCAGGCCGCTCAGCGCGTCGACCGGGTCCGGGGCCGGGGTGCCGCGCGGCCACCAGTCGTCGCGGTCGGGTTCGGACTCGTACGCGTACCAGAGGTGGTCCCGGCCCAGGCGGAGCTGGAGTCGGCCGACCGGGTGGGTGAGGCGGTTGCGGTGGGGGCGGAAAGGCGGCAGGCCGGCGGCGAGGAGCAGGGGGCGGGCCCGGTCGAAGCGGCCGGCCGGGGGGTCCCACGGGTCCTCCAGGACAGCGAGCCCCTCGGCGGCGCCCTGGCGCCAGGCGGCCACCGCGCGGGCCAGCTCCGCCGTGGTGCGGCCGGTGGCCGAGGCGAGCGAGGCGTAGAGGGAGCGGGTGGCGGCGGTCAGTCCGGAGCCGGGCCGGGCCGCGGCCAGGCGCACCGCGTCCTGCCAGAGCGTCAGCCCGCCGACCGGATCGCGGCCGGTGGTGAGCAGGGCGTGGGCGCGGGCCGCCGCGTCGGTCGCCAACTGGTCGAGGGCGAACGGGTCCGGGCCGCCCGGTGCCGACGCATACGCCGGGGGCTGCCCGGGGTGCGGCGGGGGCGGCAGCGGGGCGGGCAGCGGCAGCGGGCGGCGCGCGAGGGCCTCGGTGGCCCGCTCCCCCGGCAGCGGCTCCGGATCCCGGTCCTGCGCGTCGCGTGCGGCGCGGGCCGCGCTGCGCCGGGACAGGGCGTCCAGCAGCTCCCGCTCGCCCCGGCCGCGGAGCAGCAGCAGGACGAAGGGGTCGGCGTCCAGCAGCCGCGCCGTCTGGTAGCACAGGGCCGCCGCGTGCTTGCAGGGGTGGCCGCGGTCGGGGCAGGAGCAGTGCGGTTCGAGGTCGTACGGGCCGGGGAGCAGCGGGACACCGCAGTCGGCCAGAGACTGCGGCATCTCCTTGTCCAGGAGTGCGGCGATATGACCGGGCCGCTCGGCGGCGGCGTCCAGGAACCGGTCCCACTCGACGTCGTCCAGGGTGCGCATCCGCACCTGGACGCGGTACGGACGCGGACGGCTGCCCTGTACGTACGCGAGGACCAGGCCGGGGGTCACGGTGATGGCGTCCACATGGCCGGTGCGTGCGTAGTCACGGCCCCGGGCCAGCCGGGCCGTGTCCAGCGCGCCGTCCTCCAGGGCGGTCGTCCATGCCTCGCCCCACCAGGTCTGTGCGAAGCCGGGTTCCGTCCGGCCTTCCGGGGCGGTGGCGGGCGGCGCGGGGAGCGCCGGGAAGGTGCGGCGGAGTTCGCCGTCGCGGCGGGGGGAGGCCATGCCACCGGGGGCGCGCACAGCGGGGTGGGACGCGGTGGGCTGGGGACTCGTGGGCCGGGGCGGGGCGGGGTCGCCTTCGGGGGCGGCCGTCGTGGTGCCGGTCCCCGTGCCAGGGGGTGCGTCCTCGGTGCTGTCGTCCGGTTCGTGGTCCGTCTCCGCTGCCGGGGGCATCCGGAAGGCGTGCGCGAGGAGTTCCGTCACGGCGCGGACGGGGGCGGAGGTGCCGGGGCCGGGGCCGGGGCCAGTGCCCGGGGTCCCGTCGCCCGATCCGGCGTCGCCCTCTGTTCGGCCACCGGTTCGAGGCAGGCGGGCGCGGGCCGGGCCGGACTGTGCGGCCGTACGGCGGGACGGGCGGCCCTCGCGGGCGGTACGCGCGCGAGGGGCGGTGGCCGACCGGGGCCGCGCCCCTCCCTCGTCCGGCGCGGACGGCTGCTCCTCCTCCGGTCCGCCACGGGCGCGCGCCGCGCGCAGGGCCTCGCGTGCGATGTCGGCGGGGCGGGCGGCGGTGGTCTTCGCCGGTGCGGGGCGATCCGGTACGGGGGTGTCCGGCGCGGTGGGCGTGGCCGGTTCGGCGTGCTGCGGGGTCGGGGACTGTGCCGAGGACGGGGCCGGGGGCAGGGACGGGGACGGCTGTGCCATCCGTCGCAGGGCCGCGCGCGCCGCGTCGCCCGGCCGCGACGGCTGCTGCGACGGGCGTGGCTGCGGCGACGGCTGTTCCGGGGAGGGCTCGGTGGTCGATTCCGGTCGCCCCTCGGGCCTCGGCTCCTCGGTCTCGTCCGGTGTGAAAGCGGTGGGGCTGACCGGCGGCGGCGTCGGTGTGCCGGGCGGCTGCGGCCGGTGCCGTCGCGCCGCTCTCAGCGCCTCACGCGCCACGTCGGCGGGGCGTGGCGGCTGAGGCTCCGCGGGCGTGCGCAACCCAGGGGCGTCGGAGGTGCCGGAGTCAGCAGAGCCTTCGGCCCGCGCGGGCTCGGGTCCGCCGACCGCGTCCGGCCGCCCGGCACGCCCGCTCTGTTCGGCCGGTTCGGCCCGTTCGGTCTGTTCAGCCTGTTCGGCCCGTTCAGTCTGTTCGGCCCGTTCAGTCTGTTCGGCCCGTTCAGTCTGTTCGGCCCGTTCAGTCTGTTCAGCCTGTTCGGCCCGTTCAGTCGTGTGCATCAGGCCCCCCTCCGCAGCGACACCAGGTCGGACAGCTCCCGGTCGGACAGCTCGGTGAGGGCGGACTCGCCGGTGCCGAGGACGGCCTCGGCCAGGGCGCGCTTCGCGGCGAGCATCTCGGCGATGCGGTCCTCGACGGTGCCCTCGGTGATGAGGCGGTGGACCTGGACGGGCTGGGTCTGGCCGATGCGGTAGGCGCGGTCGGTGGCCTGCTCCTCGACGGCCGGGTTCCACCAGCGGTCGAAGTGGACCACATGGCCCGCGCGGGTGAGGTTCAGGCCGGTGCCGGCCGCCTTCAGGGAGAGCACGAGGACGGGGGTGGCGCCCTCCTGGAAGCGGTCCACCATGCGTTCGCGCTCGGGGACCGGGGTGCCGCCGTGGAGCAGGTCGACGGGGACCGCGCGGGCGGCGAGATGGGAGGTGATCAGCCGGGCCATGCCCACGTACTGGGTGAAGACGAGGGCGGAGCCGTCCTCGGCGAGCAGGGTGTCCAGCAGTTCGTCGAGCAGGGCGAGCTTGCCCGAGCGGGCCGCCGCCCGGTCGGCGCCGGGCATGTCCCCGTCCTTCAGATAGAGGGCCGGGTGGTCGCAGATCTGCTTGAGCGAGGTGAGCAGCTTGAGGACCAGGCCGCGGCGGGCCATGCCCTGCGCGGTCTCGATGGCCAGCATCGATTCCCGTACCACCGCCTCGTACAGCGCGGCCTGTTCGCGGGTGAGCGGGACCGGATGGTCGGTCTCGGTCTTGGGCGGCAGCTCGGGGACGATGCCCGGGTCGGACTTCCTGCGGCGCAGCAGGAAGGGCCGCACCAGCCGGGCCAGCCGCCGGGCGGCCTCCTCGTCCTCGCCGTTCTCCACGGCGCGCGCGTGGCGGGCGCGGAAGGAGGTGAGGGGGCCGAGGAGGCCGGGGGTGGTCCAGTCGAGGAGGGCCCACAGTTCGGAGAGGTTGTTCTCCACGGGGGTGCCGGTCAGGGCGACGCGGGCGGGCGACGGGATCGTGCGCAGGGCCTTCGCGGTCGCCGAGTGGGGGTTCTTGACGTGCTGTGCCTCGTCCGCGACGACCAGGCCCCAGGGCTGCTCGGCGAGCAGGGGCGCGGTCGAGCGCATGGTGCCGTACGTGGTGAGGACGAAGCCGCCGTCGAGGCCGTCCAGGGTGCGGTCCGGGCCGTGGAAGCGGCGGACGGGGACGCCGGGCGCGAACCGGGTGATCTCCCGCTGCCAGTTGCCCAGCAGGGAGGCCGGGCAGACCACCAGGGTGGGTTCGCTGCGGGCCCGCTTCAGATGCAGGGCGATGAGGGTGACGGTCTTGCCGAGGCCCATGTCGTCGGCGAGGCAGCCGCCGAGGCCGAGGGAGGTCATGAGGTCGAGCCAGCCGAGTCCGCGCAGCTGGTAGTCGCGCAGGGTGGCGCGCAGGCCGGGGGGCGGTTCGGCCGGGTGTACGCCCGCGGTGATGCGGTCGCGCAGGGCGGCGAGGGCACCGACCGGCACGGCCTCGACCGTCTCGCCGTCGACCTCGGTGGTGCCGGTGAGGGCGGCGGAGAGCGCGTCGACCGGGTCGAGCAGGCCCAGGTCGCGGCGGCGGGCCTTGCGGACCAGGGCGGGATCGACCAGGACCCAGCGGTCCCGGAGCCGGACGACCGGGCGGTGGGCCTCGGCGAGGGCGTCCATCTCGGCTTCGGTGAGCGGGTCGCCGCCGAGCGCCAGCTGCCAGGAGAAGCGCAGCAGTTCCTCGCTCTCGAAGAAGCCGGTGCCGTCGGTCGCGGAGCCGGGAGCGGACCGCACCACCGCGGCCGCGGCGAGGTCGTCGGCCAGGTCGCGCGGCCAGTGCACGGCGACGCCGGCCGCCGCGAGCCGGGTCGCGGCCACGCCGAGCAGTTCGCCCGCCTCCTCCTCGGACAGGGCGAGCACGTCGGGCACGTCCTGCTCGGCGAGCCGGTCCAGCGGCGGCCAGATCCGGGCCGCGCGGCGTACGGCCAGGGCGGCGTCCACGCGCGCGCGGGGGCCGAACGCCGCGTCGGCCTCGCCCGCCCACAGGGACGTCGCGTCGGCGACGAGGGTGGGGTCGGCGAGGCTGTGCACCTGGACGATCGCGGTGCCCGACCTGCGCGTCGGCCGCCCGCCGACGCCGCCCGCCGGGTCCGCGTCGAAGAGGTCGTACGCCGACAGGTCCAGGCGCAGGGAGATCCGGACTCCGGCGTCCGTGCCCGCGGCGACCTGGGCCGCCCAGTCCTGGGCGGCCGGGAGGTGCTGGGGTGCGCGGTGGGCGAAGGGGCGGCCCGCGGTGTGGGGGGCGGCGGGGGTGCGGGGCAGGGTGTCGGCGACGGCGTCGAGGAAGGCGCGCAGCAGTGCTTCCGGTTCCGGCAGCCGGAGCGGGCCGGTGCCGGGCAGTGGCACGGCGTGTCCTTCGGGGGGCAGGGCCGCGGCGACGGCCCGCAGATGGGCGATGTCGTCGGGGTCGAGCGGCCCGGCCCGCCAGGCGTCGTGTCCGGTGGCGGTCAGGCCCGGCAGGAGGCGGCCCCGCGCGCTCAGCCGCAGCGCGTGCAGGGCGGCGGCGCCCCAGCAGGCCGTGGCGGGGTGGGCTGCGGGGTCGTGGCGGGCGCGCACCAGGTGGGGCAGGGCCGCGTCGATCGGCAGGGACAGGGCGGCGACGGTCCTGCGGCGGAGGACCGCGCCGTGCGGCCGCACCACCGTGAGGGTCGTGGGGACGGGCGGGGCGCCGGCGGCGGGGCGGGCGGGGGCGGACAGCGCGTCGGAGGCCGGCGCGTCCGGGTCCCACAGGACGATGCGGCCCTCGCGCGGCAGCGGCGCGGGCACGAAGACGGCGGGGAGGCGGACGGACACGGCGGGTCCGGCCGCGGGCAGTGCCGGACCGGGGCTTCTGGCCGCGCCGGGCATCCCCTGCGAGACCGGCATCCCGTGCGAGACCGGCGTCCCCGGCGAGACCGGCATCCCCGGGGAGCCGGGTGTCCCGGCCGCCCCGGGCTGTTCCGCCCCGGGCACGCCCGGCCCGGGGACGGTCCCGGTCGTCTCCGTCACGGCCATGTCGCTCATACGTCCTGTCACCTCCCGCTCGCCGGTCGAGTCAGTCGTCTTTGACTCTACGGGCGGGGTCTGACAATCGGCTCCGGGCCGGGTCAGGGGACCGTCTGGGAGACCACGTAGACCATGGGCAGCGCCGGGTCGGAGAAGTTCACCATGATGTCCTGGCTGGGCGCGGGGTTCTCCTGGTCGTGGCTGAGGCCGTACCAGGATCCGGGGCCCTTGAAGTTCCAGCCGGTGATGTCGCGGTCCCGGTGGCCGAAGCTGATCTCGCCCTTCCTGAGATCGCCGCGGTTGACGCCCATGGCCTCCAGGAAGGTGTCGAGTCCGGGCTGGGTGGTGCGGAACCGGACGTAGAGGCGGCTGGTCTTCCAGTTGTTCGTCTCGTAGGAGGCGACCTGGTCGGCGGGGTGCGGGATGGGGACCTCGTAGAGCCGGCGCTGCACCTTGGCCGGGTAGGTGGGGGTGAGGCCGGTCGCCGCGTACTTGGCCTCCTTGTCCTTGCCGCTGTCGCGGCTCTGGGCGGCGGAGAGCACCAGATAACCGGCCGGGACGCCGATGAGCAGCACGATGATCAGCAGGGTGAGGGCCCGGCGGCGGTTGCGGTGGCGGCGGTCCTCGGCGGGCCGGGACGGCGGTTCGTCGGGCGGCGCGGCCTGGCGGGGCACGGACATCGTCACAGTGCCTCCCGGGCGTCGCGGCGGAACTGCGTGTAGCGCTCGTAGCGCTCGTGGCGCTCCACCCGGCGGCGCTTGGCGCGGCGGAAGCGGCGGGCGACCAGCCGGGCGAGGTCGGCGGCGCCGACCATGCCGGCCTCGGGTCCGAGCTGGGCGCGCACGATGCGGGCCTCGGGGCGGTAGCCGCGGCCGGTGAGGTGGCGTTTGAAGGCGTCCCGGGCGGGGCCGATGAGCAGGTCGTCGGCCGCGGAGACACCGCCGCCGACGACGAAGCAGGACGGGTCGAGGGCGGCGGCGAGGTTGGCGATGCCGACGCCGAGCCACTGGCCGATGTCCTGGAGGAGCTCGACGCACATGGCGTCGCCCTCCCGGGCCAGCTCGGTGATCATCGGGCCGGTGATGTCGGGGATGCTGCCCTTGACGTGCTCGATGAGGCCGTAGGCGACCGGGGAGTCGGCCGCGGCCAGCTCACGGGCCTCGCGCACCAGGGCGTTGCCGGAGCTGTACTGCTCCCAGCAGCCGCGGTTGCCGCACGGGCAGCGGTGGCCGCCGGGCACCACCTGCATGTGCCCGAACTCGCCGGCCACGCCGTACTTGCCCCGCTTGACCTGGCCGTCCTCCAGGATCGCGCCGCCGATGCCGGTGCCCAGCGTGATCATGACGAGGTGGTCCTCGCCGCGGCCGGCGCCGAAGCGCCACTCGGCCCAGGCGGCTGCGTTGGCGTCGTTGTCGACCAGGACCGGCACCGACAGGCGCTCGGAGAGGCGGTCGCGCAGCGGTTCGTTGCGCCAGGACAGGTGGGGGGCGAAGAGCACGCGGTTGCGGTCGGCGTCGACCCAGCCGGCCGCGCCGATGCCGACGGCGTGCACGTCGTGCCGATCGGAGAGGTCCAGGACCAGTTCGGCGATGGTGTCCTCGACGACCTTCGGGCTCTTGGACTTGTCGGGGGTCTCCGTGCGCAGCCGCTCCAGGATGTTGCCGTCGGCGTCGACGACGCCCGCCATCACCTTGGTGCCGCCGATGTCGATGCCGACCGTGGGGACCCGGGGCGCCGTCAGGTGGGAACGGCGCTCCCTGGTGCCCACGGTGCGCAGGACCGTGGCCCGGCGGGAGCCGATGGGGGCGGTGAGGTCGCGGTAGGTGCTCATCGGCCCCGATTCTGCCGCACGCGCGGTAAGCGTGTCGTACGGGGCGCCGGGGGCCGGTGCCCCGGGCGGGCTCCACGCGCGCGCGTGGAGACGTGGCCGCCGCTCGCCCGCTCCCCTCAGGGAGTGCTTTTCTCCAGCTCGTGCCGGAGGTCGTCGAGTTCGCTGCCGCCCGCCATCTGCCGGGTCAGTTCGTCGAGGGTGATCTCGTCCCGTGTGTGATGGCCCACCATGGTGCCCCGCTTCAGCAGGACGAAGCGGTCGCCCACGAGGTACGCGTGATGCGGGTTGTGGGTGATGAGTACGACACCCAGTCCCTGGTCGCGTGCCGCGGCCACATACTTCAGGACGACGCCGGACTGCTTCACACCGAGCGCGGCGGTGGGCTCGTCGAGGACGAGCACCTTCGCGCCGAAGTGGACCGCCCGCGCGATGGCCACGCACTGGCGTTCGCCGCCCGAAAGGGTGCCGATGGGCTGGTCGACGTCCCTGAGGTCGATGCCCATGCGCAGCAGTTCGGCGTGCGTGGTGCGGCGCATGAGGTCGACGTCCATGCGCTTGAAGGGACCGGTGCCCCGGGTGGGTTCCGAGCCGAGGAAGAAGTTGCGCCACACCGGCATCAGGCCGACGACGGCCAGGTCCTGGTAGACGGTCGCGATGCCCCGGTCCAGGGCCTCGCGCGGGGAGGACAGGGTGGTCTCCTCCCCCTCCACGCGCAGGACGCCGTCGTCGTGCCGGTGCAGTCCCGCGATCATCTTGATCAGCGTGGACTTGCCCGCGCCGTTGTCGCCGAGGACGCAGGTGATCTCCCCGGCGTGCACCTGGAGGGAGACGCCTTCGAGGGCGCGGACGGTGCCGTAGTGCTTGCTGACGCCGGACAGCTCCACCAGGGGCGTGCGGGTGTCGGTCTGCGTCATGCGGTGGCCTCCGCCCGCTTGCGGACCCAGGCGTTGAGCAGGGTCGCCAGGAGCAGCATCGCTCCGAGGAAGAACTTGAACCAGTCGGGGTTCCACTCGGCGAAGACGATGCCCTTGCTGGTCATGCCGAACAGCAGCGCGCCGACCGCCGAGCCGATGGCGCTGCCGTAGCCGCCGGTGATCAGGCAGCCGCCGATGACGGCGGCGATGATGTAGATCAGTTCGTTGCCGACGCCCTCGCCGGACTGCACGGCGTCGAAGGAGAACAGCAGGTGCTGGCCGGAGATCCAGGCGCCGAGGGCCACGCCCATGTAGAGGCCGATCTTGGTCCTGGTGACCGGGACGCCGACCGCGCGGGCGGCGTCCTGGTTGCCGCCGACGGCGAAGATCCAGTTGCCGGTGCGGGTGCGCAGCAGGATCCAGGAGGCGACGGCCACCAGGGCGAGCCACCACAGGATGGTGATCTTGAAGTCGACGCCGCCGACGCTGAGCGTGGAGGCGAAGACGGCGTGGGCGGCCGGGAAGCCCTCCATGTCGCCGATGGTCTTGGTGGAGACCGTGCCGTCGATCAGTTTGGTGAAGCCGAGGTTCATGCCGGTCAGCATCAGGAAGGTGCCCAGCGTGATGATGAAGCTGGGCAGCCTGGTGCGGGTGAGCATGAAGCCGTTGAACGCGCCGATGGCGAGGGTGACCAGCAGGGAGACGCCGACGCCGACCCATACGTTGGCGGTCAGCTGGTAGCTGAACATCGACGACAGGAGCGCCGAGGAGGTCACCATGACGCCCGCGGACAGGTCGAACTCGCCGCCGATCATCAGCAGCGCGACCGGTACGGCCATGATGCCGATGGTGGAGGACGCGTACAGCACGGTGCTGAGGCTGGAGGCGCGGACGAATCCGTCGGCGATGACGGCGAAGAAGACGAAGACGGCGACGGCGCCGACGACCGAGCCCAGCTCGGGCCGGGCGAGCAGCTTGCGCAGCGGGGAGGTGCGCAGCAGCCGTTCGTCGGCGACCGCCTCGGCCCGGTTCGCGGTCGCGCTCATCGGGTGCCCCGCTGCGCGTACTGCTCCAGGGCGCCGGCCTGGTCCTTGGTGACGATCTGCGGGCCGGTGAGCACCGGCTTGCCGCCGCCGAGGACGTCGGCGTTGTACTTGTAGAGCCAGAGCAGGTCGACGGCCTGGTAGCCCTGGAGGTAGGGCTGCTGGTCGACGGCGAAGCCGAGGGTGCCGTCCTTCAGCTCGGCGGCGACCTTGGCGTTGAGGTCGAAGGTGTCGATCTCGGCCTTGCTGCCCGCGTCCTGCTTCGCCTTCACGGCGGTGTCCGCGTAGGGCGCGCCGAGGGTGACGACGGCGTCGACGGAGTGGTCGGCCTGGAGCTTGGCGCCGACCGCGGACTGCACGTCGGGCATGTTGGTGCCGTTGACGTAGAGGTTGTCGACCTTGCCGGAGAAGGTCTTGGCGACTCCGGCGCAGCGCTGCTCGTGGCCGACGTTGCCCTGCTCGTGCAGGACGCACAGGACCTTCTTCTTCCCGCGCTTGTTCAGCTCCTCGCCGACGGCCTCCCCGGCGACGGTCTCGTCCTGGCCGACGTGGGTGAGCGCGCCGAACGCCTTGGACTCGGCGGAGCCGGAGTTCACGGTGATCACCGGGATGCCGGCCTTCTCGGCGCGGGCCACGGCGGCCTTCATGGCGTCGGGCTTGGCGAGCGTGACGATGATGCCGTCGACCTTCTTGTCCACCGCGGCGTCCACGAGCTGCGCCTGCTGCTGCGCCTCGTCGTCGTGGGAGTACAGGAAGTTGATGTTGTCCTTGACCGCGGCCTGCTTGGCACCGTTCTGCACGATGTCCCAGAAGGTGTCGCCGTCCCCGGAGTGGGTGATCATCGCGAAGGTCCAGCGGGGGGTGTTCACCGCCGCCCGGCCCTGGGCCGCCGCGGCCTTGCGGGCGTCCTCCGCCCGCTTGCCGCCGGTGCTGCTGCATCCCGCGAGGGACAGCGACAGCGCCCCTGCGAGCGCCATGCCTACCCAGGTTGGAAACCGTGCCACGAGGCCGTGCCCTTCTCGCCGTGTTCGAACGTACGCGCGGGGCCGATGAGCGTTCCATCAGCCCCGAACATCGCATTATCTGACACGAGCGTACGAGGGTGAGAGGCCGGGCCGTGTGCCCTGGCTCACTTGTCCGGACATTGTGACGACGCGGGGGCCTGTGTTCAAGACCGTACGAGCAGCTGGAATTCGAAGGAATAGCGGGACGGCCGGTAGGTGTGGGTGCCGAACTCCACCGCGCGGCCGGTGTCGTCGAACGTGACGCGTTCCATGGTGAGCAGCGGGGAGCCCTCGCTCTCGCCGAGCCGCTCGGCCTCGGGCGCAGAGGCGGCGCGGGCGCCGATGGACTGCCGGGCACTGTGCAGGGTGATCCCGGCCGAGCGCAGCAGGCGGTACAGGCCGGTGGCCTCCAGCCGCCCGGTGTCCAGGTCGAGCAGCCCGGCGGGCAACTGGTTGACCAGGTACGCCATCGGCTCGCCGTGGGTGAGGCGCAGCCGCTCCACCCGGTGCACCTCGTCCCCCTCGGCCACCCCCAGCGCGGCGGCGGCCTCGGCGGACGCGGGCACGACGGTGTTGACCAGCACGCTGCTGCTCGGGCGCTGCCCGGCCGCCTCCAGGTCGTCGTAGAGGCTGCTCAGCTCCAGCGGGCGTCTGACCTGGCTGTGCACGACCTGGGTGCCGACACCGCGGCGGCGCACCAGCAGGCCCTTGTCGACGAGCGACTGGATGGCCTGGCGCACAGTGGGCCGGGACAGGCCGAGCCGCGCGGCCAGCTCGATCTCGTTGCCCAGCAGGCTGCCCGGTGTCAGGGCGCCCCGCTCGATCGCCGCCTCCAGTTGCTGCGCCAGCTGGTAGTACAGCGGCACGGGGGAACTCCGGTCGACGCCGAGCGCGAGCGACACGGTGGGGTCCACATCTGGTTTGGGCACCCG
This sequence comes from Streptomyces sp. PsTaAH-124, assembly GCF_000373685.1. Taxonomy (NCBI): domain Bacteria; kingdom Bacillati; phylum Actinomycetota; class Actinomycetes; order Kitasatosporales; family Streptomycetaceae; genus Streptomyces; species Streptomyces sp. PsTaAH-124. The sequence goes on along the minus strand of NZ_KB892209.1, from coordinate 148,346 downwards.
CCGAGCGTAGCCGGGCGGCCGGTTGACGGGAAGTCGTGAAGTCAGATTGTCCTGACATACAGATTGACAGGGTCAGGGGTGGGCCCCCACTTTGTTCCCATGCGCATCGGGATCATCGGAACGGGCCGGATCGGCACCGTTCACGCGAACACGCTCAGCCGCCACCGAGAGGTCGGCTCACTGATCCTCACGGACGCCGATCCGGCGCGGGCCCAGGCTCTGGCCCACCGGCTGGGCGAGACGGCCGCGCCCGGCGTGGACGAGATCTTCACCTGGGGCGTCGACGCGGTGGTGATCAGCACGACGACCCAGGCGCACGCCGACCTGATCGGCCGGGCGGCGCGCTCCGGGCTCCCGGTGTTCTGCGAGAAGCCGATCGCCCTGGACCTGCCGGGCACCCTGCGGGCGCTGGCCGAGGTGGCGGCGGCCGGGACGGTCCTCCAGATGGGCTTCCAGCGCCGCTTCGACCCGGGGTACGCCGGTGCGCGCGCGGCGGTGCGCTCGGGACGGCTCGGGCGCCTGCACACCGTGCGCGCGCTGACCTCGGACCGCACACCGCCGCCCGCCGACTGGCTGCCGCTGTCCGGCGGCCTGTTCCGGGACACACTGATCCACGACTTCGACGCGCTGCGCTGGGTGACCGGGCACGAGATCACCGAGGTGTACGCCCGGGGCTCCGACGCCGGTCCCGCCATGTTCCGGGAGGCCGGCGACATCGACACCGGCGCGGCGGTGCTCACCCTGGACGACGGCACCCTCGCCACGGCGACGGCGACCCGGCTGAACGGCGCGGGCTACGACGTCCGCATGGAGCTGGCCGGGGAACGCGACCAGATCACCGTCGGCCTCGACGACCGTACGCCGATCGCGTCCACCGAACCGACCGGGCCACCGGCCGCGGACAAGCCGTGGACCGGGTTCCTGGAGCGCTTCGGCCCCGCCTACGAGGCCGAGCTGAACGCCTTCGTCGACGTCCTGCTCGGCCAGCGCCCCAACCCGTGCGACGGCCACGAGGCCCTCCAGGCGCTCCGGATCGCCGAGGCGTGCGAGCAGTCCCGCCGCGAACACCGGCCGGTGCGGCTGGCCGAGATCCCGGACGGCACGGCGGCCGACTGAGCGGGGGCGGCAGGCGGCGGCCGGCTGAGCAGGCGGCGGCAGGCGGCGGGCCGGTGACCCGGCCCGCCGTGGCTACCAGCGGACCGGCAGGCTCCTGGTGCCGCGGATCAGCATGCCCGGGAGCCATGCGCCCGGCGGGCCGTCGAGGGCGAGGGCGGGGGCGCGGCGCAGGAGTGTGTGCAGGGCGGTACGGGCCTCCAGACGGGCCAGCGGGGCGCCCAGGCAGTAGTGGATGCCGTGACCGAAGGCGAGGTGACCGCGGGTGTCGCGGTGCGGGTCGAAGCGGTCCGGCGCCGGATAGCGGGCGCCGTCCCGGCCGGCCGCCGCGAGCCCGATCAGCACCGGCTCGCCCTGCGCGATGGCGGTGCCGCCGATCTCCAGTGGCCGGGCCGCGTAGCGGAAGGTGGCGTTCTCCACCGGGCCCTCGTAGCGCAGGGTCTCCTCCACGGCGGCGTCCACGAGCGCGGGGTCGGCGCGCACCTCGGCGAGCTGCGCGGGGTGCCTGAGCAGGGTGTGCACGGTGTTGGTGATGAGGTTGACCGTGGTCTCGTGGCCCGCGATGAGCAGCAGGAAGGCCATGCCGCGCAGCTCCCCGGAGGAGAGCCGGTCGCCGTCCTCCGCCGTGGTGCGGATCAGCGCGCTCAGCAGGTCGTCGGCGGGGCCCGCGACCCGCTTGTCCTCGATCAGCTCGGTGAGATAGGCGCCGAGCCGCTCCACGGAGCCGAGGAAGCCCTCCTCGCTGGTGGGCGCCACGAACTCGTTCGACATGTCCCGGAACGCGGTCCGGTCCATCTCCGGCACCCCGAGCAGCTCGCAGATCACCGTGATCGGCAGCGGATAGGAGAACGCCTCCACCAGATCCGCCCGCCCCAGCGGCAGCATCGCGTCCAGCAGCTCGTCGGTGATCGCCTGGATCCGGGGCCGCATCGCCTCGATGCGCCGTGCGGTGAACGCGCGGGTGACCAGGGACCGCAGCCGGGTGTGGTGCGGCGGGTCGGCGATCAGCAGATGCCGGCCGATCGCCTCCTCCTCGACGGGCCGGATGTCGAGTCCGGCGACGTCCTTGGCGAGCCGCGGGTCGGCGAGGGCGGCGCGGGCCTCCTCGTGGCCGACGACGAGCCAGGTGTCGTAGCTCTCCGGTGGTGGCAGCCGCACCCGGTGGACCGGGCCGAGTGCGCGCAGTTCGGCGTAGACGGTGTGGGGGTCCGTGCGGAACCCCTCGCCGTACTCCGCCAGATCGATCACGTCCGCCATGCTCGCTCCCCTCCGGGGCGCGCGCACCGTCCGGCACCGCCCCGTGTCCCGTACAACGCGGGGCGGCGGGGCGAAGTGCCCCCGCCGCGCGCCCTCTTCGGGACGCCCCTCAGCCCGCTTCCTCGTCGAGCAGTCCCGCGTCATGGGCCAGCAGGGCGATCTGCACCCGGTTGTTGAGGGAGAGCTTGGCGAGGATGCGGGAGACGTGTGTCTTGACGGTGGCGACGCTCATGTAGAGCTCGCCCGCTATCTGGGCGTTGGCCAGGCCCTGCCCGACCCGGACGGCCACCTCGCGCTCGCGCGCGTTGAGCGCGGTGAGGCGCTCACGCGCGCGGGTGCGCCGGTCCTCGCCCGCACCGCCCGCGGCGTGCCGGATGAGCTGGCGGGTGACCGTGGGCGAGAGCACCGGGTCACCGGCGGCCACCCGGCGCACCGCGGCGACGATCTCGGCCGGCGGGGTGTCCTTGAGGACGAACCCGGCGGCGCCCGCGCGCAGCGCGCGCAGCACCTGGTCGTCGGCGTGGAAGGTGGTCAGGACCACGACCTGCGGGGCCTTCGGACGGGCGCGCAGGCGCTCCGTCGCGGTCAGCCCGTCCATGCCCGGCATGCGGACGTCCATCAGGACGACGTCCGGCCGGGCGCGCTCGACCAGGGCCTCCACCTCGTGCCCGTCGGCCGCCTCACCGACGATCTCGATGTCGTCCGCGCCTCCCATCATGAAGGACAGACCGGCTCTCACCAGCGGGTCGTCGTCGACGAGGAGCACTCGGATCGCGGTCATGGGCCAAGCCAATCAAAACGCCCGCGCGGTGACCACACCGGCTCGCCGCCCCGCACCGGACGGCCGCCGGTGGCCCGTCCGGTCCGTCGCCGCCCCGGCCACCGGTCGGGCGCCGTCACGCCGGCCACGGCAGGAGCGCCCTGACCTCGAACCCGCCCTCCGGGGTCGGCCCGTGGCGCAGGCTGCCGCCCGCCAGCGCGGCCCGCTCGGTCAGGCCGATGAGCCCCTGGCCCGAGCCAGGGACGTGCGGGACCTCCCCCTCGGGCGGCGGATTGCGCACGTGCACGGCGAGGTCCCGGCCGGGTGCGCCGGTGACGGTCACCGCGACCTCCGCGCCGGGGGCGTGCTTGCGGGCGTTGGTCAGTGCCTCCTGCGCGATGCGGTAGGCGGTGCGGCCCACGGAGGCGGGTACGGCGGCCGGGTCGGTGACCTGTCCGGTCAGCACCACCGTCATACCGGCCTCCCGCGACTCGGCCACCAGCGCGTCCAGCGCCGCGAGGGTGGGCTGCGGGCGGCCCGCGTCGTCGGAGTCGCCCGCGCGCAGTACGCCGATGATCTCCCGCAGGTCCTGGAGGGCCTCGTGCGCGCTCTCCCGGATGACCCCGGCGGCCCGCGCGACCTCCGCGCGGGGCGCGTCGGGCCGGAACTCCAGGGCGCCCGCGTGCACGCTCAGCAGCGTCAGCCGGTGCGCGAGGACGTCGTGCATCTCCCGGGCGATGGCCTCACGGGCGAGCCGCTGCGCCTGCTCGGCGCGCAGCCGCGCCTCCGTCTCCGCGCGCCGCGCCCGGTCCCGCAGGCTCAGCATGAGCTGCCGCTTGGACCGCACGAACATGCCCCAGCCCATGACCGACATGGTCAGCAGCACGGCGAAGGCGAGGACGGCCGGGTAGGACAGGTCGGGGTCGGGGCGCAGCCAGTAGTAGAGCGGGAGCAGCGCGAGCTGGGCGCCGCCGACCCAGGCCCCGTACCGGAGGGGGCGGTGCACGGTGAGCGTGAACAGGGCGAGCACACCGGCGCCGCCCGCGGTGTTCGAGACCAGGCCGACGGGCACCATGGCGACGGCCAGCGCGAGGGGCCACCGGCGGCGCAGCCAGAGCGCGGCGCAGGCCAGCGCCCCGATCACCTGGTCGACGAGGGAGAAGGCGTGCGGCAGGTGCTCCGCGTCGAGCGAGCCGGCGGCGGCGAGCCCGAGGAGGACGGCCAGGAGGAAGCAGAGGAAGTCGACGATCCAGTCGCGCGCGGTGCGCCGGGGCCGGCCGCCGCCGCTGGTGTCGGGGTCGAGTTCGTCGGCCACGGCGGACGGCAGCCACCACCGCCGTCCGGCGAACGCCACCGGCTCCTGGAGCGTCGTGTCAGTCTTCACAGTCGACAAATCTACGCAACGCGGGTGGCCCGCTTCACGGGTCCGGAGCGGTTGTGCGACCAAAGTCGCGACACGGGAGACTTCCGGCTCACCGGCCCGGCGGGAACGTAGACCTCCGGCGGCCGGACCGCGCCCCGCGGCCGATGCGCGCGGAGGTCCGGCGGGGCGAGGCTCGCTTCCATGAAGAAGGTTCTGGAGGTCGCCGGGTTCATCGCCCTGGCGCAGGGCGTGCTGGGTTTCGTGCAGGACTTCACCCACTGGCGCGTGGGCATGGTGCAGCGCCTGGCTTTTCTCCATGGCTACGAGGTGTTCGCGAGCTTCGTGCTGATCGTGCTGGGCTGCGCCCTGTTCGCCGCCGCCGAGGGCCGCGGGCGGTGAGGCTCCGCGGTTCCTCGGCGGCGGCCGCGCGGGCCGGGCTCAGCAGCCGAAGTCGACCAGGTCGAACGTCGCGTAGTGGTCCGCGGTGTAGTAGTCCTCCTGGTTCTTCTCACCGGTGACGATCCGTCGCGCGCCCCGGGTGGGGGAACCGGGGGTGACGACCGTGTACTCGTGGTAGTAGCCGCTGGACCGGCTGGGCAGGACGCCTTCGCGGTTCTGGAAGACGACGCCGTCCTGGTCGTACGGGAAGGGCCCGCCCTGGTCGATCAGGTCGAGCGTGTGGTGCGCCTGGGAGGGCAGGTCGCCGTAGCAGATGCTGCCGACCGAGGCCGTGGCGGCGCCGGCCGGGGCGGCGGCGGAGACGGTGCCGCCCACGAGGAGGGCGGACAGGAGGGCGCCCGCGGCGCCGATGCGGGTCATGCGTGGGGGGAATCTCATGCCTCATGATGACGCGCGTAGACAGTGGCATGTCAATGACAAGACTGTGGAGCTTCCCGGCATGTCCGGTGAATTCACCGGCCGTTGACCGAAGGCGGTCAGGTGTTCCCGGGACGTTCATGCGAGCCGCTCTTCCGGGGGCGTTCCCGGGCGTTTTCCCGGCCCACGTCGGCGTCCGGAGGCCGCCAGCGCCGGGGCGGCCCGGCCGCTGGGATGGGGGCATGACTTCGACAGCTTCTGCTTCTGCTTCTGGTCCTGCTTCTGGTTCTGCGGCCACGCCCGCTGCTTCCGCGGCCGCGGCGGCTTCCCCGGCCGTCGGGGCTTCTGCTTCCGGGGCCTCGCGGTGGCCCCTGGACGGCAGGGTGGCGCTCGTGACCGGCGGCAGCCGCGGCATCGGCGCGGCGACGGCGGTGCGACTGGCCCGCGCGGGCGCCGATGTGGCGCTCACCTATGTGAACGGCAAGGACGCGGCGGACGAGGTGGTCCGGACCGTACGGGGACTCGGACGGCGGGCGGTGGCCCTGCGCGCGGACGCGGCCGACCCGGCGCAGGCGTCGGCCGTCGTCGACCGCGCGGCCGACGCGCTGGGCACCCTCGACGTGCTGGTGAACAACGCGGGCGTGGGCGTGCTGGGCCCGGTGGAGAGCCTCTCGCTCGCCGATGTGGACCGGGTGCTCGCGGTGAACGTGCGCGCCGTCTTCCTGGCCTGCCGCGCCGCCGCCGTACGGATGGCGGACGGCGGCCGGATCATCACCATCGGCACCTGCATGACCCAGCGCGTGCCGGGGCCCGGCGGCACCCTCTACGCGACCGGCAAGTCCGCCCTGACCGGACTGACCAAGGCGTTCGCCCGGGAGCTGGGAGCGCGCGCGATCACCGCGAACCTCGTCCACCCGGGTCCGATCGACACCGACATGAACCCGGCCGACGGGCCGCTCGCCCCCGGCCAGGCGGCCATGACTGCGCTGGGCCGCTTCGGCACCGCCGACGAGGTGGCGTCCATGGTGGCGTTCCTCGCGGGGGCCGACGCGGCCTATGTCACCGGCGCGGAGTTCGCGGTGGACGGCGGGCACGCCGCGTGAGCCGAGGCCCCCTCGGGCGGCGGGGCGCACCGGTGCTGTCGGGCCGGTGCGCCCCGCCGCCGGGGGCCGGGAGCGGAGCGGGTCAGCCGCCCAGTTCCTGGTGGCGGGCGGCCAGGCCCGCGGCGCCGTCCTCGGTCAGCGCACCGAACAGGCGCAGCCGGGAGATGCCGCCGTCCGGGAAGATGTCCACGCGCGCGTGCGTGCCGACGACGGGTTCGGGCAGGACGAAGCGGTGGTTGGTGTCGGGCTGGCAGCGGGTGCGCGGCAGCACCTCGCGCCACTCGCCGTCCTCGCCGTCCTTGACGGACACCGAGGCCCAGCCCGCGCTGTTGCCCTTGAGGTAGGCGGTGTCGATCTCCAGGGCCCGGATCTCGGACCGGGCGACCAGCCGGTAGCGGATCCAGTCGTTGCCCTGGTCGCGGCGGCGCCGGGTCTCCCAGCCGTCGTCCATCTTGCGGGAGCGGCCCGGCTGGATGGTGTTGGTGGCGGGCGAGTAGAAGAGGTTGGAGGCGTCCTCGACCCGGCCGCCGTTCTCCAGGGCGACCACGTCGAGGGTGCCGAGCGCCGCCAGCCACGCCGGGTCGGGCACGACCTCGCCGTACACGCGCAGCCGCGCGATGCCGCCGTCCGGGTGCTGGTTGACGCGCAGGTGCGTGAAGCGCTGTTCGACGCCGACCTCGAAGCCGTTGGCCGCGTGGCCGCCGATCGGGGTGCGCGGGACGAGGGTCGTCCACTTGACGTCGTCGGCGAGGAGCTCCGCCGGGGAGGGCGAGCCCGCCACGCAGGTGCCCTCGACCGACACGGCCTGCGGGTAGTTGCCGCGGAAGTGGGCGGTGTCGACGACGACCCCGCGCACGACGCCGGGCGCGCCGAGGCGGATCAGCGCCCAGTCGTGGTCGTCCTCGGTGGGCCAGGGGTGCTCGGCGGACACACCGCGGCGGCGGCGGGTCTCCCAGCCGTCCATGACCTTGCCCTTGTGCCCGAAGTGCTCCGGGTCGAACTCGGCGCGCTCGGGCACCAGCAGGTTCTCGCGCTGGGCGAAGAACTCGTCGTTGGCGGCGACGACACCGGCGCCGAGGCGGCGGTCGGCGAGGTTGGCGTACTGGGTGAAGGGGAAGTCGGCGGTGCGGTAGTCCGCGTACGGGTCACCGCCTCCGTAGGGGTTCGCGTCGCCGGTGAAACGAGGAGTCGCCGTCACGGTGATCAGTGCTTCCTTTCGGGAGTCGGCCGGTGGGGGCGCGGGCGCGGGAACGGGTCACGCGGCCGCGCGTACGGGAGGTGGCTCAGTGGGGCCTGGTCAGCAGCCGGCCCTTCGGTGCGGTGAACTCGCCGTCCGCGACGATGCGTTCGCCGCGCAGCCAGGTGGACCTGACCACGCCGTGCAGCGTGCGGCCCGCGTAGGCGGTGACGCGGTTGCGGTGCTGGAGCTCGGCCGGGTCGACGGTGAAGGTCTCCTCGGGGGCGAGGACCGCGAAGTCGGCGTCCCGGCCGGGCTCGATGGCGCCCTTGCGGTCGAGGCCGACGAGGGCGGCGGTGCGGGCGGACATCCAGCGCACGACGTCCTCCAGGCCGTACCCGCGCTCGCGCGCCTCGGTCCAGACGGCGGCCAGGCTGAGCTGGAGGGAGGAGATGCCGCCCCAGGCGGTCGCGAAGTCGCCGGTCTTCAGGTCGGCGGTGGAGGGCGAGTGGTCGGTGACGACGCAGTCGATGGTGCCGTCGGCCAGCGCCTGCCAGAGCAGGTCCTGGTTGGCGGCCTCGCGGATCGGCGGGCAGCACTTGAACTCGCTGGCGCCGTCCGGTACTTCCTCGGCGGTCAGGGTCAGGTAGTGCGGGCAGGTCTCGACGGTGATCCGTACGCCCTCGGCCCTGGCCTCGGCGATCAGCGGCAGCGCGTCGCTGGAGGAGAGGTGCAGCACATGCACGCGCGCGTCCAGCCGCTTCGCCTCGGCGATCAGGGTGGCGATGGCGGTGTCCTCGGCGTCGCGCGGCCGGGAGGCGAGGAAGTCGGTGTACCGGGGGCCGCCGTGCTGCGGGGCGGCGTCCAGGTGGTGCGGGTCCTCGGCGTGCACGATCAGCAGACCGCCGAAGCCGGCCGTCTCGGCGAGCGAGGTGGCCAGCGCCTCCCGGGTCAGGTGCGGGAACTCGTCCACACCGGAGGGCGAGAGGAACGCCTTGAAGCCGAAGACCCCCGCGTCGTGCAGCGGGCGCAGGTCCTTGACGTTGCCGGGCAGGGCGCCGCCCCAGAAGCCGACGTCGATGTGCGCCTTGTCCCGGGCCACGTCCTGCTTGATCCGCAGGTTGTCCACGGTGGTGGTGGGCGGCAGGGAGTTGAGGGGCATGTCGATCAGGGTGGTGATGCCGCCGGCCGCCGCGGCGCGGGTGGCGGTCCAGAAGCCCTCCCACTCGGTGCGGCCGGGGTCGTTCACATGGACGTGGGTGTCGACCAGTCCGGGCAGCAGCACGTCGTCGCCGAGGTCCTCCAGGCGGGCACCGGCGGGGACCTCGGCGTCGTGGGGCAGGACGGCCGTGATCGTGCCGCCGGTGACCGCGACGGACGCGGCACGCGTCCCCTCGGGCGTGATGACTCGTGTCGAGCGCAGCACCAGTTCGGCGTCGGACACCGGGACCCCTCTCTTCGCCATCTCTTCGTCGCTTCGTCTCTTCGTCGCTTCGTCGGCTCTTCGCCGCCGCCGCGGGCCCGGGAGGCGGGTCGCGCGGCCCCGCCGGTCCGCGGCGGCGCGGCGCCGTGGACACGGGAGAACACAGACGTGACAACAGACGTACGGGTACAGGGATGGGCAGGTGGAATACACCCATTTACACCCATGTAACGGACTTCAACGTTCTGTTGAAGGAGTCTTCACTCCCACCCTCACCTCGTCAAGAGGCACACTGCCGGACAGCCGGTCGGCGCGTGCACTCTGGACGTTTCCACAAAGCGGAATTAGAATTCCAACAGACAGAACGTAGTTCCGTACAGGCAGGGAGTCAACCGGCCCCCGGGTAGGCTTTGGCCCTTCCTGCCCGCCCCGAAAGGAACGCGCCGTGCCGACGTCCAGCGCCAGCACCACCGACTCCGCCAAGTCCTCCGCGAGCGGTGGGGTCCAGTCCCTCGAGCGCGCCTTCGATCTGCTCGAGCGGATGGCGGACGCGGGCGGCGAGGTGGGCCTCAGTGAGCTGTCCGCGGCCAGCGGCCTGCCCCTGCCGACCATCCACCGCCTGATGCGCACGCTCGTGGCCTGCGGCTACGTCCGCCAGCAGCCGAACCGGCGGTACGCGCTCGGCCCCCGGCTGATCCGCCTGGGCGAGTCGGCCTCGCGGCTGCTGGGCACCTGGGCCCGCCCCTACCTCGCCCGGCTGGTCGACGAGACCGGCGAGACGGCGAACATGGCGCTGCTCGACGGCGACGAGATCGTGTACGTGGCGCAGGTGCCCTCCAAGCACTCGATGCGGATGTTCACCGAGGTGGGCCGGCGGGTGCTGCCGCACTCGACGGGCGTGGGCAAGGCGCTGCTGGCGCACACCCCGGACCACGAGGTGCGCGCCCTGCTCGCCCGGACCGGCATGCCCGCCACCACCGAGAAGACGATCACCACCCCCGAGGGCTTCCTCGCGGCCCTGGCGGACGTGCGCGAGCTGGGGTACGCCATGGACGACAACGAGCAGGAGATAGGAGTCCGCTGCCTCGCGGTCACCGTGCCCGACTCCCCCACCGCCGCCGCGATCTCCATCTCGGGTCCGGCCGGCCGGGTCACGGAGGCCGCGACCGAGCGCATCGTCCCGGTGCTCCAGCAGGTGGCGGCGGAGCTGTCCCAGGCGCTGACCAGCGCCGGTCCGGCGGTCTGAGCCGCCCGGCCGGGGCCACCGCACCCGTACCGGGTGCGGGCGCCCTCAGGTGGTGGCCGCCGCCGTCGCGGTGAGCCGTCCGTCCCGCATCTCCCGTACCGCGTCCACGGCGTCGAGGTGGGCCCGGTCGTGGGTGACCAGGACCGTGGCGGTGCCCCGGTCGCGGGTGAGGCGGATCAGCAGGCCGAGGACGGCCGCGCCGCGTTCCTGGTCCAGGGCGCTGGTGGGTTCGTCGACGAGCAGCACCGAGGGCTCGTTCATCAGCGCGCGGGCGATGTTCACCCGCTGCCGCTGGCCGCCGGAGAGCTGGTGCGGGCGGCGGTGCGCCTGATCGGCGAGGCCGACCGCGGCCAGCAGGTCCCGGGCGCGGGAGCCCGCCGCGCGGCGGCCGTCCAGGCGGGCCATCAGCTCCAGTTGCTCCAGCGCCGTCAGCGACGGCAGCAGGTTCGGCTGCTGGAAGACGATCCCGATGGCGCGGCGGCGCAGCACGGCCCGCTCGGCGGCGCTCAGCCGCCCGGTGGGCACGCCCGCCACCCGTACGCTCCCGCTGTCCGGGGTGATCAGCGTGGCCGCGACCGCGAGCAGGCTCGACTTGCCCGATCCGGAGGGCCCGGCCACGGCCGTGACGGTGCCCGCGGGCACCTCCAGGCTCACCCGGTCCAGCGCGGTCAGCCGGCCGTCGCCGTCCGGGTAGGTCAGGGTCACGTCGTCCAGCAGCAGGCTCATCGCACGCCTCCCAGCGCGGTCAGCGGATCGACGGCGGTGATCCGCCGCACGGACAGTCCGGCGCCGAGCGCACCGAGGGCGGTCATCACCGCGGCGGGCACCAGGACGGTGGGCGGGTCGAGCACGAAGGGCACCGTCCCGCCGCGTACCAGCACACCCGCCAGGCAGGCCAGCCCGGTGCCCAGCGCGGTGCCCGCCGCCAGCAGGACCACCGCCTGCCCCAGGGCGTCGGCCAGCAGATGGCGGGTGGAGGCGCCGAGTGCCTTGAGCACGGCGATGTCGGGCGAGCGTTGGATCGTCCACACCGTGAAGAAGGCTCCGACGACCAGCGCGGAGATGACGAAGAGGAAGCCGCGCATCAGTTGCAGGGAGCCGTTCTCCGCCTGGTAGGAGCCGATGGCCGTCAGGGCGTCGTCCCTGGTGAGCGTGCGGGTGCCGGCGGCGCGGTCCCCGGCGGCCAGGTCGGCGCCGTGCGCGCGCAGCGCGATCACGGTCGCCCGGCCGCCGTCCCACGCCGTCCACACCACGGGCACATGGCTGTAGGAGGCGCGCCCGGAGACCGCCGCCACCGTCCAGGACCGTTCGCCGAGCCGGATCCGGTCCCCGGCACCGGCGCCCAGCGCGGCGGCCGCGCCGGTCGACAGCACCGCGTGTCCGGGCGCGACACCGGACGGGGCGAGCCCGGAGGCGGGCCGTACGGCGAACACCGCCAGCGCCGCCCTGCGCCCGCCCGATGCGGTGCCCGCACCCGTGCCCGTGCCCGCCTCAGCGGTGGCGTCGACGGTGCGGATCGCGACCGGTTCGGCGTACGGCACCCACCGGGACCACCGGTCCACGGCCTCGGGGGCGAGCGACGAGCCGGTGAACGACACCGACTGCCCGGCCGGCGGCGCGGCGAAGGCGAGATGGTCGGCGGGCAGCCCCTTCACCGCCGAGGTGTTCTCCCCGGCGAGCCCGGCGGTCAGCCCGGACAGCAGCCCCACGAGCAGGGTGATCAGTGCGACCACGGCTCCCATCAGGGCGAACCGCCCCTTGGCGAACCGGAGGTCTCTCCATGCGACGAACATGTGCCCAAGCCTCGGCCGCGCACCCCTCGCCGGGCATCGCCCCGGGGCACGCTCGTGCCGGGCCGAAGGGAGCAGCCGTCTTTCCACCTTTCGGTTGACCGGTGCGGCGCCCGGCCCGCTTACGCTGGACGGGCCATGGACCTCCGCCCCCGCTCCCCCGTCGCCGTCATCCTGCGCCTGTGCCTGTACGCCCTGTTCGCGGGGCTGCTCGGGCTCGCCGCGGCCCATGCGACGGGACCCGGCACGGTGGCGGCGGCGCTCGGCACGGGCGCGGTGTTCGCCTTCGGTGTGCTCCGGCCCGCGGTGCTGCGCTCCCGGCGCCGCTCGGCGGTGTGGCTCGCGGCGCTCGGCGCGGCCTGGCTGGTCCTGCTGGCGTACTCCCCCCAGGCCGTGTGGGCGGCGTTCCCGCTGTACTTCCTGCTGCTGCATCTGCTGCCGGTGCGCTGGGGCCTGCCCGCGGTCGCGGCGACCGCGGCGGCGGCCATCGCCGGGTTCGCCGGACACGCGGAGCGGATCAACGCGGGGGTGTTCATCGGCCCGCTGCTCGGCGCGGCGGTCGCCGTGGCCACGGTCCTCGGCTACGAGGCCCTGTACCGGGAGAGCGAGCGGCGCCGCGAGCTGATCGAGGAGCTGGTGGCCACCCGCGCGGACCTGGCCGCCGCCGAACGGGCCGCGGGCACCCTCGCCGAGCGGGAGCGGCTGGCCCGGGAGATCCACGACACGCTCGCCCAGGGCCTGTCCAGCATCCAGTTGCTGCTGCGCGCCGCCCAGCGCGAGGTGCCCGCCGGTTCACCGGCCGCCGCGCACATCGAGCAGGCCCGCGCCGCCGCGCAGGACAATCTCGCCGAGGCCCGCCGTTTCGTCCGCGCCCTGACCCCGCCCGACCTGGAGCACGGCTCGCTCACCGGCGCGCTGGAACGGCTCTGCTCGCGCGCGGTGGGCCCGCCCGCGGTCCGCTTCTCGGTGAGCGGCAGCCCGGCGGCGCTGCCCACTCCGTACGAGGTGGCGCTGCTGCGGATCGCGCAGTCGGCGCTCGGCAACACCCTGCGGCACGCCCGCGCCGCCCGTGCGGAGGTCACGCTGAGCTTCATGGACACGGCGGTGGCGCTGGACGTCGTCGACGACGGGGCGGGTTTCGTGCCGGACGCGGTGCCGACGGCCGTGGGTGCGGGCGCGGGGGGCGCGGGGTGCGCGGGGGCCGCGGGCGGGCGCCGGGCGGTGTCCCCGCGCGCCGGGGTGGACGGCGGTTTCGGGCTGCCCGCGATGCGCTCGCGCGCCGAGGCGCTGGGCGGCACCTTCGCGGTGGAGTCCGCGCCGGGCCAGGGCACGGCGGTGGCGGTCACCCTGCCCTGGCCGGTGGCCCGGGACACGGGAGGCGGCGCGTGAGCGTGCGGCTGCTGCTCGCGGACGACCACCCCGTGGTCCGCGCCGGTCTCAAGGCGGTGCTGTCCGCCGAGCCCGACTTCGAGATCGTCGCGGAGGCGCCGACGGCGGAGCGCGCGGTGGAGCTGGCCGCCGCGGGCGGGATCGACGTGGTGCTGATGGATCTCCAGTTCGGCCCGCACGGGATGCACGGCGCGGAGGCCACGGCGGCGATCACCGCCCGGCCCGGCGCCCCGCGCGTCCTGGTGCTCACCACGTACGACACCGACGCGGACATCCTGGCCGCGGTGGAGGCCGGGGCGGCGGGCTATCTGCTGAAGGACGCGCCGCCGCAGGAGCTGGCCGCGGCGGTGCGCACCGCCGCCTCCGGCCGTTCGGCGCTGGCCCCGGCGGTCGCCCACCGGCTGATGGACCGGATGCGCACACCGGCCGCCGCGCTCAGCCGCCGTGAGCTGGAGGTCCTGGAGCTGGTCCGCGACGGCCTGTCCAACCTGGAGATCAGCAAGCGCCTGTTCCTGAGCCAGGCCACGGTGAAGTCCCACCTGGTGCACGTCTACGCCAAGCTGGGCGTCGACTCCCGTACGGCGGCGGTGGCGGCGGCCACCGAGCAGGGGCTCGTACGGCGGCGCAGGCCCTGAGGCACGGGTTCCGAGGGGAACCCGGGCGGCGGGAGGGGTACGACGGCGCCCCTGGCGCACACGCCCGGGAGGCGTACGTGCTCGGGAGGCGCACGCGCCCCGGAGGCGTACGCGGCGCGCGAGCCCTCGATATGCGGCGTGCGCCCCCGAGCGCGGACCTCAGCGCAGGGGCGGCGGCGGTCCGAACAGGTCCACCGCGTCGCGCACCTCGGCCAGGCCGGGGCGCAGGGCGCTGACGGAGCCGATCGAGCCGGCGATCAGCAGCAGGGAGCGGCGCAGCCGGGGGATCTCGGGGCTGCCCGGAGCGGTCGCCGCCGAGAGCGCGGCGAGTGCGGCGAGCTCGTCCTCGGCTATCGCACGGTCGGGGAACTCCCCCGGATGCGTGGCCAGTTCACGACGCAGACGGGATACGGCGGCGCGCAGCCCCGCCACCCGCGGATCCTCTTTGCCGCCGGTCACCGGCCGCTGTCCCAAGCTCCGCAACACAGCCCTCCCCCTCGCACGTCGCCGCGCGCAGTCCCCGGACCCGGGTCAGTAAACGCCACCGGAACGGGGTGCGCCAGCGTGCGGACCGAAATTCAGCCTCGCCCGATCGGCGCGGTCGACGGGCCGTCAGGTATGCAGGACGTATGACACATACGGATGACGAGGTGGCCGGTCTCGTGCTCGCGGCCGGTGGCGGGCGACGGCTCGGCGGCCGGCCCAAGGCACTGCTCACCCACCGGGGCCGGCCGCTGGTGGAGCACGCGGTCGGGGTGTTGCGCGCGGCGGGCTGCGCCGAGGTGCACGTGGTGCTGGGCGCGCGGGCGGACGAGGTGCGGCGGCGGGCCCGGCTGGAGGGCTGTGTGCTCGTGGACAACGCGGACTGGGAGCAGGGCATGGGCTCCTCGCTGCGGGCCGGGCTGGATTCGCTCGCGGATTCGGGGGCGCGGGCGGTGCTGGTCTCGCTCGTGGACCAGCCCGGGATCGGGGCCGTGGCGGCGGCCCGGGTGCGGGCGGCGTTCCGGGACGAGACGTCGCTGGTCTCGGCGGCGTACGACGGGGTGCGCGGGCATCCGGTCCTGTTCGGCGCCGCGCACTGGGCGGGGATCGCGGCGAGTGCCGCCGGCGACCGGGGGGCACGCGGCTATCTGAAGGAGCACGCCGGGCGGATCGTCCTGATCGAGTGCGCGGACGTGGCGCAGCCCTACGACATCGACACGGAAGCGGACCTGGCGCACCTGGAGTGAACGGGCTGGCACCGAGCGCCAGCTTCCCTCGACTCAGAGAATCTCGACATCAACAAACCATTGAAGTTCCACGATAAGGAAACTACTATCCACTGATCAGAAGCACCCGACCGCACAGCGGGTGCGAATCGCCCCATTCGTACTCCTTGGCACCCGGTGCCACCGCTGAAGGAAGTGACAGCTCATGTCCGCACCAGCGCCGTCCCCGCTGGCCATCGTCGACGCCGAGCCCCTGCCCCGGCAGGAGGAGGTCCTCTCCGACGCGGCGCTCGCCTTCGTGGCGGAGCTGCACCGGCGGTTCACGCCGCGCCGCGACGAACTGCTCGCCCGCCGCGCCGAGCGCCGCGCCGAGATCGCCCGTACCTCCACCCTCGACTTCCTCCCGGGGACGGCCGCGATCCGCGCGGACGACTCCTGGAAGGTCGCCCCCGCCCCCGCGGCCCTGGACGACCGCCGGGTCGAGATCACCGGTCCCACCGACCGGAAGATGACCATCAACGCCCTCAACTCGGGCGCCAGGGTCTGGCTCGCCGACTTCGAGGACGCCTCCGCCCCCACCTGGGAGAACGTCGTCCTCGGCCAGCTCAATCTGATCGACGCCTACACCCGCAGCATCGACTTCACCGACCCGCGGTCCGGCAAGTCGTACGCGCTGCGCCCGGCCGCCGAACTCGCCACCGTCGTCACCCGCCCGCGCGGCTGGCACCTGGACGAGCGCCACCTCGTCGACGCCGACGGCAGGCCGGTCCCCGGCGCCCTCGTCGACTTCGGCCTGTACTTCTTCCACAACGCACAGCGCCTGATCGACCTCGGCAAGGGCCCGTACTTCTACCTGCCCAAGACGGAGTCGCACCTGGAGGCCCGCCTCTGGAACGAGATCTTCGTCTTCGCCCAGGACGCGCTCGGCATCCCGCAGGGCACCGTGCGCGCCACCGTGCTGATCGAGACGATCACGGCCGCGTACGAGATGGAGGAGATCCTCTACGAACTGCGCGACCACGCCTCCGGGTTGAACGCCGGCCGCTGGGACTACCTGTTCTCCATCGTCAAGAACTTCCGTGACGGCGGCGAGAAGTTCGTCCTGCCCGACCGCAACGCGGTGACGATGACGGCCCCGTTCATGCGCGCGTACACCGAACTGCTGGTGCGCACCTGCCACAAGCGCGGTGCGCACGCCATCGGCGGCATGGCGGCGTTCATCCCGTCCCGCAAGGACCCCGAGGTCAACAAGGTCGCCTTCGAGAAGGTCCGCGCCGACAAGGACCGCGAGGCCGGCGACGGCTTCGACGGCTCCTGGGTCGCCCACCCCGACCTGGTGCCGATCGCCATGGAGTCCTTCGACAAGGTGCTCGGCGACCGGCCGAACCAGAAGGACCGGCTGCGCGAGGACGTGCACGTCGAGGCGGCCGACCTGATCGCGGTCGACTCCCTCGACGCCAAGCCGACCTACCCGGGCCTGGTCAACGCCGTGCAGGTGGGCATCCGTTACATCGAGGCATGGTTGCGCGGCCTCGGCGCGGTGGCCATCTTCAACCTGATGGAGGACGCGGCCACCGCCGAGATCTCCCGCTCGCAGATCTGGCAGTGGATCAACGCGGGCGTCGAGTTCGAGAACGGCGAGAAGGCCACGCCCGAACTGGCCCGCAAGGTCGCCGCCGAGGAGCTGGAGAACATCCGCGCCGAGATCGGCGACGACGCCTTCGCCGCCGGTCACTGGAAGCAGGCCCACGACCTGCTGCTCCAGGTCTCCCTCGACGAGGACTACGCGGACTTCCTGACCCTGCCCGCCTACCAGCAGCTCAAGGGCTGACCGGCGGCGGCGTCACGGCCGGACGGCCCGGGGCATCACCTCCGGACCGTCCGGCCGTTCGCCTCTCCTCGCGCCCCTCTCCTCAGTCCTCGCGCCCCAGGTGCACGGACCAGTCCTGCTCCGCGGCCGGCTTGCCGTGCAGATCCGGGACCCGCTTGAGCCAGTCCGGCCGCCCCCGCTGCGCACGCGCCGCGCGCCGCGCCTCCTCGGCGGCCAGCTCGTCGTGCCCGGGGAAGTCCGTGGGCAGCCAGGAAGCGGAGGCCCGCACGCGCGCGTGCAGATGCCGGACGTAGGTCTCGCGCACCTCCTCGGGCGTGTGGAACCCCGGCTCGTCGCGCAGCCAGCCGTCCGGCACCTGGGCGACGACCTCGCGCAGCAGCGCCTCGGTCACCCGCGGGGCCAGCTCGGCGTCGGCCGCGCGCACATCGGGCGCGTACCGGCCGAGCGCGTGGTGCCGGAAGTCGTACGCCTTGCCCGGTGCCGTCAGGTCCCAGCGGTGGTGGAAGACCAGCGCGGCGCCGTGGTCGATGAGCCACAGGCGCGGCGGCGCGACCCCGAGGGTCGGCCAGACCATCAGATTGGAGCTGTGGACCGTCCGGTCGACGTTCGCGGTCAGCGCGTCCAGCCAGACGATCCGCCCCGCCTCCAGGGGATCCACCCGGAACGTCCGCGCCACCTCCGGGGTGAAGTCCCGCGCCCCCGGCAGATAGTCCATCCCCAGGTTGACCCCCGCGCTCGCCCCGTACAGCTCCCGCACCTCCTGGTACGGCTCGTGCGCGGCGATGGCCGGGTCGAAGTGCACCAGCACCAGCTCCGGGAACCGCAGCCCGAGCGCACGCGCCAGCTCCCCGACGATCACCTCGGCGACCAGCGCCTTGCGCCCCTGCGCGGAACCGGTGAACTTGACGACGTACGTCCCGAGGTCGTCGGCCTCGACGATCCCCGGCACCGACCCGCCCGAGCGCAGCGGTGCGAGATAGCGGGTGGCGGTGACCTCGGTCAGCACGGCGGTACACCCCTCGTCCCCGGTCTGCGGCGTGCAGTGCGCATAGTGACCGAGCGTAACAGCCGGGGAGGACACCTCGGGTACGGGCGCTTGACCTTACCCTCAAGGGCAAGGTCTAGCGTTCTTCGAGGTGAGAGGCATGCGGATCGGTGAGCTGGCCCGGCGAGCGGGTGTGACGACCAAGGCGGTGCGCTACTACGAATCGCTGGGGCTGCTCGCGCCGGTGCGGCTGGCCAACGGCTACCGGGACTACGACGAGCACGACGTACGGCTCACGCGGGAGATCCGGGCGCTGAGTCTCCTCGGCATCCCCGTCGAGGCGACACGGCCGTTCCTGGAATGCCTGGCCCTGGGGCACCGGCACGCGGACGACTGCCCGGCCGCGCTGGCCGGGTACCGGGACGCCATCGACGAGCTCACGCGGCGCATCGAGGGTCTCACTGCCCGCCGGGCGGCACTGGTGACGCACCTGCACCGGGCCGCCCAACGCAGCAGCCGCCTCTCACCGGCCGAAGGAGAGGAACCGATGACCGACCACACGAGCCTGCCTGCCGGACTGCCCGTTCCCGAGGACGACGGCGCTGCCGCCCATCTGCGCGGGGCGCGGATGCCCCGGCTGGAACTCCGTGCCACCGACGGCGCCACCGTCGGCCTCGACGCGCTGGGGGCGGGGCGCACGGTGCTCTACGTCTACCCGCTGACGGGCCGCCCCGGCACCGATCTGCCCGAGGGCTGGAACTCCATCCCCGGCGCCCGTGGCTGCACCGTCGAGGCATGCGGCTTCCGTGACCACCACCAGGACCTGCTCGCGGCGGGCGCGGCCCGGGTGTACGGCCTCTCCGGTCAGGACGGCGACTACCAGCGCGAGGTCACCGAGCGGCTCCGTCTGCCGTTCCGGATGCTGTCCGACCCCGCAGGGAGCCTGGGCCGGGCACTGAGTCTGCCCACCTTCACCACCGGCCGGCTGACGCTGTACAAGCGGCTCACCCTGATCGTCAAGGACAGCCTGATCGAGCACGTCTTCTACCCGATCTTCCCCCCGGACAGGCATGCCGCCCAGGTCCTGGCCTGGCTCAGCGACAACGCGCACCGGCCCTGACCCGCCGGGACAGCTGTCCCGGCGGGTCACCGCCGGACCCGGCCGACGTGTGAGCCTTCGGGGGGTGAGTGGCCGCCGTGCAGTCGGGCGGCCACTCACCTGATGTTCCGTCAATCCTTCGCTCGGGCTTGGCCGTTGTCTCTGTCGGCGGCCGCGTTCCCGCCTTCCGGGCCGCCGTGCGCTCCGGTCCCGGCCGCCTCCTCGGCCACAGGAGAACCGTCCAGACTGATCTTGCGCAGGACTGCCACCGCGGCCAGGGCCCCGCCGCAGACCACCGCCATGTCGGCGATGTTGAAGACCGGCCAGTGCGGCAGCTGGATCCAGTCGACGACCGCCCCCTGCAACGGGGCGGGCGGCCGGAAGACACGGTCCACGAGGTTGCCCGTCGCACCGCCGATCAGCAGACCGAAGACCACGCCCCACAGGGGGACGCGGACCCGGCGCGCTCCCCAGAGCATGACGGTGATCACGACGAGTTTGGCCGCGCTGAACAACCATGTCGCGCCCTCGCCGATGGAGAACGCGGCGCCGGAGTTCGTCACCAGGGTGAACTTCAGGAAACCGCCGAGCGTGCTCACCGGATCCGTCGGCGAGAACTCGGCCAGGGCGATCTGTTTGGTCGCCAGGTCCGCGGCCAGCGGCAGGGCGGCCATGGCAGCGATGAGGCCGAATCGTCGACGGCTCCTCGCTTCGTTCGACTCACTCACTGACTCACTCACCTGTTTCCCCCGCTCTCGACGTTCCCGCCGGTGAACCCACGAGCCTCGTCGTGGTGATGCGCGTCCCGATGCTCGGCCGGTGGCCGTGCCACGTCCTCGACGCCCGGGTGGCGGCGGGCCGACACGACGAGGCAGACGACGGCACCGAGGAAGACCAGGACGGAGGTCCAGTTGTTCAGACGCAGGCCGAGGAACGTGTGGGCCTCGTCGATACGCAGGTACTCGGTCCAGAACCGGCCGACCGTGTAGGCGGCGACGTAGAGGGCGAAGGCCCTGCCGTGACCGAGCCGGAACCGGGCCGCCGCCCAGAAGACCAGTGCGGCGACGCCGATGTTCCACAGGCACTCGTAGAGGAAGGTGGGGTGATAGGTCGCGATGCCGGGCATGCCGGGCGGACGGTGGGCGCGGTCGATCTCCAGGCCCCAGGGGAGTGTGGTGGGACGGCCGTAGAGTTCTTGGTTGAACCAGTTGCCCCAGCGGCCGATCGCCTGGGCCAGGGCGAGGCCCGGGGCGACCGCGTCCGCGTAGGCGGGGAACGGGATGCGGTGGCGGCGGCAGCCGATCCACGCGCCGACCCCGCCCAGGGCGACGGCGCCCCAGATGCCGAGGCCGCCCTCCCACACGTACAGGGCCCGTACGGGCTCGCCCTGGTCGCCGAAGTACGCGTCGGGGCTGGTGAGCACGTGGTACAGCCGCCCGCCGACGAGGCCGAACGGCACTGCCCAGACGGCGATGTCCGCGATGACACCCCGCTCGCCGCCCCGCGCCACCCAGCGCCGGTCGGCGAGCCAGACGGCCACGAAGACGCCCAGGATGATGCAGAAGGCGTACGCCCGCAACGGAAGGGGGCCGAGGTGGAGCACTCCCGTCGAAGGGCTGGGTAGGTAGGCGAGATCCATGGTCACTCCGTAGGGGGCACGGTCAGGCGGGCCGGTGGAACGGGCATGCGTCGTACGGCTTCCCGCGCTCCTCCATCAGCAGCCCGTCAGATCGGGCGAACGCCCGGACCGGCTTCCGAGGGCCGCGCCGAGCAGGGCGGTCCAGATCAGCAACAGGGGCAGCGAGATGAAGGCCGCCGGGGTCAGGGCGGTGTGCAGAAACAGGTAGCCGACACCGGAAGCGGTGATCGTGGCGGCGAGGAACCAGCCGATGACGACTTCCCGGCGCCGCAGCAGTGTGCCGTGCCGGTCGCGCGAGGCTACGCAGGTGGCGGCGGCGAGCACGGCGAGGGCGAGCATCTTGGCCCCGTCCGCACGCTGGACCACCTCGAACAGCGCACCGGTCCTGCCCGGTGACGCCGGATCAGCTCCGGACACCGCGATCAGTTCCAGGACGAGTTGCACACCTGCGAGCGCCCCCGCGGCCCTCGCGGCCCATCCCGCCGCACCGGCGGCGGTGCTGCCGGTGCGGCGGCCCCGGCCGACCAGTCCCGATCCGACGACCAGCAGGGCGACAGCCGCCACGCCGTGGACCGACAGCGCCTGGGCCACCGCCTGGACCGGCCGGTCGGCGTACGCGGCCGTGATCCCGGCATCCGTGTCGCCGACCTCGGGGGTGACTCCCCATCCGACGGCGAGCCCGAGGATCCAGACCGCGGCGTGTACGTATCCGGCGGCGCGGACGGCGGAACCGGGCGCGGGCCCCCTGGCCGAGATGGTCATACGGGCTCATTTCGGGGCTTGTTCCGGATCACCTGGGCGAATGCCTCGCAGCCGGTACGCCATGCGGCGTCCAGATCCGCGCCGGGCGGGAAGCGGCCGTCGAGTTCGAGCACGACCATGCCGTGGGCGAACGCCCAGAACGAACGCGCGATGTCGATGTCGCCGTGCACCGCACGGGCCAGCGGCATCGCCGCGCGGTCTTCGAGCCCTTCGGGCAGTGCGGAGCGGGCGAGCGGCCGGCTGTGGGTGATGCGGTAGAGGTGCGGGCTGGTGAGCGCATGCCGCCGGTAGGCGCGGGCGAGCACGAGCAGGGACACGTCGGCGCCGGTCCGGGCCTCGACGGCCTCCATGTCCTCTGCCAGGCGGGTCATCCCCTGCGCCTGGAGCCCGGCCTCGACAGCGGCCTTGTCGGGAAAGTGCTTGTACAGGGAAGGCGCCCGGATGCCGACGTGCTCGGCGATGCGCCGCATGGACAACGCGTCCGGCCCTTCGGCGTCGAGCAGTTCCCGGGCGGCGGCCATGATCTGCCGCGCGCGGTCAGCCACGGCGGGCCGAACGCGCGCTCACGACGCGGTACTCGCTTCGGCTCTCTCGCATGACGGCTCCCCTCTGCGGCTAACAGCGTTAGCCGCAGGCGCCAACATAGGGCCGCCGGTGTTGATCGTCAAGGAGAAGGCCGCCCAGGACAGGGGGCACCGTCGACCTCGGTCACAGCCTCAGACGCGGAGTTCCGGCGGGAAGCCGGTCCAGCGCAGCTCGGCGGGGAGATGGCCGGTGTCGTTGAAGAGAAGAACCGCCGGGGGCCGCTCGGGTGTGTAGCGGATGACGGTGAGGGCCGCGTTGGCGTGGTTGATGCCCAGCCAGCGCCACTTCGGCGCCTCGAAGGCGGCCCGGACGAGCCAGCCGACGAGGAAGTTGTGGGTGACGACGAGTTCGTGGCGCGGTTCGTCCCCGGCGACGGGCCCGGTGAACTCCGCGAGCGCCTGCGCCGCCAGCCCGGGACCCTCTTCGCGTTCCTCGGCCGTGAACTGGCCCAGGAACGCGACCCAGTCATCGGCGGCCTCCGGCGGCAGTTCCGCCCGCGTCGGCAGGTAGGGAACGTAGTCACCGGCCACTTCGGAACGGCGGCAGGGAACTGTGTCGAGCTGCTCACCGACCAGCCGGGCGGTCTGTTCGGCACGGGCGAGGGGCCCGTGGTGGATCGCCGCCAGCGGGATCCCGCGGAGCCGCTGCCCCAGCAGGGCGGCCTGGCGGCGGCCCGCGTCCGTCAGTTCGCTCTCGTCCGGCGACGCTTCGCCGTGACGCGCGAGATAGAGGTAGCGGGCGGCCGTACCGGTCATGGATGCGTCCTTCGGTGAAGTAGATCTTGCGGACCCACGCAAGGACGCCGCCCCGTGCGCGCCGGTTCCACGAAGGCCGGCGCCGCCTCCGGTCAGGTGTGTCCGCCCCCCGGGGGACGGACGCTGGATCTTCGGGCGCGTCGCGTCTTACGGTGGCGCCATGACCAGTGACCGGACAGCGTCCGCCGTGCCCGTCCCGGCTTTCGAACCCCCTTACTACGTCGCTGTCTTCACCACGGTGCGAACCCCGGAGCAGGACGGCTACCGGGAGACCGACGACCGTATGGAGGAGCTGGTGAAGGAGGTCCCCGGGTACCTGGGGATGGACCATGCGCAGACCCCCGGCGGACTGGGCATCACGGTCGGTTACTTCCGCGACGCCGAAGCCCTCGCGCGGTGGCGGGGCGACGCCGAGCACCGCGCGGCGCAGCAGCGCGGGCGGGCCCAGTGGTACGAGACCTACACGCTGCACGTGGCGAAGGTCGAGCGCAGCCACGGCTTCACGCGGGCCCAGGCGCCGGACGTGCGCGAGGACGGGGGGACCGCGTGACGGCGGACCGGTTCCCGGATCCCGGTGATCCGGAACGCGACCTCGACTGCGCGGTCTATGGGGCGGTGTCCTACCGGGAGGAGCTGTGGCAGCGGGTGGCCCGCGCGGTCCCGGGCGCGGTGTGCCGGGGCAGGACGCTGCATCTGCCGTCGCTGCGGGCCGACTGGGGGCACAACGACTGCGCGGGGGGCGGCCTGCCCGACGACGACTTCATCGGCTGGCCCTCCGTCCTGGTCTGCGAGCCGGTCGACGACCCACCGGCCGCCGAGGTGATCGACGCGGTCTCGCGGCTCCTGACCGCCTTCTGGACGCTGGAGGTGCGCGCCGTGGCCAGTTGCGACTACGAACGGGAGCTGCCGGCCGACGGCGGCGCGCGGTACTGCCGCCCGCCCTGGCCGCCGACGGCCCCGCCCGCCCCCGCGAGTCTCTGAGTCCCGCCGGGCGCCGCCCGCCTCTTTGCCCGCCTATCCGTCGGCCAGCGGGTTGGGCAGCGGGCGGTAGCGGGCGTCGGCGCCGTCCGCGCCCGTCCAGCGCAGCAGCAGATTGGTCTTGCCGGGCAGGGTCGGCGCGGCCAGCAGGGCGGGCACCTCGGGCAGGGCGTGCCGGGACAGTTCGTGCCGGACGGCGGGCCACGGGTCGAAGCCCGGACGGCGTTCGGCGAGGGCGGCGGCGATCTCGGCGAGGTGGTTGACGACCAGGCAGTACACCAGGCGTTCCCAGCCGGCCGCCCGGTCCACCTCGGACAGCAGCCTGACGCCCTCCGCGTCCCGGAACAGCGCCTGCACGGGCAGCCCGGCGCCGTCGAGGGCGACCAGCGAGTTCTGTAGATGCGCCTCCAGCACCACCCCGTGCCGTGCGAAGGCGGTGAGGACCGGGGGCACCATCCGGCGCAGATACGCCGCCCACCACACCGCCGGATCCAGCGGGCCGTCCAGCGGGTTGCCGGTGAACTCCTCGGTCAGGGCGGCGGCGAGCAGCGGGGTCGCGCCGGGCAGCAGATGCCGCCGCAGCCCGTCACGGACGACGACCGCGAGTTCCTCGAAGGCGAAGGCGGCGGTGCGGTGGCCGCGGTCGCTCAGCCAGGCGGCCGGTCCGCCGAGCCGGGCGAAGGCGGCCGTGACCGCCGTGTCGGTGCGGCGCAGCTTCAGCAGGTCGTGCCGCCACAGCCGCCGTACGTCGTTGGTGATGCGCACGTCCAGGCTGAACTTCAGGAACAGGTCGGCCTCCGGCGCGTGGACGGTGCGGATCGCGGCGGTGGGCCGCACGTCGAAGGCGGTCGTGCCCAGCCGCACCAGCCGTCCGTCGGCGAACGCCCCGGCCAGGGCCTCGCCCGCCAGGTCGAGCTGCCAGGGGTGGGCCGGCAGCAGCCGGTAGCCGGGCGGGGCCTGGCCGAGGGCGTCCAGCGCCGAGGTGTCGCCCTCCTCCACGACCTGGTCCTCGCGCAGCCCGAGCAGCACCAGCGGGAAGCGGGCGTACGCCTCGGGCGCGTACGGCAGCCAGGAGGCGACCGGGCCGCCGCCGCGCGCCTTGGGCGCCGGGTGGCAGGGGTGCCCGGTGACGAGGGACTGCTCGGAGCGCGTGTAGAGGTCGCCGGGCGGTGCGGTCCGCTCCCGGGCGGCGAGCAGTGCCGCCACCGCCTCCCGGCTGTCGATCATCTCGGCGGACAGTTCGTCGTTGGTGAGGCCGGTGTGGCGGCGCAGTTCGTCGGCGACCAGTTTGACCAGTTCGGTGTGGCCGAGGCGCTGCCAGCGGCCGTCCGCGGACACCTCGGGCGCGGCGGGCCGCCGCCCGGCGCGCACCCGCAGCAGCCGCCCGGTGCCCGGCAGCCGGTAGAGGGCGTGCCCGGCCGGGCCGCGCCGCCCGGCCTGCCCGGCCTGCCCGGCCTGCCCGTTCCCGGGCTCCGGGCAGGGGCGTGCCACCTCGCGGATCAGGCAGTTCAGCAGGGGCGCGACGGCGTAGGCGTCGGCGCGCGCGCCGGTGTCGGCGGCGGCGGACGCGCCGGTGCCGTCGGTGGGGGGCGTCAGCTCCATGCGTTCCATTCGTTCCATACGTCCACACGGTGCGAAGGTGATCAGTATGTCTGCCCGCGCGCTACCGTGGCGCCCGCGCGTCCGATCCGTACCCGAGGAGCCCGACCGTGCACCGTCTCCCGACCGCAGAGGCCGAGATCGGCGAGGAACTGGCCGTGGTGCGTCCCGGCCTCGTCCCACGGTACGCGCGCGAGCTGCCCGGGGCGCGAGCGGCCGTGCTCACCCGGCTGTGGCGGGCGCTGGCGCACGAGCCGCTGCCGTGGATCGGCGGCCGGGAGCGGCTACGGGACGCCCTGGTGCTGCGGCTGTCCGACGGCCGGGTGCTGGAGGGGCCGCCGGCCGACCCGTACGCGACGGACGCCTACGTCACCGCAGTGCGCCTCGACGGCGAGGTCCACGACGATGCGGCGCGGCTGACGGCCGCCCTCGCGGTGCCGCACGGCGGCGCGCTGGCCGTCGAACTCGCGCACAGCGCGGCGTCGTTGGCGCTGTCCCGGGCGGACCGGCCGTCGTCCGGCGGGGGGCCGGTCCCGCCGGAGGAGTGGCCCGGCCGGGACTGGGAGTGGGAGCAGCGGGTGATCGACGGGCATCCCTTCCACCCCAACTGCCGTTCCCGGCCCGGTTTCTCGGTGGCCGAGCAGTTGGCGTACGGCCCGGAGCACCGGCCCGTGGTGGAGCTGCGGCTGCTGCCGGTCGCGGCCCGGGAGTGCCTGGTGACCGGGGAGTGGCCGCGGGAACTGCGGGACGGTGAGCGCCTGTTGATGCCGGTGCACCCGTGGCAGGCGGAGCATGTGCTCAAGCGGCCCGGCGAGGGCGACCGGCTCGCCGCGCATCCGCTGATGTCGCTGCGCACCCTGGCCCTGCCGGACGGCCCGCACGTCAAGACGGCGCTGTCGGCGCGGCTGACGTCGTCGGTGCGGGACATCTCGGTCGGTTCGGTGGCCGCCTCGGCGGTCCTGTCGGCGTTCGCGCAGGACCTGGCGGCCCGCACCGGCGGTCTGCTGCACCTCACCCGCACCCTCGGCGCGGCCACCGCGCACTCCCCCGACCTGGCGGCCCTGTGGCGCGAGTCGCCGCAGGAGTACGTCCGCCCCGGCGAGCGCGTCCTGCCGGTGGCGGCCCTGCCGGGCACCGGGCTGCCGGACTCCCCCGCCTGGCTGGCCGGCTTCACCCGGCTCGCGCTCACCGCCGGTCTCGGCCTGCTGGAGCTGGGCGTGGCGCTGGAGGCGCACGGGCAGAACCTGCTGGTGGTGCTCTCCGCCGCCGGTGCGCCGGTGCGCCTGGTCTACCGCGACCTGGCCGACATCCGGGTCAGCCCCGCCCGGCTGGCCCGGCACGGCATCGCGGTCCCGGCGCTGCCCGAGCGCAACCTCACCGACGACCCGGCCGCACTGCGCCGCAAGCTGTTCGGCTCGCTGGTGGCGGGCGCGCTGGCCGGTGCGGCGGGCTCCGGTCCGGCGCTGGGCGCGGCCCTGGAGGCGGCCCTGCCGGATCTGCCGCGCACGGCGGACGTCCGCGCCCTGCGCGAGGAGCCGCTGCCCGTCAAGGCGTTGACGCTGATGCGGCTCTCCCCCGGCCGCAGCGGCGACATCTGGACCGAGCTGCCCCGGCCGGACGCGACCGGACTGTGACCTTCCGTCCGGCTATGAGACAACTTTCCGGCCAAACAACGGCGTTGTGGTCCTCATCACGCCGCGGCGGTGTAGCTGTGGGGCGTTCGTCGGACACCCACGGCCCCGAGAGCGGAAGATGACTGACGTCGACAGCAGTGACGGTCTGATGAAGCCGATCCGTCCCGAACAGCTCGACCCGGGTGCGGTGATCGCGCAGTCGCTGGACAACCAATGGGTCCCGGCGCAGCTCACACGGCAGATGATCGAGCGGGGCGAGTCCCTCGACCAGGTCGGCCTGCTGCGCCGCCAGGAGGTGCGGGCCGAGTACTTCCGCAGTCTGATCAACGCCGGCCAGGTCGTGATCAACCGCGCGTACTTCTACAACAACGACGCGATCAACTGCGACCTCGTGGAGCAGGGCGAGTCCCGCACGGCGCACCAGCGGCTGCTCGCCTCGGGGGCCATCGTGCCCTTCCTGCTCGGTGAGCGGCATCCGGCCGAGGAGCCGCCGGACCGTCTGCATGTGCGGCGCGACGGGTTCACGGCCTGGCAGGAGACCCTGGAGGGGCTGCCCGCCACGGACCGGGTGCGCTGTGTGCGCATGTCCTGGGACGACTCGGCGGACGACCACGAGAACCGCGAGAGCACCCGGCTGCGGCTGTTCCAGCCGTTCGCCGAGAAGGTGCAGGGCCTGACCGCCAAGGACATCGACGTCCTGGCCGCCCAGACAGGGGTGGCCCGCGAGGACGCGGACCGGTTCGGGCGGCGGCTCGGCGAGGTGGTCGCCTTCAGCAACGACCTCAGGGTCAGCCGGCGGCCCGTGGTGCGCAACGCCCTGTACGAGGAGTTCGTGACGGTCCCCGGGACCAATGTCGCCGAGGGCAGGTACGACCGGAGCAAGCCCTTCGCGGCGCAGATCAAGCAGCTCCTCGACCTCGTCTACAACGTCAACCTGGCGGACGCGCTGGGCCGTTATCCGCTCACGCCCGGCGACAGCCTGCGGCGGGTGGTGCTCCAGGAGGCCCGGGAGGCGCGGGCCGCCACCGGTTTCGTCGAGGACCCCGAGCATCTGCTGACGTTCCTGCGGCGGCATGCCTTCGCCGCGGTCCAGGACCGGCTGACGCCCGCCGCGGTCAACGCGCTCACCCTCCAGGACATCTGGCGGCTGCGGCAGACCTCCGTGTGGAACGAGTACGTGCGGGCCTTCGGCGCGCTCACCGCCGCTCCCGACACCTTCGACGAGCGGGTGGGGCAGGTCTTCGACCGCTACGTCGGGCTCAACTCGGAGATCCTCAGGCTGGCCAGGGAGCGCGAGCGGGCCAGACCCGCCCCGTGGCGGCCGGTCGTGGAGGTCGTCGTCACCGTGGGGGCGGCCGTGTTCACCGCCGTCAGCGGCAGCGACCTGTGGGAGGTGGCGGGTTCGGTCCTGCCGCTCACGGTCAGCGGATCGCTGACGGGTTCGGTGCAGCTGGTGCTGCGCAACCGGATCGCCGGGCGGCAGGAACAGAGGTTCGCCCGTGAGATCGCCTCCGTGCGGCTGGCGAGTGAACGAGAATGGGCCCAGTTCCACGATCTGGTGCGGCGCCTGCCCGGCTACCGGGACGCGTCGGGCCCCGCCCCGACCGGCACGGCGTCCGCCACCACCCAGGACAACGAAGACCTGCCCGAGTACTGAGAAGGCCGGAGTCAGCCCTTGCACTGCCCGCGGAGCATCCCATGAACCGGTACGAGGCCCTGCGGCGGGCCGTTCCGCGGTGGTTCCGCGACGAACCGGGGGGCATCGGCATCCTCACGGACCCCGCCCTGGTCCGCCGGGCCCGGCGCCAGGTCACGGCAGCCGCACGGCAGCCGACGAGCGGATTCCCGGGGTCCCTGCGGGCCCGGCTCGCGGTGCTGCTGCGGCCGGTTCCCGCGGGTGTGGTGTCGGCCAACCGCCATCTGTGGTACCTGCGCGACCCGGTGCGTTTCCCGGACGGGCGCCTGGGACTGTACGACCGTCTGCTGCCGCCGCCGGACGCCTCCCCGGGCGTGGTGGTCCTGCCGCTGCTCGGCCCGGAGAGCGATGTCGTGCTGATCGAGCACTTCCGGCACGCCACACGGACCCGGCACTGGGAGGTGGTGCGCGGCTTCGGGGACCCGGGGGCCACCGGCGAGGAGAACGTCGCGCGGGAGCTCCGGGAGGAGATCGCGGCGGTGCCCACGGCGGTGGTCCCGCTCGGCGAACTCCATCCGGACACCGGGCTGCTGGCCCACCGCGTCGAGCTGTACGCCGCCCGGGTGGACGGCTTCGGCGACCCGGAGCGCGGCGAGGCGATCGACCGGATCCGCGCGGTGCCGTGGGCCGAGGCCGAGGCGATGGTGGCGGACGGGCGGATCACCGACGGGTTCACGGTCGCGGTGCTCTACCGGGCGCGGCTGGCGGGCCTGTTCGGCAAGGAGCCGGGGCCGGGGGCGGGGTAGGCCGCCGCCGCTCGTTTTGGAGCAACCACCGTCGGGTCAATAGGATCCGCCGATGATCACAAGACAACGGCTGGCGGCAGGAGTCTGTGCTCTGCTCGCCGCCCTGACGGCCGGGATCGCCTTTCCCGCCGGCGCGGTCGCCGACGAACCGGACGGCCGGGCAGCGCCGAAGGTCGAACTCGTCCTGGACGTCAGCGGTTCCATGCGCGCACGGGACATCGACGGCGGGACGCGGATGGCCGCGGCCAAGCAGGCCTTCAACGAGGTGCTGGACGCGACCCCCGAGGAGGTCCAGCTCGGCATCCGCACCCTCGGCGCCAACTACCGCGGCGACGACCGCAAGACGGGCTGCAAGGACACCGCGCAGCTCTACCCGGTCGGCCCGCTGAACCGCACCGAGGCGAAGGCGGCGGTGGCCACCCTGGCGCCGACCGGCTGGACCCCGATCGGACCCGCGCTGCTGAAGGCGGCGACCGATCTGGAGGGCGGCGACGGCGCCCGCCGTATCGTGCTGATCAGCGACGGCGAGGACACCTGCCAGCCGCTGGACCCGTGCGAAGTGGCCCGCGAGATAGCCGCCAAGGGCATCGGCCTGACCATCGACACCCTGGGCCTGGTGCCGGACGCCAAGACCCGTGACCAGCTCAGCTGCATCGCCGACGCGACCGGCGGCACCTACACCTCCGTCCGGCACAAGGAGGAACTGTCCGACCGGGTCGGCCAGTTGGTGGACCGCGCCGCCGACCCGGTGGTGACCCCGGTGGCCGCCCAGGGCGCCGCCGACTGCACCCGGGCGCCCGCGCTCAAGTCGGGCCTGTACACCGACCGCGAGGAGTTCGGGCAGCAGCGCTGGTACCGGGTGGACGTCAGGCCCGGCCAGGAGCTGCGGGCCTCGGTCAGCATCGCCGACGACCGCGCCGTGCGCCCCGACCACGGGATGCTGCTGCGGGCGGTGACCGTGCACGGGCGGGAGATCGTGCGCGGGGAGGCGGCCGGCACCGGCCGCACCGACGTGGTCTCCACGGGCCTGCGCTATCCGAAGCCGAAGAGCGACGACGACAACGCCCCGGCGGAGACGGTGTGCCTCCAGGTCACCAACTCCTTCGCGCCGACCGCCGGGGTGAAGACCACGCCGGGTCTGCCGCTGGAGCTGACCGTGGACGTGGTGGGCGCCCCCGACCCGTCGGGCGACGTGGCGGCGTTCGGACTCGGCCGCGGCTGGTGGCTGCTCGGCCTCCTGGTGCTGACCGGCTTCCTCGCCGGAGTGATCTGGGGCTGGCTCTCGCGCTGGCGCGTGGCGATCTGGAGGACCAACTGATGCGTCTCACCCGTGCGTTCGGCGCCGCACTGCTCGCCCTGGGGCTTGCGGCGGCCCCCGCGGTGGCCGACTCCTCGCCCTCGGCGAGCCCGTCCGGCGACAGCAAGGCCCCCTCGCAGGCGGGCACCTCCTTCCGTACGGCGACGGAGATCGAGCAGGGGCAGCGGGCCACCGCGAGCGCCTCCACCGGCGACTACCTGTACTGGTCGTTCCCCGCGGACGCCGGTCAGCGTCCCACCGTGCACGCGACGGTGAAGCTGCCCGAGCAGCACACCACGCAGACCTGGCAGGTCGACGTCTACGACGGGCTGCGCCGCCGCCAGTCGTGCCAGTACGGCGCCCAGACCCGCACCGCCGCCGCGGGCACCGCCTCGGTGGAGCTGGCCTGCGTCCTGCGCACGGTCCGCGCCTGGTCGGAGCCGTGGGCCAACGACCCGCTGCCCGGCACGTACTACATCCGGCTCACCGCGGTCGGCCTCCAGGCTTCGGACCTGGGCCTGCCGGTGAGCACGGAGGTCCGGGCGGAGTCCAAGCACATCGGCGGCCCCGCGGCCGTGGACGGTTCGCTGTCCCAGCCGCTGGTCCCCGGGATCGCGGTCACCTCGCAGCACGACGGCGGTGACAGCGGCGACGGCAAGAAGAAGACGGCGGTGCTGTCGAGCATCGAGCCGGACGGCGGCTGGTCGTCGGGCTGGTGGTCCGACCGGTGGGTGTGGTCCGGGATCGGCGCCGTGCTGGCCGCGCTCGCGGGCATCGGCGGCTACGCGCTGACCCGGGGCTCCGGGCGGCCCTCGCGGGTACCGCCGGGTGCCTGACGCTACGTCATGTCACTGATGCGACAGGCCCGTTCCGCTCCGGCGGGGCGGGCCTTCGCCGTGCCTGCCGCAGGGACCGTCACTCCGCCCGCGGCGACCGTCATCCCTCCCGCAGGGACTTGGCGAGCGGGCCGTCCCCGGTGACGGTCACCCGGCCCTCGCGCACCGCGTCCGCGAGATCCAGCTCGCCGCGCGCGAGCTCCGCGCAGGTGGCGGAGTCGAGGGCCAGGCGGGCGTCGGGCTCCCGGGGGGCGGGCCCGTCGCCGTACACGGCACCTTCCTCGTCCCGCGGGTACAGATGGAAGACGCCTTTCTCCAGGCGTACTTCGACGAGGCCGTCGCCCGCCAGCGGGCCCAGCAGGGGCAGCGCGAACCAGTGCGCGCGCACCGCGTCGGTCGGGCGCGGCTCGCCCAGCTCCGCCCGCCCCCACTCCCCCAGCGTCCGCAGTACCGGCAGCAACGCGCGCCCGCGCGGGGTGAGTTCGTAGACATGGGCGGCCCCGGGCGGCGGCAGCCGGCGCCTGCTCGTCAGCCCGTCGCGCTCCATGTCCTTCAGCCGGGAGGCGAGGACGTCGGTGCTCACCCCGGGCAGATCGGCGTGCAGGTCCGTGTAGCGGCGGGGACCGGCGAGCAGTTCCCGGACGATCAGCAGGGTCCAGCGGTCGCCGACCGCGTCGAGCGCGCGGGCCGCTGAGCAGTACTGGTCGTAGCTTCGGCGAGGTGACATGCGACGCAGTCTAGACATGTTGTTGGACTTTCCAAGCTCGCACTTGGTAAAACCAAGCAACACCACGAACCGGAGGGGCGCATGGAGTTCCGGCAGTCGAGCAAGCTCAACGAGGTCTGTTACGAGATCCGCGGCCCGGTGATCGAGCACGCCAACGCGCTGGAGGAGGCGGGGCACAGCGTGCTGCGCCTGAACACCGGCAACCCGGCGCTCTTCGGCTTCGAGGCGCCCGAGGAGATCGTCCAGGACATGATCCGGATGCTCCCGCGGGCGCACGGCTACACCGACTCGCGCGGGGTCCTCTCCGCCCGCCGCGCGGTCGCCCAGCGCTACCAGGCACGCGGCCTGGAGGTCGGCGTCGACGACGTCTTCCTCGGCAACGGCGTCTCGGAGCTGGTCTCCATGGCCGTACAGGCGCTGCTGGAGGACGGCGACGAGGTCCTGGTCCCCGCCCCGGACTACCCGCTGTGGACTGCCGTGACCACCCTGGCCGGCGGCAAGGCGGTCCACTACCGGTGCGACGAGCAGGCCGACTGGTACCCGGACCTGGACGACATGGCGTCGAAGATCACCGACCGGACCAGGGCCGTCGTGATCATCAACCCCAACAACCCGACGGGCGCGGTCTATCCGAAGGAGATCCTGGAGGGCATCCTCGACCTCGCCCGCAGGCACGGCCTGATGGTGTTCGCCGACGAGATCTACGACCAGATCCTCTACGACGACGCCGTGCACCACTCGACGGCCGCGCTCGCGCCCGACCTGGTGGTCCTGACCTTCTGCGGCCTGTCCAAGACGTACCGCGTGGCCGGGTTCCGCTCCGGCTGGCTGGTCGTGACCGGACCCCGGCAGGACGCCAGGGACTATCTGGAGGGCCTGACCATGCTGGCCTCCATGCGCCTGTGCCCCAACGCGCCCGCGCAGTACGCCATCCAGGCCGCGCTCGGCGGCCGCCAGTCCATCGGCGAACTGACCGTGCCCGGCGGCAGGCTGTACGAGCAGCGGAACATCGCCTGGGAGAAGCTCAACGAGATCCCGGGCGTCTCCTGCGTCAAGCCCCGGGGCGCCCTGTACGCGTTCGCCCGGCTCGACCCCGCGGTCCACAAGATCCACGACGACGAGCGGTTCGTCCTGGACCTGCTGCTCCGCGAGAAGATCCAGATCGTGCAGGGCACCGGCTTCAACTGGCCCACGCCCGACCACTTCCGCATCCTGACGCTCCCGCACGCGGATGTGCTGGAGACGGCGATCAGCAGGATCGGGCGGTTCCTCGACGGCTACCGGCAGTAGTGCCGGTGATCGCTCGGCGAGATCCCGTAGGCCGCCTTGAACGCCCGGGTGAAGGCGGAGGGGCGGGGCATTCCGCACCGCGCGGCGACGGCGTGGATCGGCAGGGCGCTCAGGGCCGGGTCGACGAGATCGCGGTACGCCTTCGCCAGCCGCTGCCGGCGGATGTACGCGGCGAGGGTCGTGCCCTGCGAGCCGCGGGTGAAGAGCCGGTGCAGATAGCTGACGGAGACATGGTGCGCCGCGGCGACCTTCGCCGGGGTCAGGCCGGGGTCGTGCAGGTGCCGCCGGACGAAGGCGCGCACGTCGTGGAGCATGGCCCGGTGCCGCGTCTGTTCCGGCAGCGCGTCCTCGGCGTCCAGCTCCCGCGCCAGGCAGGCGGACAGCAGGTCGGCCGCCACGGCGCCGAGCCGGGTCGCCTCGGCGGGCCGGAGCGCGGGCAGCTGGCGGTCCAGGGTGAGCAGGAACGCCGCCAGCACCGCGCCCGTGCCCTGCTGTCCCGGCAGCACCCGGCCGAGCAGATGGCGGACCCGGTGCGCGGGGATGGGCAGGGCCGACGCCGGCAGGTCGATGCCGATGCCCTCGGCGCGCGGGTGTCCCACTCCGGTGCCGGGGGTTCCGGCGAACCAGGAATCGTACGGCTGTGAGCTGGTCACCAGATGGAAATGGCCCGGTGTGAGCCGCTGTGTCCCTCCCGGACCGGCCGAGGCCACGGTTCCGTGGCCGGCCGTCAGCATCGTCAGGTGGTAGAGCTCGTCGTCGCACCGGCGGATCATCCGCTCGGTCCGCCTGACCCGGATCGAGGGGAACGCCGTCCGCAGGACGGCCACGGGGCCGAGCCGCGCCTGCCGCACGGTCGCGCTGAAGGTGGTGACATGGTCACTGGTCATCTCGGCGGCCCGGGTCCGCCCCATCACCTCCCGCCAGTGCTCGAAGCACTCGACCCCGTCCAGGACGTCGCTCCCGGCCGTCTCGGGTGTCACCGGCATCTCGTTCTCCCATCGCCTCGCCCCTGCTCCCGGCGGCCGCGAGGAAAGAAGTAGTTCACAGGTGAACAAGCGTATCGGCTCGAATCCGCGGGTCCCGTGGCGCGAGAGGTGGCCGTATCGGCTCCGGTGTGGACGCGATGGCAACAAGAGTCGACTCTGTGTCAACTCGGCGGAGCGGCTCCTTGGCATGCTTCCCCGTGCGGCCGCCGGTCCCGTACGGCTCGGGCCGTCGGGGGTCCACCTGTACGGGGGACAGGTGGACCCCCGGCCGGAATCGCGGTGAACGGCCCCGTACCGGCCGGACGGCGCACTCCCGGCTGCGGGCCCTCCCGGGCCGTGTCAGGGTGTCGTCGGCGGCGACGCGGCGACAGGGAAGGGACGGCCGGGCATGGGTGACCTCTTTCTCGTCCGGCACGGGGAGACCGAGTGGTCGCGCTCCGGGCGGCACACCGGCCGTACGGACGTCCCGCTCACCGAGCACGGGCGGGAGGAGGCGCGGCGGCTGGTGCCGCTGATCCGGTCGCACCGCATCGGTGCCGCGTTCGTCAGCCCGCTCCAGCGGGCCCGGGAGACGGCCGAGCTGATCGGGGTGCCGGACGCCCGCGTCGACGCGGACCTGCGGGAGTGGGACTACGGGGGCTACGAAGGGGTGACGACGCCCGAGATCCAGCGGACCCGGCCCGGCTGGTTCCTGTTCACGGACGGGGTCGCGCCGGGGCCGCCGGAACACCCCGGCGAGACGGTGGAGCAGGTCGGCGAGCGCGCCGACCGGATGCTGGCCAAGGTGGACGCCGCGTTCGCGAACACCGAGGGCGTCGTGCTGCTCGTCGCGCACGGGCACTTCCTGCGGGTGCTGACGGCCCGGCGGCTGGGTCTGCCCCCGGCGTCGGGCGCGCTGTTCCAGCTCGCCACCGGCACGGTGTGCCGGCTGGGCACCGAGCACGACCGGCCGGTGGTCGCGGGCTGGAACATCCGGCCGCCCGCACCGGCCGGATCATCGCACTGACGGTCCGTTCGGAAGGCCACGGCGCGTTGTCAGACCCGGGCCGTAGCCTTCTGAACGGGCCGGGGACTCCTTCCCGGCCCGCTCGTCCATGCCGGGGCCCCGGGGAGGGAGCACGCCGTGACACGACCGCCGACCGCCGCGCAGCGCCGGGTCGTCGACGCCGCCGATCCGGTGACCGGGCGGCTGCGGGGCACCGAGGCGCAGCTCGCGGCCCTGGTGGCCCGCGGGCTGGCCTTCCGGCACCCGCGCCCGCCGCACGACCATTTCCTGACCCCGGCGGGCCACCGGATACGCGAGGCGGGGCCCGCACCGGCGGTCCCCGCTCCCCCACCGGCGGCCCCCGGTCCCCCGGCGGACGTCCCGCCGTCCGCCGGTGTGTTCGCCGCCCGGGTCGGCGGCGAGGAGGACCAGGAAGCGGCGGGGGCGGCGGAGGTGTACGACGGGGCCGCGCGGGCGCGTGAGGTGCACAGCGCCTGGCAGGGGCTGCTGGAGCTGCGCCGGATGACCAACCCGGACGGCGCGGCGGAGCGGCCGTGCGGCTGGGAGCGCGCGCATCTGGTGCGGGCCGCCGCGCTGGCCCTGGAGGCGGCCGGGCTCCGTCCGGCGGGGGCGGCGGCGGACGGCTACCGGGTGCGGGCGACCCCGCAGCCCGAGGCGGTCGCGGTGTACGCGCCGGACGCGGAATTGCTGGCGGCCTGCGCGGCGGCGCTGGAACGGGCGGGCTGGCAGCCCGGCGTGTGCACGGAGCCGCGGACCCGGGTGCGCTACCTGCTGGCCTCCCCGCGCCGGGCGTGAGGGGCGTGCCAGGATCGGGGCGGTCGGAGGAGGACAGACGTCACAGGCGTGACGTACGAGAAGGGGATGCAGTGAGCAAGCCGTTTTCCGTCCCGGTGACCGTCCGGGGATACGAGACCGATGTGCAGGGACACCTCAACCAGGCCGTGTACCTCAACTACGCGGAGCACGCCCGCTGGTCGCTGCTCCAGGCGGCCGGCATCAGCCAGAGCGACCTGATCGCCACGGGCGTGGGACCGGTGGCGCTGGAGACGACCATCGGCTTCCGGCGGGAGCTGCTCGCCGGTGACGAGGCCGTGGTGAGCTGTGTGTTCGAGTGGGGCGAGGGCAAGACGTTCCGGATACACCAGACCGTCCGCAAGGCCGACGGCACGGTGGCCGCGGAGATCACCGCGGTCGGCGGGCTGCTGGACCTGACGGCACGCAGACTGGTGGCCGCTCCCCGGGACCGGTTCCGGGACCTCGCGAAGGATCCGGCGCTGCTGGGCCTGTGAGCCCGTCGCGCGGCGCCGCGCCGTGGGGGTGCGGCACCGGGCGGTGCCGTACCCCCGCGGGCGGGTGCGGTCAGTGCGTGGGGGCCGGCTGGGCGGCCTCCGCGATCTCCGTGCCGCTCTCCATCGGATGGGTGACGTCCTCCGCGTCCTGGCCCTTGCCGATGTGGTTGAAGAGCAGGTTCAGCGCGACGGCCACGACGCAGCCGGTGGAGATGCCCGAGTCCAGGACGATCCGGGCGGTCTCGGGGAAGGCGTGGTAGAACTCCGGCGCGGTGATCGGGATGATGCCGGCGGCGAGCGAGACGGCGACGATCAGGACGTTGTTGTCCTTGTCCAGGCCCGCCCTGACCAGCGTCTGGATACCGCTGGCGGCCACCGAGCCGAACAGCACCACGCCCGCGCCGCCCAGCACCGGCCGCGGTACGACGGCGATGAGGGAGGCGGCGGCCGGGCACAGGCCCATCAGCACCAGGAAGCCGCCGCCCGCGGCGACCACGTAGCGGCTGCGGATGCGGGTCATCGCGACCAGGCCGATGTTCTGGGCGAAGGCGCTGCACATGAAGCCGTTGAACAGGGGGCTGAGGGCCGAGCCGAGGGTGTCGGCGCGCAGGCCCGCCGCGATGGTCCGCTCGTCCGCCGGGCGTTCGACGATCTCGCCGAGGGCGAGCATGTCGGCGGTGGACTCGGTCATGCAGACCACCATGACGACGCACATCGACAGGATCGCGGCGACCTGGAACTGCGGGGCGCCGAAGTGGAAGGGCGTCGGGAAGCCGACCACGTCGGCGTCGGCGACCGGGCCGAAGTCCGTGGCGCCGAAGGGGATGGCGACCAGGGTGCCCAGGACCAGGCCGATCAGGACGGCGATCTGCTTGACGAAGCCGCGGGTGAAGCGGCGCAGCAGCAGGACCAGCAGGAGGGTGATGCCGGCCAGGGTCAGATTGGTGACCGAGCCGTAGTCGTGCGCGGCCGGGTTCGGGCCCTGGGCCCAGCCGAAGGCGACCGGCAGCAGGGAGACACCGATGAGGGTGATCACGCTGCCGGTGACGACCGGCGGGAAGAAGCGGATGGCCTTGCAGAACAGCGGGGCGCAGAGGAAGCCGAGGAGTCCGGCGACGATGACCGCGCCGAAGATGACGGGCAGCGCGTCGGACTTGTCCTTGGTGGAGGCGACGATCGCGGTCATCGGGGCGACACCGGCGAAGGTGACGCCGTTGACGAAGGGCAGCCGGGCGCCGATCTTCCAGATGCCGAGCGTCTGGAGGAAGGTGGCGAGGCCCGCGGTGAACAGGCACGCGCCGGTGAGGAAGGTGAGGTCACGGGCGCTCAGGCCGATGGCCGCGCCGACGATCAGGGGCGGGGCGACGACCCCCGCGTACATGGCGGCCACGTGCTGGAGGCCGCTGGTCGCCATCTTCAGGGCGGGGAGCTTCTCGTCGACGGGGTGGACGGGGGACTTGGCTGGCGCGGCCGGCGCGTCGGCGGTCGGTGCGGGCACGGCGGTTCCTCCGGTCGGTTGTCACGTCGGCTTTGACGTGGGTATCAAGGAGGTGATGCGTGGGCGTGGGGGGCCTCCCGCACGAGCGGGACCGGGAGCTCACGAGCGGGACCGAGAGCTGGGGAGGGAGCGGCCGGCGGACGGGCCGCTCCGGGTGACGGTGACCGTCCCGGGGCGCGCGTGTGCACGTGCGCCCCGGGGGCGGCCGCCGCGGACCCCGCTCGGGTCCGCGGCCACCGGCCGGGAGCCGTCCCTCCTGGCCGGAGTTCTTCGTCCGGCGGGTCCGCTTCGTGGTGTGCGGCCGGCCGGGGTCGGGTCAGTGCTGTGCGGCGATCCGCGCCAGGCGGCGGGCCTCTTCGCGGGTGGCGTGCGCGATGGCGTCCTCGTCGGCGTGCAGCAGGCGGCCGTTCTCGACGATCTGCCGGCCGTTGACGAAGGAGGCGGTGACCGGGGCGGCGGCGCCGAAGACCAGGGCGGTCACGGGGTCCGCGATGGAGGCGTGGGCCAGGGTGTCCAGCTTCCACAGCACGAGGTCGGCGAGCTTGCCGGCCTCCAGGGAGCCGGTCTGCGCGGCCCGGCCCAGCACCTGGGCGCCGCCGTAGGTGCCCAGGCGCAGCGCCTGCCGGGCGTTCAGGGCCGCCTCGCGGTGCGCGCCGAGACGGTTGATCAGCAGGGCGTTGCGCAGCTCGGTGTGGAGTTCGCCGGACTCGTTGGAGGCGGTGCCGTCGACGCCGAGGCCGACCGGGACGCCCGCGGCGAGCATGTCGGGGACCCGGGCGATGCCGGCCGCGAGGCGGGCGTTGGAGGACGGGCAGTGCGCCACACCGGTCTTCGTGCGGCCGAAGGCGGCGATGTCGGAGTCGGTCATGTGGACGCAGTGCGCCATCCACACGTCCTCGCCGAGCCAGCCCGTCGACTCGAAGTAGTCGGTGGGGCCCATGCCGAACAGCTCGTGGCAGAACTTCTCCTCCTCCACGGTCTCCGAGCCGTGGGTGTGCAGGCGCACGCCGAGCCGCCGGGCGAGTTCGGCGCCCTGGCGCATCAGTTCGGTGGAGACGGAGAAGGGCGAGCAGGGGGCGACGGCCACCTGGGTCATGGCGTCGAAGGAGGCGTCGTGGTGCTTCTTGACGGTCTCCTCGGTGGCGGCGAGGGCGCCCTCCAGCGTCTCCACGGCGAAGTCGGGCGGCAGGCCGCCGTCCTTCTCGCTGCGGTCCATCGAACCGCGGGCCAGCGTGAACCGGACGCCCATCTCGGAGGCGGCCCGGATGATCGCGCCGGACAGGTCGCCGGAGCCCTGCGGGAAGACGTAGTGGTGGTCCATGGCGGTGGTGACGCCGCCGCGGGCCATCATGGCGAGCGACCCCTGCGCCGCCGCGTACACCATCTCCTCGTCGATGCGGGCCCAGGTGGGGTAGAGCGCGACGAGCCAGTTGAACAGGTTGTGGTCGGTGGCCAGGCCCCGGGTGATCCACTGGTAGAAGTGGTGGTGGGTGTTGACCAGGCCGGGGGTGACGAGGTGGCCGCCGGCGTCGATGCGCCGCGCCACGTCCGTCAGGCCCGCGGGGGCCGGTCCGGCGCCGACGGACTCGATCCTGTTCCCGGCGATGACGAGGTGTCCGGAGGCGTACTCGGTGTCGTTCGCGTCGACGGTCGCGATGGCGGCGTTCTCGATGACGATGCGCGGGGCTGCCGATGGTGCCATGGCGCTTTCCTTGTCTTTCAGTGGCGGCCCGTGGGCGGGGATGGCCCACGGGGAGGGCACGGCAGGACCCTAGGAGGATTTGAGTGCCGGGGCCGTGCGGCTCCGGGTGCCGAGATGGTGGAAGAAGAGGTTGAGCAGGACGGCGACGAGTGCGCCGGCGCTGATCCCGGAGCCCAGGACGGTCTGCGCCCAGGCCGGGAACTCGGCGTAGAAGGTGGGCGCGGCCAGCGGGATGATGCCGGCGCCCAGGGCGACGGCGACCAGGATGATGTTGGAGCTGTCGTCGAGTCCGGCCTCGGAGAGCGTACGGATGCCGCTGACCGCGATGGAGCCGAACA
Source organism: Streptomyces sp. PsTaAH-124 (assembly GCF_000373685.1). Taxonomy (NCBI): domain Bacteria; kingdom Bacillati; phylum Actinomycetota; class Actinomycetes; order Kitasatosporales; family Streptomycetaceae; genus Streptomyces; species Streptomyces sp. PsTaAH-124. The sequence goes on along the minus strand of NZ_KB892209.1, from coordinate 107,788 downwards.
GGACGATGCCCGCGCCGCCCAGCACCGGCATGGGCACCAGGGACACCACCGCGCCGAGCACGGGGAAGGCGCCGAGGACGAGCAGGGCGGCGCCGGCGGTGGCGACGACGTAGCGGCTGCGCACCCGGGTCAGCGAGACGACGCCGACGTTCTGGGCGAAGGCCGAGGTGGGGAAGCCGCCGAAGACGGGGCCGAGCAGGGTGGCGATGCCGTCGGTGCGCAGTCCGCGGGTGATGGTGCGGGCGTCGGCGCGGCGGTCGCAGATCTCGCCGAGGGCGAGCATCCCGGCGCTGGACTCGGTCATCAGCACCAGCATCACGATGCACAGGGAGAGGATCGCGGCGGGCTCGAAGACGGGGGCGCCGAAGGCGAAGGGGGTGGGCAGCGCGGCGACGGGTGCGGAGCGGATGCCGCTGAAGTCGGCCATCCCGAAGGGCATGGCGGCCAGCGTGCCGATCAACAGGCCGAAGAGCAGGGCGACTTGCTTGACGAAGCCGCGGCCGAAGCGCTGGATCAGCAGGATGACGACCAGGGTGAAGGCGGCCAGCGCGAGGTTCCTCATGGCGCCGAAGTCGGCGGCGGTCTTGTCGCCGCCCTGGGCCCAGCCGACCGGTACGGGCATCAGGGTGACCCCGATGAGGGTGATCACCACACCGGTGACGAGCGGCGGGAAGTAGCGCAGCAGGCGTCCGAAGAACGGTCCGACGGCCAGGCAGAAGACACCGGCGACCATCACCGCGCCGTAGATGGCGGGGAGTTGGCGGCCCGGGGAGTTGGTCTCGGCGATCGCGAGGATGGGGGCGATGCCCGCGGAGGAGGCGGCGTTGACGAAGGGCAGGCGGTTGCCGACGAGGCCCTTGACGCCGATGGTCTGGAGAATGGTGGCCACACCGGCGATGAGCAGGGAGGCGGCGATCAGCCGGGTGCGGGCCGCGATGTCGAGCCCGCAGGCCTGGCCGATGATGAGCGGAGGAGTGACAACGCCCGCGTACATCGCGGCGATGTGCTGGAGCGCGGCGGGGACGAGCCGCGAGGGGTGGAGCTTCTCGTCCACCGGGTGCACGGACGTGACGGCGTCCTCGGTGTGCACCGGCGGGGTGGAACAGGAGCCTTTCGCCGGCTCCGTTGCAGGCTGTGCCATGGTGTTCCCTCCGGTGTGGCGTGCCGCCGGCCCGGTGGGGCCGGGCCGGCGGCGCGCGTCCCGCGTCAGAGGTTGGTCATGTCGACCGGGATGAGTTGCTCGGCTCCGTCGCGCAGGATGGTGGCCTCGATCAGGCCGTAGGGGCGGTCGGCGGCGTAGTACACGGCGCCGTCCTTGGCCTCGTTGTCGATCCCGAACGGCGAGAGGTCCGAACGGAAGTGGTGCTTGTTGGGCATCGAGAAGCGGATCTCGTCGACCTCGTCACGGGAGTTCAGCACCCGTACGCCCATCTCGAACAGGGTCTGCTGGAGGGAGTACGAGTAGGTCTCGGCGAACGCCTGGAGGGCGTGCTTGCGCACCCCGCCGTAGGAGCGGTCCCAGTCCGGGGCGTGCGAGTCGACGCCGTCCCAGTTGTGCCGCCACCAGGTGGCGACGGTGGTGGCGAGGATGCGGTCGTGGTCCTCGGGCAGGGTGGTGTACTTGTCCTTCAGGAAGCCGAAGAACTCGGAGTTGGTCGAGTTCAGGACGGTGAGGTCCTTGAACCCGGAGAGCACCTGGATGCCGTGGCCGTCGTAGGTGATCTGCGCGACGCGGGTCTCCTGGCCCTTGCGGACGAAGGAGTGGGCGATCTCGTCGGCGCCGACGAAGCGGGCGCCGCCCTTGGAGGTCTCGATCCGCTCCCAGGAGTACTCCTCGATGCGGATGCGGGCCCGGTGGATGGGCTCGTTGTCGTCCACGAAGTGGCGGGCGAGCTTGACGCCGAGGTCCTCGGCGCTCTGGATCCCGTGCTCCTTGGCGAAGGCGAACACCGTGTTCTTGGTGGTGTCGGTCGGCAGGACGTTCGCGTTGGAACCGCTGCGGTGGACCTCCTCCATGTCGCCGGAGAGGGCGACGGAGACGTTCAGGTCCTTGATGTGGTGCGTGTCGCCGTCCCGCGTGATCTTGACGACGCGGTTCTCTGCCTTGCCGTACTGGTTCTGTCCCAGGACGAAACGGGTCATGTGTCGGTCAGCTCCCTCGGTAAACGGAGTAGCCGAACGGGTTGAGCAGCAGCGGAACGTGGTAGTGCTCCCCGGGCACCACCGCGAAGGCGATGGTCACCTCGGGGAAGAACACCGGCCGGCCGTTCTCGCTGTCCCGGAGCGCGGGGGCGTCCTGCTGGGCCGCGGCTTGTTTCTTGGCGAAGTACGTCTCGGTGTCGAAGCCGAGCCGCACGTGTGTGGTCCCCTCCGGCAGGGCCGGCAGGTCCTTGCACCGCCCGTCCGCGTCGGTCGCGGAACCGCCGAGCGTCTGCCAGTCGGCGTCCCGGCCCGAGCGGGCGGAGAGCTGGACGGCGACGCCCCCGGCGGGGCGGCCGACGCTGGTGTCCAGGATGTGGGTGGACACGGAGGCGGTGGTCTCGGTGCTCATGGTTTCCTCTTCGGGCGTCTTCGAGCAGGTGCTCAGGCGTCTTCGAGCAGGCGCGCGAGCCGGATGCGGTTGATCTTCCCCAGCTCGGTGCGGACGATCTCCCGTTCCTGCTCCGGCGCGTTGCCGATCCGCTCCTTCACCGCGTCCCGCATCTGCTCACCGGTCCGGCCGGTGGCGCAGATGAGGAACACATGGCCGAACTTCTCCTGGTAGGCCAGGTTCAGTTCGAGCATCTCCTCCTTGAGGGCCTCGGAGGCGCCGGCCATACCGCTCTGTTCGCGGGCCGAGGTCGGGTCGCCGGGCTTGGGGCGGCCGATCGGCGGATGGCCGGACATGGCCTGTGCGAGGTCCGCCGCCGTCAGCTCGGCCATGGCGGCGTCACTGGCGGTGTACAGGTCCTCGGCACTGGCGTGGGGGCGGGCGGCGAGCAGCCGCTCGGCCCATGCCGTGGAGGCGCACGCCTCCAGGAGCGCGGCACGGGCCGCGGCATCCGGGAGAGTGTTGAAGCGGGCGAGGCCCGACGGCGTGGAAGTCGTAGTCACGGGAGCCTCCGTGGCCGCGAACGGCCTGTGTGCTGAACGGGCTGCGGATAGCTAACGCTCTCCGAAACACTGCGTCAACAGTTTGTTGAAAATTCCGCGCAAAGCCCGGAGCGGCTCCCCTGCACTCCTCCCGGTCGGGGCGGCTCAGCCCTCCTTGTCCCGGTTGAGGTAGTTGTAGACGGTGAAGCGGCTGACCCCGAGCGCGCTCGCCACGGTCTCCACCCCGTGCCGCACGGAGAAGGCGCCGCGCGCCTCCAGGACCCGTACGACCTCCTGCTTGGACCTGCGGTCCAGGTCGGCGAGCGGCATGCCCTCGCGGCGCTCCATGGCGGCCAGGATGTGGTCGAGGGAGTCGGCCAGCTGGGGCAGGCGCACACCGACGGCGTCCACCCCCTCCCAGGCGAGCACGACGTCGTCGGGTCCGGCCTGCTCCGGCGGGAGCAGCTCGCCGCCGATCGCGTCGATCAGCGGTTTCACGGCCGCGATGAACGGCTCCTGCCCGGTCACCTATCGCCCTCCCCGATCACGTTGACCTGGAGCGAGATCCGGGTGGCGCCCGCCGCCAGGCTCCTGCGCAGCAGGGTGTCCACGGCGCTCAGCACGGCGTCGGCGCCGCCTTCCGCGGTGTTGCCGAAAGGGCCGACGTCCACGGCGTCCAGCGCGGCGCCCTCCACGACCTCGCGGGCCACCACCGCGTGCGCGGGGGCCTGGTCCAGGTCGAAGGGTTCGGTCGTGAACTCCACTCTCAATCGCACGCGCTCAACCTAACGCGCAAGGCCGGTTTCCGGGCGGGTCCGGGCGATCCGGGGACCGTCCGCCGCCGGCGCCCTCTTGACAAGCCGCGACACCCGACGGCAGTCTTCCATTAAGCAGAAACGAACTTCCGTCATACGGAATAACGACACGGAAGGGAGCGCGGCCCCGATGGGATTCGCAGACCAGCGCTTCAACGTCAACCTGTCGATCCTCTTCACGGAACTCCCGCTCCTGGAGCGCCCCGCGGCCGCCGCCGCGGCCGGCTTCACCGCGGTCGAGCTGTGGTGGCCCTGGATCGACACCCCCACCCCCGAGCAGTCCGAGCTGGACGCCCTCAGGAAGGCGATCGAGGACGCGGGCGTCCGGCTCACCGGCCTGAACTTCTACGCGGGCAGGCTCCCCGGCCCCGACCGCGGCGCCCTGTCGGTGCCCGGCGAGGAGTCGGAGCGGTTCCGCGCCAACATCGACGTGGCCGTGGAATTCGCCCGCTCGCTCGGCTGCACGGCGCTCAACGCGCTGTACGGCAACCGGGTCGAGGGCGTGGACCCGGCCGAGCAGGACGCGCTCGCCCTGGAGAACCTGGTCCTGGCGGCCCGCGCCGCCGACCGGATCGGCGCGATCGTCCTGATCGAGGCGCTGAACAAGCCCGAGTCGCCGCTGTGCCCGCTGGTGAGCGCGCCCGCCGCCGTCGAGGTCGTGGACCGGGTGAACGCCGCGACCGGCCTGGGCAACGCCCGCTTCCTGATGGATCTGTACCACCTGTCGATGAACGGCGAGGACCTGCCCGCGGTGATCGACCGGTACGCCGCGAAGACCGGGCATGTGCAGATCGCCGACAACCCCGGGCGCGGCGCCCCCGGCACCGGTTCGCTGCCCCTGGAGGACCTGCTCGACCGGCTCGCCAAGGCCGGATACGACGGGTGGGTCGGCCTGGAGTACAAGCCCGGCGACCGGCCGAGCGCCGAGGCCTTCGACTGGCTGCCCGCCGGCGCCCGCGCGGCCCGCTGACCCTCCACAACACCAGAGCTTTTCAGAGAGGCACCCCCGTCATGAGCACTCTTCCCAAGGTTTCCTGGATCGGCCTCGGCATCATGGGCTCCCCCATGTCCGAGAACCTGATCAAGGCGGGCTACCAGGTCACCGGCTTCACCCTGGAGCAGGAGAAGCTGGATCGGCTGACCGCCGCCGGCGGCACCGCGGCCGGTTCGATCGCCGAGGCGGTCGCGGACGCCGACGTGATCATCACGATGGTGCCCGCCTCCCCGCAGGTCGAGGCCATCGCCTACGGCCCGGACGGCATCCTGGAGAACGCGCGCTCCGGCGCGCTCCTGATCGACATGTCCTCGATCACCCCGCAGACCTCGATCGACCTGGCGAAGGCCGCGCAGGACAAGGGCATCCGCGTGCTGGACGCCCCCGTCTCCGGCGGCGAGGCGGGCGCGATCGAGGCGGTGCTGTCCATCATGGTCGGCGGCGGTCAGGCCGACTTCGACGAGGCCAAGCCGCTCTTCGACGCCCTGGGCCGGACCATCGTGCTGTGCGGTCCGCACGGCTCGGGCCAGACCGTGAAGGCGGCCAACCAGCTGATCGTCGCGGTGAACATCCAGGCGTGCGCCGAGGCCGTGGTCTTCCTGGAGAAGTCCGGCGTGGACCTCGCGGCGGCCCTGGACGTGCTGAACGGCGGCCTGGCCGGCTCCACCGTGCTGACCCGCAAGAAGGACAACTTCCTCGACCGGGACTTCAAGCCGGGCTTCCGCATCGACCTGCACCACAAGGACATGGGCATCGTCACCGACGCCGCCCGCAGCGTCGGTGCCGCCCTGCCGGTCGGCGCCGTGGTCGCCCAGCTGGTCGCCTCGCTGCGCGCCCAGGGCGACGGCGGCCTGGACCACTCGGCCCTGCTGCGGGCCGTGGAGCGCCTGTCCGGCGCCCGGGTCTGACCGGCGCCCCCGCAGGCCGGTCCCACAGCTCCGGGGGGCGCCGCCGCCGACATCTGTCCTGTCGCGCCCAGGCGGCGGCGTCCACCGGTCAGCCTCCGGCAGCAGCCCCGCGGGCGGGAATTCAACAAACTGTTGACGTCCCGAACGCCCAAATCTAGGCTCCACGAAGCGGAAACAAGTTTCCGCTGCCCCTCGCATGGAAGGTCCACGATGTCGCAGCGCGTGCTCACGACCGAGTCCGGCGCCCCGGTCGCCGACAACCAGAACTCCGCCTCCGCCGGCATCGGCGGCCCGCTCCTCCTCCAGGACCAGCACCTTCTGGAGAAGCTGGCGCGCTTCAACCGCGAGCGCATCCCGGAGCGCGTGGTGCACGCCCGCGGCTCGGGCGCCTACGGCCACTTCGAGGTGACCGACGACGTCACCGGGTTCACCCACGCCGCCTTCCTGGACACGATCGGCAAGCGCACCGAGGTGTTCGCGCGCTTCTCCACGGTGGCCGACAGCCTCGGCGGCGCGGACGCGGTGCGCGACCCGCGCGGCTTCGCGCTGAAGTTCTACACCGAGGAGGGCAACTACGACCTCGTCGGCAACAACACCCCGGTGTTCTTCATCAAGGACCCGATCAAGTTCCCCGACTTCATCCACTCGCAGAAGCGCGACCCGTTCACCGGCCGCCAGGAGCCGGACAACGTCTGGGACTTCTGGGCGCACGCCCCCGAGGCCACACACCAGGTGACCTGGCTGATGGGCGACCGCGGCATCCCGGCGTCGTACCGCCACATGAACGGCTACGGCTCGCACACCTACCAGTGGACGAACGCCGAGGGCGAGGCGTTCTTCGTCAAGTACCACTTCAAGACGGACCAGGGCATCCGCAGCCTGACCGCCGAGCAGGCCCAGGAACTCGCCGGCAAGGACGGCAGCTCCCACCAGACCGACCTGCTCCAGGCCATCGAGCGCGGGGTGCACCCGTCCTGGACGCTGTACGTCCAGCTCATGCCCGCGGCCCAGGCGGACGGCTACCGCTTCAACCCGTTCGACCTGACCAAGGTGTGGCCGCACCGGGACTACCCGCTCCAGCGGGTGGGCCGCCTGGTCCTGGACCGCAACCCGGACAACGTGTTCGCCGAGGTCGAGCAGGCCGCGTTCTCCCCGAACAACTTCGTGCCCGGCATCGGCCCGTCCCCGGACAAGATGCTCCAGGGCCGGCTGTTCGCCTACGCCGACGCGCACCGCTACCGCCTGGGCGTCAACCACACCCAGCTCGCGGTGAACGCTCCCAGGGCCGTGCCCGGCGGCGCCGCCAACTACGGCCGGGACGGTCTGATGGCGGCCAACTCCCAGGGCCGGCACGCCAAGAACTACGAGCCGAACTCCTACGACGGCCCGGTGGAGACCGGCCGGCCGCTCGCGGCGCCGCTGGCCGTCAGCGGCCACACCGGCACCCACGAGGCACCGGCGCACACCAAGGACGACGACTTCGTGCAGGCGGGCGAGCTGTACCGGCTGATGTCCGAGGCCGAGAAGGAGCGCCTGGTCGCGAACATCGCGGGCGGTCTCTCGCAGGTCTCCCGCCAGGACGTCGTCGAGAAGAACCTCGCGCACTTCCACGCCGCCGACCCCGAGTACGGCAAGCGCGTGGAGGCGGCGGTCCGCGCCCTGCGCGAGGACTGACCCACCAGCCGCGTCCGGCCGCCCGACGGGGAGGTCGGGAGCCGGACGCGTACGCCCCGCGCGGGCGCCGGGCGACCCGGATGAGGGGTGGCCGCCCGGCGCCCCGCGGTCAGGGCGAGGACCGCGGCGGAATCCCCGTGGCCCGGCTTCCAGCGAAGCCGGGGACCCACGGGAGATGCGAGCCAGTGCGGTGGTGAAGGCACCGGACCCGTCTTCTCGACCAGAGGGAAGCGCTTCCGGAGCCGTCGCGCCCGCCGCGGTCCCAGCCCCTCCCCCCTCCCCTTCTTTTCTTTCTCTTCTCTCTCCTGTTTCTCCTGCCCCATATGTTCCGCCCCGCGCCCGCGCGAGGCGGTCCCGACTCCGTCCGGCGGCGCGAATGTCCTGTCGCGCCCAGTCTCGCGCCGCCGGGCGGGTTCCACCGCCGGAGAGCTCGCCGGGCCGGGCGGTTGCCGGATGCGGACGGTCCCGCATCCGGCGCCGCCCGGCCCGGCGTCGTCCGTCCCGGGTTCCCGGGGTGCGGACCGGGGTCCCGGGGTGCGGACCGGCCCGTCCGGCGGGAGCCTGGGGGCATGGCACACCCCACGCAGCATCCGCACATCGTGGTGCACTCCCCCGCGCTGGACGGCTCCCGCCGGGTCACCGAGGACGACGTGACCCTCGGGCTCGCCTCCCACCTGGACGACGTCATCGAGATCCTCCGGCTGGCGGACCTGGACCGCATCGAGGTCGAGGAGAGCGACCTCATCGAGTGGCAGGGCGGCGGCCCCGACGACTGGCCCGGCATGGCAGAGCACCCGGAGGACTGACCCGGCGCGTACGGCAGGGGGCGTAGGCCGACTACGTCATGCTCAAATCAAGCTCTGAACCGGTCCCGGACAGGCTTCGGGCACCCCCCGACCGGGGCACTCACTCAGGAGACGGGGCCCGCCGACACGGGGGCGGCGGGCCCCCGATCCCGTTGTCCGGCGCCCGATTTCACGGTGAACGTGTGGACAACGTATGTTGATCGAGCAGGGTGATCTCCGATTCGTCTCCATAGTGTGACTAATATGCACGCGTCGTAGCACGGATCAGAAATGACCGGCCGTCAGGCCGGCCCTCGTCAAGGAGCATCGCCCTGCGCACGCGCGCGTCACGGCGGACGAGCTCGAAGTCCCTCTCCCTGCGGACCGCTCTGCTCATCCTCGCCTTCGTCCCAGGTGTCGCCCTGGCCGCCCTCTGGGCGGTCACCAGCGGCCAGACCTTCTTCGACTTCCAGCGCCAGGCGGCCCAGGGACGGCTGGCGGAGAAAGCCGGCCAACCCTCCAACGCCGTGTACTACAACCTCCAGGAGGAGCGGCGGCTCAGCGCCGAGCGGCTGGCCGGACAGACCGGCGCCGCCGAGGCGCTCACCCGGCAACGGCACTCGACCGACGGCGCGGTGGCGACCTTCCTGTCGCTCTCCGACGACTCGGCCGTGGGCGACGCCCCCGCCGAGGTGCGGGACGCCGTCGCCGACGCCCGGCAGGCGATCGGGAAGCTGTCCGCGCAGCGGTCCCTCGTCGACGACGGCGACGCCGACCAGCAGGAGGCGGTGTACCGCTACTACACGGACCTGATCTCCGTGGACCTCAAGCTGTTCACGGCGCTGAGCCATGTCGACAACGGCCGGATCACCACCGCCTCGCAGCCGCTCGTCGACCTCTTCTGGACCAAGGAGATGGTCTCCCGCTCCGACGCACTGCTGGCCCGCGGCTGGAGCCGGGGCAGGCTGAGCGCCAAGGACTACCAGCAGGTGCAACAGGCCGTCCTGGACCAGTCGTTCCTCCAGAACGCGAAGCTCACCCCCTATCTGCCCGCCGACCTGGTGGCGGTCTGGCAGAAGATGACCTCCGGGGCCGCCTGGCAGAGCAAGACCCGCGTCGAGCAGACCCTGCTGCACCCCGCGGCGCCCGACGCGTCGGGGAACGTCCGCCTGCCCGCCGACCGGCAGAAGCCCTGGCGGCTCGCGATGGACGCCCTCAAGCCCCAGCTCGAAGGGGTCATCGAGGAGCGCACCGACCAGGTCGTCGCCGAGGGCAAGGACAGCGTGCTCTCCCTGCTGCGCCGCCTGGTGCTGACCTCGCTGATCGGCCTGGCCGCCGTGGTCGCGGTCATCCTCACCACCTGGCGCCTGACCCGCAGCCTGCGGCTGCGCATCCGCCGCCTCCAGGAACAGGCCGAGGCGCTGGAGAAGGCGCTCCCCGAGGTCGTGGAACGGCTGGGCCGGGGCGAGGAGATCGACGTCGAGACCGAGGCACGGGCCATCCGGCCGCAGGCCGAGGACGGCGCGGCCGACGAGCTGACCCGGCTCGGGCAGGCGCTCAACCTCGCGCGCACCAGCGCCCTCCAGGCCGCGGTCAACCAGGCCGACCAGCACCGGGGCTTCGAGCGGCTGCTCCAGCGCATCGCCCGCCGCACCCAGCAGCTCATCGGGCAGCAGCTGAAGAAGCTGGACGAGATGGAGCGCCGGCACGAGGACTCCGAGGTGCTGGACGGCCTCTTCGACCTGGACCACCTCACCGCCCGGCTGCGGCGCTACGAGGAGAACCTCGTCATCCTCTCCGGCGGTACGCCGCACCGGCGCTGGCGCAAGCCGGTCGCCCTGCTCGACGTGATGCGCTCGGCCCAGGGCGAGGTGCAGGACTACCAGCGGGTCGTCCTCGATCTCGACGGCAGCCCGTGGCTGGCGGCCCGCGCGGTGGGACCCGTCTCGCACGTGCTGGCGGAACTGATCGAGAACGCCCTCGCCTTCTCCCGTCCGCCGAGCCCCGTCGAGGTACGGGCGGCGACGGTCAGCCGCGGCCTCGCCATCGAGGTCGAGGACCGCGGCCTGGGCATGGACGAGGAGCAACTGGCCGAGGCCAACGCCCTGATGCTCCGGCCGCCCCGGCTCGACATCCTGGCCCACGCCGAGGACATCCGGCTCGGCCTGCACGTGGTCGCCCGGCTCGCGGCGCAGTACGGCCTCGGCGTGGAGTTCCGCGCCTCCGCCTACGGCGGCACCCGCGTCGTCGTCCTGGTCCCGGGCGAGCTGACCGTCGCCGAACCGGCGCCGCGCGGCCCGGTGGGCGTACCCGCCTCGGAGCCGGTGCCCGCGGCGACGGCGACGGCGACGGCCGGACCCCAGGACCCGCTGCCCTCGCGGCGCCAGGGCCACGCCCTGGCCGCCGTCACCCCGCTCGTCCCGCACACCGCGGCGGCGCCCGCACCGGGCGAGCCGGCCGAGCCGCCGTACGCCGCTCCCGGCCGGAACGACGACGCCTACGCCGGTGCCGGTACCGCCCACGGCCGGGACGACGTCCACACCGGTCCGGGCGGGGAAGCCCCGTACCCCGGCGCGGAGCAGCCCTCCACCGGGCCCTCCGACCTCTTCACCCCGCCTGACGCGCCCTTCCCCGGCGCCCCGGACCACGCGCGGCACGAGATCCCGGCCCCGCTCCCGGCACCGCTCCCGGCACCGGACGGCGGTCACGTCGGTTACGGGCAGGCGGCGCACCTGCCCGCGGGCGGGTACGGCGACCCGGGCGCGTACGGCGACACGCATGCCTACGGCGCTCCGGGTGGGTACGGCGACCAGAGCCGGTACGCCGACCCGGCTCCGTACCCGCAGGGAGCGAACCCGTACCCCGTGCCGGGGCAGCCAGCGCACACCACGCCGCCCGCGCCGCCCGAGGAGCCGGGATACCCGGTGCGGTACGTGACGCCGCTGCCCTCCCACACGGGCACCAGCGCGCCGCTGCCGCCGCTCCCCGGTGCCGAGCCGCCGCTGCCGCGCCGCGTGCGGCAGGCCAGCCTGGTCGACGAACTCCGGCTGGACCCCGGCGCCCAGAACGACGCGGCACAGCCGCCGCGCTGGCAGGACGACCCGATGCTCCGGCCCGTACCGCGCCGTGCCGGAGCCACGATCGGCGCCTTCCAGCGCCGCTCGCGCGCGGCGCGGGCGAACGCCGAGCCGCCGGCCCCCGCGCCCGGCACGCCCGGCCACCCCACGAGAGATGAGGACGGATCATGACACGTACCACCGCAACCCACCAGGACCTCGACTGGCTGCTCGACGGCCTGGTCGACTCGGTCGCCGAGACCAGGAACGCGGTCCTGCTCTCCGACGACGGCCTGGTCGTCAGCCACTCGCGGAGCATCGGCCGGTCGGACGCGGAGCGGCTGGCCGCCATCTGCACCGGCCAGCAGAGCCTGGCCCGCGGCGTCGGCCAGCTCTTCCGCGGCGGTGCGGTGCACCAGGTGATCGTCGAACTGTCCGACCTGTGGCTGTTCATCATCTCGGCCGGACAGGGCACGCACCTGGCGGTGGTCGCCTCCCAGGACGTCGACGCCGAGGTGATGTCCCTGGCCATGCACAACCTCGTCCAGCAGGTCGGGCAGAAGCTGGGGACGGCGGTCCGCGGGGAGTTCGACGCCTTCGGGACCGGACCGCGCCCGTGAACACGCACTGGGAGCACGAGGACACGGGGGACGACGCCGAGGAGAGCATGGTGCGCCCCTACACCATCACCCGCGGCCGGACCGCTCCCGAACGCGACGACCTGACCCTGATCACGGTGCTCACCACGCTGGACGAACCCCTCGACGCACGGGGCGCCCCGCTGCGTCCGGGCAGGCTCCAGCCGGAGCACCGGCTCATCCTGGCCCGCTGCCGCCGCCCCGTCGCCGTGGCGGAGGTCGCCGCCGGGCTCGACCTGCCCGTGTCGGTGACCAAGATCCTGGTGGGCGATCTGATCAGCCAGGGCCTGCTGGGCGCCCGCGCACCGATCTCGGTGGCGTGGGCGGCGGGCGGCGCAGACCGGCGGCTGCTGGCCGCCGTCCGTGACGGACTTCGGAGACTGTAGAACACCATGAGCAACAGACAGGCGGACCCCGCCGCCGTCAAGATCCTTGTCGCCGGCGGGTTCGGCGTCGGCAAGACCACCCTGGTGGGCGCGGTCAGCGAGGTCACTCCGCTGCGCACCGAGGAGTACATGACGCAGGCCAGCGTCGGCGTCGACGACCTCGCGGGCATCCGCGAGAAGGAGACGACGACCGTCGCCCTGGACTTCGGGCGCATCACGATCAGCGACGAGGTGGTCGTCTACCTCTTCGGCACCCCGGGCCAGGAACGCTTCTGGTTCATGTGGAACGACCTCGTCAACGGCGCCCTCGGCGGTGTCGTCATCGCGGACACCCGGCGCCTGGAGACCAGCTTCGCCTCGATCGACTTCTTCGAGAGCCGGGGCATCCCGTTCGTGGTCGCCATCAACTGCTTCCACGGCCACAACACCCGTACGGCCGAGGAGATCAGGACGGCGCTCGACCTCGATCCGCAGGTCCCGCTGCTGATCGGCGACGTCAGGCAGCGCGAGTTCGCCAAGGAGACGCTGCTCGCGCTGGTCGACCACCTGATGAGCCTGCCGGTCCCGGCCGGCTGAACCGCCCCTCCCGTACCTTCTGTTCCCCCTTCCTTCTCCTTTCTTCTCTTCTTTCTTCTCTTTTCTTCTCTCTTCCTCGTTCTGGAGACACCCGAGATGACGACACCCCTGCACGTACTGATCCACGGTGGTGGCATCGGCGGACTCACTCTGGCCACGGCGCTGGCCCGGCGCGGTCACACCGTGGAGGTGGTCGAGGCCCGGCACGAACTGGACGCACTCGGGGTCGGCATCATCCAGCCGTCCAACGCGCTGCACGCCATGGACGAGATCGGGGTGCTCGACGACTGCCTGCGGGCCGGCTTCGAGTGGGAGGTGCTCACCATCGCCGACCCGACGGGCGCCACCCTGGCCGAGATACCGCAGCCGCGCATGGGCGACACCCCGTCCAACAACGGCATCCCGCGCCCGGCGCTGGCCCGGGTGCTCGGCGCCGCGGCGACGGCGGCCGGGGCCACGATCCGCTTCTCGGCCACCATCACCGAACTCACCGATGACGGCGCGGGCGTGGACGTCACCCTCTCGGACGGCTCGTCGGGCCGCTGGGACCTGGTGGTCGGCTTCGACGGCATCGGCTCGCCGCTGCGCTCCCGGCTCTACGGCGACCGGTACACCCCGCAGTACACCGGGTTCGCCAACTGGCGCGTGACCGTGCCGCGGCTGCCCGAGGTGCGGGGTGTGGTGATGGGGGTCGCCGGGCAGGAGGCGAAGGCGCTGCTCACCCCGATCACGGACGAACTGATGTACCTGGGCGCGGTGTTCGCCGAGGCCGAGGACTTCCGGCCGGACCCGGAGCGCGCCCTGGAGCAGTTGCGGGAGCGGCTGGCCGCCTTCTCGGGCCCCGTGGCCCAGGCGCTCGCCTCGGTCACCGACCCCGCCGGTGTGGTCTACTCCCGCATCTCCCAGGTGACGGTCGAGGATCCGTGGCACGTGGGCCGCGTCGTGCTGGCCGGTGACGCGGCGCACGCGAGCACCCCGCACCTGGCCCAGGGCGCGGCCATGGCGGTCGAGGACGCGGTGGTGCTGGCCCACGCGCTGGACGCGCAGGCCGATGTGCCCGGCGCGCTCAAGGCATGGGAGGAGCGGCGCCGGCCCCGGGCCATGTGGGTGCAGGCGCTCTCGCGCGCGGTGCTCAAGCAGGAGATGGGCGGCGCGACGACGCCCGAGGAGGACGAGCTGCTGGAGGTGGGCATCCCGGGCGCCGCGCACGTCCTGGTCAAGCCCTACTGACCGCCCGGCCGGGTACGGCCGACGGCCCGCCGCCCCGCACGGGGGCGGCGGGCCGTCGCCGTCTCACGGACCCTTCGGCACCGCCCGGACGTCGCCCGGCTCGACGGCCGTGCTCAGACCTTCAGCGGCTCGACGCCGTGCTCAGACCTTCAGCGGCTTGAGGGCCGTGGGCGCGTGCTGCGGCTCGGTGGCCAGTTCCTCGAACTCCACGACGTTGCTGATGTCGTTGGTGCCCGACATGGAGATGTTGGTGACGCGCTCCAGGATCGCCTCGACGACGACCGGCACCCGGTGCTCGGCGGCGAGCTTCTTGGCCTCCTCGAAGGCGGCGCCCAGTTCGTTCGGGTCGGTGACCCGGATCGCCTTGCAGCCCAGGCCCTCGGCGACCCGGACGTGGTCGACGCCGTAGACGCCCAGCTCGGGCGCGTTGATGTTCTCGAACTCCAGCTTGACCTGGAAGTCGATGTCGAACGCCCGCTGCGCCTGCCGGATCAGGCCCAGGTAGGAGTTGTTCACCAGGACGTGGATGTAGGGGATCCTGTGCTGCGCGCCCACGGCCAGTTCCTCCAGCATGAACTGGAAGTCGTAGTCGCCGGAGAGGGCCACGACCGGGGACTCCGGGTCGGCCTTGGCGACGCCGAGGGCGGCCGGGACGGTCCAGCCGAGCGGTCCGGCCTGACCGCAGTTGATCCAGTGCCGCGGCCGGTAGACGTGCAGCATCTGGGCACCGGCGATCTGGGAGAGGCCGATGGTGGAGACGTAGCGCGTCTCCGGGCCGAAGGCCTTGTTCATCTCCTCGTAGACGCGCTGCGGCTTGATCGGGATGTCGTCGAAGTGCGTACGGCGCTGGAGGGTGGCCTTGCGCTCCTGCGCGGCGGCGGCCCAGGCGGAGCGGTCGGGCAGCTTCCCGGCCGCCTTCAGCTCCCGGGCCACCTCGACGAACAGCTTCAGCGCGGCCTTGGCGTCGGAGGCGATGCCGTAGTCCGGGGCGAAGATCTTGCCGATCTGGGTCGGTTCGACGTCGACGTGGACGAAGGTGCGCCCGGCGGTGTAGACGTCGAGCTTGCCGGTGTGGCGGTTGGCCCAGCGGTTGCCGATGCCGAGGACGAAGTCGGACTCCAGGAAGGTCGCGTTGCCGTAGCGGTGCGAGGTCTGGAGGCCGACCATACCGGCGTTCAGCTCGTGGTCGTCGGGGAGGATGCCCCAGCCCATCAGGGTCGGCACGACCGGGGTGCCGGTCAGCTCGGCGAACTCGACCAGGAGGTCGGTGGCGTCGGCGTTGATGATTCCGCCGCCGGCCACGATCAGCGGCCGCTCGGCGGCGGTCAGCATGCCGATCGCCTTCTCGATCTGGGCGCGGCTGGCGGCCGGCTTGTAGACGGGCAGCGGCTCGTAGGTGTCCGGGTCGAACTCGATCTCGGTGAGCTGGACGTCGATCGGCAGGTCGATGAGGACCGGGCCGGGGCGGCCGGAGCGCATCAGGTGGAAGGCCTGCTGGAAGACGCCGGGGACCTGGGCGGCCTCCAGGACGGTGACGGCCATCTTGGTCACCGGCTTGGCGATGGAGGCGATGTCGACGGCCTGGAAGTCCTCCTTGTGGATCACGGCGGTCGGGGCCTGGCCCGTGATGCACAGGATCGGGATGGAGTCACCGATGGCCGAGTAGAGGCCGGTGATCATGTCGGTGCCGGCCGGTCCCGAGGTGCCGATGCAGACGCCGATGTTGCCCGGGTGGGTGCGGGTGTAGCCCTCGGCCATGTGCGAGGCGCCCTCCACATGGCGGGCGAGGGTGTGGCCGATGCCTCCGGAGGCCTTGAGCGCCGCGTAGAAGGGGTTGATCGCCGCGCCCGGCACACCGAACGCGTCCGTGACGCCCTCGCGCTTGAGGATCTCAACTGCCGCGCGGGCAGCGGTCATTCGAGCCATCGAGTACTCCTGCTTCGGCTGTCTTCTGCTGTCTCGGCTGCCGGATTCGCACTCCGTCGCGCCCCGCGGTGAGCTTCTTCCGTACTTCCGTATAGCGGAAAGTAGTTTCTACGATCTGGAAGCAATGTAAGCGGGCGCCCGAGGGGCGTCAAGGGAGGAGGCGGCGGACCGGCCGCGGCAGGGCAGGCGTGAGCGCCCGCCGGGCGGCTGCCCGGCGGGACGCGGAAGGAGACTCAGGGGAAGGGGCGGAGGGCCGGAGAGGGGCGGGCGGGAGGTGAGCGAAGGGCACAGGGCAGGGCGGTGCGGTGTATGCGGGGCAGGCCGGGGCAACGGTCGCCACGCGCCCGGCCTGCCCGCTCTCCCGCCCCCACACGGCGGGATCCACGGTCGGGCCCGGAGGGTTCCGGGTGTCAGGAAACTTTCCTAACAGAAGAGGGATACTGAAACCGGACCCGCCCCGTCAAGGGATACGACCGGATGCCCGCGGGATCCGCCGGGACCGTTGACAGGCGCGCGCCACAGGGCGTACCTATTCCGTCGGCGGCCTGGCGCGGACGTTCCGAACCCGACGCGCTCACCCGTCCGCACCCGTGCGGACAGCGGTGCCCCGGCCGTCCGCGGTCCCATGCCGCTTTCCTTGCCTGTTGCTGCACGCGCACGTCCCGCGACGCACCCCCACACCGCGCCGCACCGGACCCCGGCCTGCCGCAAGTCGCCCAGGCGCTGCTCACCTCTGTTGTCCGGGGGCCCCTCGCCCCTCCTCAAGGAGATCAGCATGACGCCTACCCCACCCCTGAGGCCGCCCGTGCGCCCCGGCCGCCGTGCCCGGCGCACCGCCGTCGCGGCCGGCACGAGCATGGCGCTGGCCCTGCTCGGCCTGACCGCCGCCGCCGGCGCCCCCGCCGCGCAGGCCGAACCGTCCGCAGCGTCCGCCGCCGTGCCCGCGACGTTCACCGCGAGCGGTGTCCCCAAGCTCGACCACGTCGTGGTGGTCATGGAGGAGAACAAGTTCTACGAGGACGTGATCGGCAGCTCCCAGGCGCCGTACATCAACTCCCTCGCCAAGCAGGGGGCTTCGTTCTCCGACTTCCACGGCGTCGTCCACCCCAGCCAGGGCAACTACGTGGCGCTCTTCTCGGGTTCCACGCACGGCATCAAGGACGACGACTGCCCGCACGACTACTCCTCCGACAACCTCGGCAACCAACTCCTCACCCACGGCAAGACGTTCGTGGGCTACTCCGAGGACCTGCCGTCCGACGGGTCGAAGGACTGCGGTGACGACGGCGACAGCGGCTACGCGCGCAAGCACAACGGCTGGGTCGACTTCAAGAACGTCCCGGCCTCCTCCAACCTGCGCATGAGCCGCTTCCCCTCGGACTACAGCAAGCTGCCCGACGTCTCGTTCGTGACGCCGAACCTCACCGACGACATGCACGACGGCACCGTGCGCGAGGGCGACGACTGGCTGCGCAAGAACCTGGACGGGTACGTCCAGTGGGCCAAGACGCACAACAGCGCGCTGGTGCTGACCTGGGACGAGGACGACAGCGACGACGACGTCAACCACATCCCGACGCTGGTGGTCGGCGCCCACGTCAAGCAGGGCTACAAGGGCAAGAGCCGCGGCGACCTCTACTCGCTGCTGCGCACCCTGGAGGACATGCACGGGCTGCCCGCGCTGGGCGAGGCGGCCTCGCGTCAGCCGCTCACCGACCTCTGGGACGACGGCGGCAGCACCCCGCCCGGCTCCTCGGACGACCTGGCGCTGAACCGGCCCACCAAGACCTCCTCCACCGAGAGCACCTCCTACTCCGGCGCCAAGGCGGTGGACGGCGACCCGGCCACCCGCTGGGCCAGCAAGGAGGGTTCGGACCCGCAGTGGATCCAGGTCGACCTGGGCGCGGACACCGACATCAACCGGGTGAAGCTCACCTGGGAGGACGCCTACGCCAAGGCGTACACGGTGCAGACCTCGAAGGACGGCTCCTCCTGGTCGACGGTGTACTCCACGACCAGCGGCGACGGCGGCACCGACGACCTCACGGTCAGCGGGAAGGGCCGGTACGTGCGCGTGAACGGCACCAAGCGCGGTACGTCGTACGGGTATTCGCTGTACGGCTTCGAGGTGTACGGCAAGGCGGGCTCCGCCACCACGCCGCCGGTGGAGTCCGGGGCCGACCTGACCGACCCGGCCAAGAAGGAGATCGCGATGGAGCTGGTCTCCAGCGCGGAGAACTCCTCCCTGGACTGGAAGGCCCAGTACACCTACATCGAGGACATCGACGACGGCCGCGGCTACACCGGGGGCATCGTCGGCTTCTGCTCGGGCACCGGCGACATGCTCGACCTGGTCGAGCACTACACCGACCTGAAGCCGGACAACGCCCTGGCGAAGTACCTGCCCGCGCTGCGCAAGGTCAACGGCAGCGACTCGCACTCCGGTCTGGGCTCGGCGTTCGTCTCGGCCTGGCACACCGCGGCCAAGGACGCCGTGTTCCGGCAGGCGCAGGACGACGAGCGCGACCGGGTCTACTTCGACCCGGCCGTCCAGCAGGCCAAGGCCGACGGGCTCCAGGCGCTGGGGCAGTTCGCGTACTACGACGCGATCGTGATGCACGGTCCCGGCGACGACGCCACCAGCTTCGGCGGCATCCGGGCGACCGCGCTGCGGCACGCCAAGCCGCCGTCCCAGGGCGGTGACGAGACGGCGTACCTGAACGCGTTCCTGGACGCGCGGGTGGCCGCGATGAAGACCGAGGAGGCGCACAGCGACACCAGCAGGGTCGACACCGAGCAGCGTGTCTTCCTCAAGGCCGGCAACCTCCGGCTGAACCCGCCGCTGAAGTGGAAGGTCTACGGCGACCCGTACGAGATCGACGGCTGACCCGACCGCACGCCCCGGGCCCGCCGGCCGCCGCGCCGGCGGGCCCCTGTCCGGGCGACACCCCCCACGACGGGACAGGCACGAGAGGACACGTCAGCCATGTACATCTCATCGAGCCGGGCGACCGCGACCCCCCGGTCCCCCGGAACCGGCACCGAAACCGACCCGGCCACCACCACCGCCACCGGCGCCGCAGGTCCGGAAGGACCGGCCGGTCCTGCCGGTCCGGGAGCACCGGCGGAACCGGGTGCCCCGCCGAAGGCCACGGCCCGGACCCGTGCCACCGCCCGGGTCTCCCCCAATGTGCTCGCGCTCGGCTCGGTCAGCCTGGTCACCGACATCTCCTCCGAGATGATCACCGCGGTGCTGCCCATGTACGTCATCTTCACCCTGGGCCTCAGCCCCCTCCAGTTCGGCGCGCTCAACGGCATGTACGTCGGGGTGACCGCGCTGGTGCGGGTGGCCGGCGGGCACGCGGCCGACCGCTGGCAGCGCCGCAAACTGGTCGCGGGCGGCGGCTACGCGCTCTCCGCGGTGTGCAAACTGGGCCTGCTGGCGGCGGGTTCCTCGGTGCCGGTGCTCGGTGCCGTGATCGCCGCCGACCGCACCGGCAAGGGGCTGCGCACCGGGCCGCGCGACGCGCTGATCTCGCTGAGCAGCACCCCGCAGACCCTGGGCCGCTCCTTCGGCGTGCACCGGGCGCTGGACACCGTGGGTGCCTTCCTCGGTCCGCTGGTGGCCTTCGCGCTGCTGCTGGCCACGCCCGGTCGCTACGACACCGTGTTCGTGGTGAGCTTCGGCATCGCCGCGCTCGGTGTGCTGATGCTGGTCCTGCTGGTCCGCGAGCGGCGCACCCCGGCACCGGCCGGAGGGCCCGCCGAACGGGCGGGCCTGCGCGATGTGCTGGCCCTGCTGCGCCACCGCGCCTATCTGCGGGTGGGCCTGGCCGCGGTGCTCCTGTCCGCGGTGGTCATCGGCGACTCGTTCGTCTATCTGCTCCTCCAGGAGCGGCTGGGCGTGCCCGAGCAGTACTTCCCGCTGCTGCCGCTCGGCACGGCGGGCGGCTATCTGCTGCTCGCCGTGCCGATGGGGCGGCTGGCCGACCGGGTGGGACGGCTGCGGGTGTTCGCGGCCGGCCATGGCGCGCTGCTGGCGGGCTGTCTGCTGCTGTTCCTGCCGTGGGGCGGGATCGCGCCGATCGTCGCGGTGCTGGCCCTGCACGGCGTGTTCTACGCCTCGACGGACGGGGTGCTGATGGCCGCGGTCGGCCCGATGGTGCCGGAGCGGCTGCGCGCGGGCGGCCTGTCCCTGATCCAGACCGCCCAGTCGGTGGCCGCGCTGGCCGCCTCGGTGCTGTTCGGGGCCTGCTGGTCGCTGTGGGGGCTGCGCACCGCGCTGGCCGCCGCGCTGGTCGCGCTGGCCGTGGCGAGCGCGCTCGCGGTGTGGATCCTGCCCTGGCGCACCGAGCGGCGAGGTCTCGACGGAACGGCCGGGACGGACAGCGCGGACAGCGCGGCCGGGAACGCCGAGGACACCGGCACGGGCACCGGTACCGAGGCCGTGGCCGGAGCCGTGGCCGGGGACCGGGAGAACAGCGAGGGGAACGCCGAGTGAGCGGCAGGGCAAGGCTGTTGGCGGTCGTCGCGGCCGTCCTGCTGGTGGTGGGCGCCAGCACCGGATATGTGTGGCACGTACGCGGCGGCACGAAGGCGGACACCGGGAGCGGGACGGTCCGGCTGGACGCGCGGGGGCGGATCCTGTTCCGCGACACCGCCCCGGGGTCCGGGTTCGGCAAGGTGGCGACCGTACCGCTGGACCGGCCCGGTGCCGCCCGCACGGTCGGCGGCACCCGCTGCGACCGGGTCTACGCGGCCCGGGGCACCGGGGTGTGCCTCCAGCGCACCGGCCCGGTGCCGGGCACCTATGTCACGGTGCTGGACCGCGAGCTGAACCGGGTCCGCCGGGTGCGCACCGAGGGCTTCCCCAACCGGGCCCGGGTCTCCGGGGACGGCCGGATGCTGTCGTGGACGATGTTCGTGCGCGGCGACTCCTATCTGCGCGACGACTTCTCCACCCGCACCGGCATCCTGGACACCCGGACCGGCAAGCTGACCGGGAACATCGAGCGGATCCCGCTCACCCTGGACGGCCGCCCCTACGAGGCCGCCGACGTCAACTACTGGGGCGTGACGTTCGCGTCCGACGACAACACCTTCTACGCCACGGTACGCACCGCGGGCCGCACCTATCTGGTCCGCGGCGACTACCGCGCGTGGACGGCCCGCACCCTGCGGCAGAACGCCGAGTGCCCGTCGCTGTCGCCGGACGGGACGCGTCTGGTGTTCAAGAAGCGGGTCGGCGCGGGCGGGCGGCCGTGGCGGCTGTACTCGCTGGACCTGGCCACCATGCGGGAGACACCGCTGGCCGAGGCGCGCAGCGTGGACGACCAGGCGGCCTGGCTGGACGGGCACACGGTGATGTACGGGCTGCCCCGCCACGGCGGCGGCTGGGACGTGTGGTCCGTCCCGGCCGACGGGAGCGGGGCGCCGCGGCTGCTCATCCGTGACGCGAGTTCTCCGGCGGTGCTGCCGCGATGACGGCGCCGGTCGCGGTGGTGGTGGCGGCACCGCCGTGGCCGGCGCGCAGTTCGACCTTGCGCACCTTGCCGGACACCGTCATCGGGAAGGAGTCCAGGACACTCAGCCGGCTGGGCACCTTGTAGTGCGCGAGCCGGCCCCGGCAGAAGGACCGCACCTCCTCCAGGGTCGGCGGGTCGGCCGCGTCGAGCGGGATCACACAGGCGAGGACCTCCTCGCCGTACTCCTCGTGCGGTACGCCGACGACCTGGACGTCGCGGATCTTGGGGTGGCCGTACAGGAACTCCTCGATCTCGCGCGGGTAGATGTTCTCGCCGCCGCGGATGATCATGTCCTTGATGCGGCCGACGATCTCCACATAGCCGTCCTCGCGCATCACGGCGAGATCGCCGGTGTGCATCCAGCGGCCGGGGTCGACGACCTCGTCGGTGCGCACCGGGTCCTCCCAGTAGCCGAGCATCACGCTGTAGCCGCGCGTGCACAGTTCGCCCGCCGTGCCGCGCGGCACGGTGGCCCCGGACGGGTCGACGACCTTGACCTCCAGGTGCGGCAGCACCCGGCCGACGGTGGCGGTGCGGTGTTCGAGGTCGTCGTCGGCGCGGGTCTGGAGGGAAACCGGGGAGGTCTCGGTCATGCCGTAGCAGATGGACACCTCGGCCATGTGCATCTCGGCGACCACGCGCTTCATCACCTCCACCGGGCAGGGGGAGCCCGCCATGATGCCGGTGCGCAGGGTGGACAGGTCGAAGGAGGCGAAGCCGGGGAGGTTCAGCTCGGCGATGAACATGGTCGGGACGCCGTAGAGCGAGGTGCAGCGCTCGCGCTGGACCGCCTCCAGGGTGGCCTCGGCGTCGAAGGACGGGGCGGGGACGACGATGCACGCGCCGTGCGAGGTGGCCGCCAGGTTGCCCATCACCATGCCGAAGCAGTGGTAGAAGGGCACCGGGACGCAGATCCGGTCCTGCTCGGTGTAGTCGACCAGCTCCCCCACGAAATAACCGTTGTTGAGGATGTTGTGGTGGGAGAGGGTGGCGCCCTTGGGGAAGCCGGTGGTGCCCGAGGTGTACTGGATGTTGATGGGGTCGTCGCAGGACAACTCCTCGGCGCGCTCCTGGAGTTCCTCCGTGTGCTCGGGCGTACCGCGGGCGATCAGCTCGTCCCAGGTGGGGTCGCCGATGTAGACGGTCCGGGTCAGCCGGGGGCAGGCGCCGCGCACTTCCTCGACCATCGCCCGGTAGTCGCTGCTCTTGTACCGCAGCGAGGCGAAGAGCAGGGAGATGCCCGCCTGCTTCAGGACGTACTCGACCTCGTGGGTGCGGTAGGCCGGGTTGATGTTGACCATGACGGCGCCGACCCGGGCGGTGGCGTACTGGACGAGCATCCACTCGGCGCAGTTGACGGCCCAGATGCCCACCCGGTCGCCCTTGGCGACGCCGGTGGCCAGCAGCGCGAGCGCCAGCCGGTCGACGTCGGCGGCGAACTCGGCGTAGGTCCAGCGCCGCCCGGAGGGGACGTCGACCAGGGCCTCCCTCCCGGGCCAGGCGGCGACGGCCCGGTCCAGGTTCTCGCCGATGGTGTCGCCGAGCAGGGCCGTGCCGCCGGTCCCGTGGCTGTACGACAGTGCGGAAGTCACCGGAAGTCCTCCTCGCGGTACTCGTGGTCGGAGCCCTCGGCCGTGGCCTCGCGCAGCTCGATCCGGCGGATCTTGCCGGAGACCGTCTTGGGCAGGTCCCCGAACTCCAGGCGGCGCAGCCGCTTGTAGGGGGCGAGGACCTTGCGGGAGTGCTCGAAGAGCACCTTGGCGGTGTCCGGGCCCGGCTCCCAGCCCCCGGCCAGCACCACGTACGCCTTGGGCACGGCCAGGCGCACCGCGTCGGGGGCGGGCACCACGGCCGCCTCCGCCACCGCCTCGTGCTCCAGCAGGGCGCTCTCCAGCTCGAACGGGCTGATCTTGTAGTCGGACGCCTTGAACACGTCGTCGGAGCGGCCGATGTAGGTCAGATAGCCGTCCGCGTCGCGGGAGGCGACGTCCCCGGTGCGGTAGTAGCCGCCGGCCATGGACGCGGCGGTGAGGTCGGCGTCGCCGTGGTAGCCGGCCATCAGGCCGACCGGGCGGGCGGACAGGTCGAGCGCGATCTCGCCCTCGGCGGCGCCCGGTGCCCCGGAGACCGGGTCGAGCAGTTCGACGCGGAAGCCGGGGCTGGGCCGTCCCATGGAGCCCGTCTTCAGCACCTGGCCGGGGCTGTTGGAGACCTGCACGGCCGTCTCGGTCTGCCCGAACCCGTCCCGGACGGTGACGCCCCAGGCCCGCCTGACCTGCTCGATGACCTCCGGGTTGAGCGGTTCACCGGCCGCGGCGACCTCGCGCGGCGGGGTGGCGAGACGGCCCAGGTCGGCCTGGATCAGCATGCGCCACACGGTCGGCGGGGCGCAGAAGGTGGTGACGCCGACGCGGTCCATCTCGGACATCAGCCGGCCCGCGTCGAAGCGCGTGTAGTTGTGGATGAAGACGGTCGCCTCGGCGTTCCACGGCGCGAACAGGTTGGACCAGGCGTGCTTGGCCCAGCCGGGCGAGGAGATGTTCAGATGCACGTCGCCGGGTTTCAGGCCGATCCAGTACATGGTCGCCAGATGCCCGATCGGGTACGAGGTGTGGGTGTGCTCGACCAGCTTGGGGCGGGCGGTGGTGCCCGAGGTGAAGTAGAGCATCAGCGGGTCGTCGGCGAGGGTCGGGCCGTCCGGCAGGAAACCGGCCGGTGACGTGTACGCGTCCTCGTACGGCTCCCAGCCCTCCTCGGGCAGCCCGCCGACCGCGATCCGGGTGTAGGCGCCGGGCACCTCGGCGAACTTGGCGGTGTCCTCGGCGCGCGCGATCACATGCCGGACCCGGCCGCGCTCGACGCGGTCGCGCAGGTCGGCGGGGCCGAGCAGCGGGGTGGCCGGGATGACGACCGCGCGCAGCTTCATCGCGGCGAGCGCGGTCTCCCACAGCTCGGCCTGGTTGCCCAGCATCACCAGGATCCGGTCCTCGGCGCCCACGCCCCGCGCGCGCAGCCGGTTCGCGACCCGGTCGGAGCGCTCGGACAGCTCGGCGAAGGAGAGCCGGACCTCGGTGCCGTCCTCCTCGGCGATGTGCAGGGCGGTGCGGTCGTTGCCCTCGGCGATGACGTCGAACCAGTCCAGCGCCCAGTTGAACTGCTGGGGCCGGGGCCACTCGAAACCGGCGCAGGCCGTGGTGTAGTCCTCTCGGTGCGCCAGCAGGAAGTCCCGTGCCCCGCGGAAGGTCTCCGTCGCCGTCGTCATCTGTCCTCCATGTGCGGTCCAGCATCCGGACCATTGCCGTGCGGCTCGGCTCCATCGTGTAATCCGTGATGCAGGTCTCACTACCCCCGAACGGGGGTGTGGTGGGCGCGGGACCGTGACGAAGGGGCGAGCGGGTGACGGCGGACGGGTCCGGGGCGGCGGAGATCCGGGGTGCGCTGGTACGGCTGCGGCATGCGACGGGCCTTCCGGTCGCCTTCGGCGGCCTGGTCGAGCCGGGTCGGCCACGGGTGCGCATCAGCGAGCTGACGGGGACCTCGACGCTCGCGCTGAGCGCGCTCGCGGTGGTCTCGGGCAACGGTCTCGGCGGGCGGGCGGTGGCGCTGGCCCGCCCGTGCGCGGTGACGGACTACTCGCTGTCCCGGCAGATCAGCCACGAGTACGACGGGCCGGTGGCCACCGAGGGCCTGCGGTCGATCCTGGCGGTGCCGGTGGTGGTACGGCGCCGGGTGCGGGGCGTGCTGTACGGCGCCCTGCGCACGGCCCACCCGCTGGGCGACCGCACGCTGAGCGCGGCGGTGGCGGCGGCCCGGGACGTGGAACAGGCGCTGGTGGTGCGCGAGGAGGCGCAGGGGCTGCTGGCCGCCGCCGCGCCGGAGCCGGGGGCCGGGTCCGGGACCGGGGAGAGCGGGGCCGTCTGGGAGCAGGTCCGCGAGGCCCACGCGGCGCTGCGCGCGCTGGCCCCGCGGATCGGCGACCCCGCCCTGCGCGCCGAACTGCTGGCGGCGTGCGGGCTGCTGACCGTGGCGGAGGAGCCGGGGTCCCGGGTGCGGCTGGCGCCCCGGGAGGTCGACGTGCTCGCCTGTGTCGCCGCCGGTGCGACCAACGCGGGCGCCGCCGCCCGGCTGGGCCTGGGCGCCGAGACGGTGAAGGGCTATCTCCGCTCGGCCATGCGCAAACTGGGCGCGCACACCCGTGGCGAGGCGGTCGCCGCGGCCCGCCGGGCGGGGGTGCTGCCGTAGCCCGGGGGCGCCGCCACGGGCGCGGAGCCGTGCCCCGCGGGCGCCGCGGCGGGCGGGGAGCGGTGACCCGTGAGCGCCGCGGCGGGCGGAAATGCGCGGCACCGGGAGTACCGTCGGCCAGATGGTCGCGGTACGGTCGGGGGACCGTGCGGAGGGCGAGCGTATTCCCTCGGCACGGCCCCGAATTACGCCGTGCCGCCGCCGCTGTTATTTCCCTCACCACCCCGGGAGTCCGGAATTCACCGGCTCGATGCCTAGAATTTGGCCCGGACACGACACGAGGGGAGCGGTGACCGTGCGACGGGACTCCAGGGATCCTGCGGGCTGCCGCTCCGACCTGGTCATCGGCCGGGCCGAACCGTCCGCCGCCGCCCGTGAGCAGCTCGGACGCGGCGGGAGTGTGCTGCTGCACGGACCGGCCGGAATAGGAAAGTCGACGGTGCTGCGGGCATTGGCGGCGGAATACTCGGCGGCGGCCCGCACCGTTCTGCGCTGCTCCGCCACCGAGTCCGAATCCCATCTGCCGTTCCTGGCCCTCGCCGATCTCTTTGGTCTGGTCCTTCCGGAGGTGGCCGGGGAACTGCCCGCGGCCCAGCGCACCGCACTGGAGTCGGCGCTCACCGGACGCGGCGAGTCCACCCTCCAGCGCGACGGGCTCGCGCTGCGCCTGGCGGTGCTCTCCACCCTGCGCGCGCTCGCCGCGCGCGGCCCGGTCCTGATCGTCGCCGACGACCTCCAGTGGCTGGACCCGGCCAGCGCGGAACTCCTCGGGTTCGCCGCCCGCCGGCTGGGCGGCACCCCCGTACGCATGCTGTGCGCGGTGCGCACCGAGGACCAGGACTACGCCCGCCAGCTGCGCGCCTGCCCGCCCGACACCCTCTCCGTGCGGCTGGGCCCGCTCTCCCGTGCCCAGGTCTCCGCGCTGCTCGACCACCGCGGCTACACCGGGCTGCCCCGCTCCACGGTCCGCGAGATCCACCGCACCAGCGGCGGCAACCCGCTGTTCGCGCTGGAGCTGGGCCGGGCGCTCGCCGAGAGCCCCGCCTCGCCCCGGCCCGGCGAACCGCTGCCGGTGCCGACCTCGCTGCGCGCCCTGGTGCTCAGCCGGCTGGAGATGCTGTCCGAGGAGGCCCGCCGCACCCTTCTGGTGGCCAGCGCGGGCGCCCGGCCCACCCCGGCGCTGCTGCACGCGGCCGGCCGGGAGAACGCCGAGGCCGAGTGCGCCCAGGCCGCCGGGCTCGGGCTGCTGGCCACCGAACCGGAGGGCCCCGCCGTCCGGTTCGCGCATCCGCTGATCTCCGCCGCGCTGTACGCCGAGGCGCCCGCCCGGGAGCGGCGGGCCGTGCACGCGGCGCTGTCCACCGCGGCCTCCGACCCGATCGAACGCGCCCGCCATCTGGCCCTGGCCACCACCGGCACCGACCCGGACGTGGCCGCCCGGCTGGCCGAGGCCGCCGCGCTGGCCCGCGACCGCGGCGCCCCCTCGGTGGCCGCCTCGCTCGGGCTGCTCGCCGCCCGGCACACCCCAGCCGACGGTGAACCGGGCCCCGACGAAAGGCGGTTGGGGGCCGCCGAGGACGCCATCACGGCCGGTGAGGTGGACCTCGCCCGGGACATCGCCCGGGAGGTGCTGACCCGGGCCGCCGTGCCCGCCCAGCGGGTGCGGGCCTGGATGGTGGTGGTCGAGGCCGCCGGGCAGGCCCTCGGGGACGTGGACGCGGTCTTCCCGCAGGCGCTCGCCGACGCCGGTGACGACCCCGGGCTGCTCGCCCAGGTCCACTACCAGCTCGCCTGGCGGGCCCTGGTCGTCGAGGGCGACTTCGCCGAAGCCCGCCAGGAGGCCGCGCACGCCGCCGAACTGGCCGCGCGCGGCCGGGACCGACGCACCGAGCTGATGGCGCTGGCCTTCCAGGCGTCCACCGAGACCCTGATGGGCCATCCCGACGCCGCGGAGACCATCGCCCGCGCCACCCAGGAGCCCCAGGACCCCTACGTGGCCTGCCACCACAACGGCGTCGGCTCGGCCCGCTACCGCTGGCTGCTGATGAGCGACCGGCTCACCGAGGCGCGGGCCACCATCACCGCGCTGCTCGGCGAGGTGCGGCGGCGCGGCATGGTGGAGAGCGAGGTGCACTACCTGCGGCTGCTCGCCGAGACCGAACTGCGCGCCGGGCACTGCGGGCGCGCCCTCGACCTGGCCCGCGAGAGCCTGCGGCTGGCCCGGGACACCGGGATCGGCGAGGGCGCCTCCGCCATGCTGGCCTGCTTCGCCGAGGCGTCCGGCGGGGACACCGAACGGGCGCTGGGCCTGGCCCGGGACGCGGTCAGGCTCGCCGAGGAGGACGGCGACCAGATGTACCTCTCGCGCGCGCTGGCGGCCCTCGGCTACGCCCAGTTCGTCGCGGGCGACGCGCGGGCGTGCGCGGCGACGCTGCGCCGGGTGCGGGAGCTGGAGCAGGGTCTCGGCATCACCGATCCGGCCCGGGGCCGCTGGCACGGCGACCTGGCGGAGGCGCTGGTGCTGGCCGGCGAACCGGCCGCGGCCCAGCAGGTCATCGACACGGCCCGCGCCCACGCGCTGCGGCTGGGCCGCGAGAGCGTGCTCGCCGTGCTGGACCGGGCGGAGGCGCTGGTCCGCGCGGCCCACGGCGAGACCGAGGCGGCCGTGGCCCGGCTGACGTCCGCGCAGGACCGGCTGGCCAAGCTGGGCAACGGTCTGGAGGAGGCGCGGGCCGCCTTCGCGCTCGCCGGGCTGCACACCGTCCCGCGCGCGCCCGGTGCCGCCCGCGCGCCGGGCGCCGCGGCCCCGGGCCCCGCCGCGTACGACGAGGCGGCGCGCCTGTTCCGGCGCTGCCGGGCCCGGCCGTGGCTGCGCCGGGTGGACGCCGCCGCCTTGGCCCGTCCGGCCCGGCCGGAGCCCGAGGCGGTGCCGCCG
Organism: Streptomyces sp. PsTaAH-124; assembly: GCF_000373685.1. Lineage (NCBI taxonomy): Bacteria > Bacillati > Actinomycetota > Actinomycetes > Kitasatosporales > Streptomycetaceae > Streptomyces > Streptomyces sp. PsTaAH-124. The sequence continues at coordinate 79,026 of NZ_KB892209.1, read as the reverse complement.
GTGCTGGACGGACTGGCCTCGATGGAGCGTCAGGTCGCCTCCCTCGTCATGGAGGGCGCGACCAACCGGGAGATCGCCGGGCGGCTGTTCATCAGCGTCAAGACGGTGGAGGCGACCCTGACCCGGGTCTACCGCAAGCTCGGCATCCGTTCGCGCGTCGACATCGTCCGTTTGGCGGCAGGCCGGCGCGCGAAGTGAGCACGGCCCGGGTTGACTGACCGGGTGGAACACAGTGCGGACGGCCGCGGTCACCAGTGCGGGACGGACCGCCCGGACGCGCCCGGCGCGCGCGGGCACCGGCACCGCGTCGGTCCGCGGGGCGGGGCCACCGAGGGTTTTCCCTGTGCGGGCGGGCTAGGGGGTTCCCTCATTGGGGCCGTGCGGGACGGGCCCTAGCGTGAAGGACGTGCCGCTCGCCCGGATCCACGGGAGTCCGGACCGGGTCCCTCGGCCCGCCCGGTCCCCCGCACCTGTGCGACCCCCCACCGGCCAGCCCACGAGGAGACGCATGTTCGGCCTCACCCGCGTCCGACCCAGGCGACTGGGACGCGCCGCCGCCGCGCTGTCGGCCGGTGCCGCCACCGCGCTGCTCACCGCGCCCGGAGCGGCCGCCGCCGTACCGGAGTCCGTCGTCGGCGGCACACCGACCACGACCTCGGCGTACCCCTTCGTCATGCAGGTCACGGACGCGTCCGGCAAGCAGTTCTGCGGGGGCACGCTGGTGGCGGCCAGGAAGGTGGTCACCGCGGCGCACTGCGTGGCCGGGGAGAGCGCGGGCGGGGTGCGGGTGGTCGGGGGCCGCACGAACCTGCACGGCAGCGACGGCAGGGTCGGCAAGGTCAGCGGCATCTGGGTCGACCCGGACTTCACGGACGCCGCGAGCGGTTCCGACGTGGCCGTGCTGACGCTGGCGGCGGCGATGCCGTACACCCCGGCGCCGTACGTCTCGGCCGCGGACACCTCGGTGTACGCGCCCGGCAGCACCGGACGGGTGCTGGGCTGGGGCACCACCGCCGAAGGCGGCGGCGCCTCCGAACAGTTGCGGACGGCGACCGTCCCGGTGATGTCCGACACCGGGTGCGCGGACGCCTACGGCTCCGACTTCGTCGCGAGCGACATGGTTTGCGCCGGGTACGACTCCGGCGGCACAGACACCTGCCAGGGCGACAGCGGCGGTCCCCTGCTAGTCGGGGGCGTCCTGGCAGGGATCACTTCATGGGGCGACGGCTGCGCCCAGGCGGGCCGGCCGGGTGTCTACACCCGGCTGGCCACGTTCTCGGACCTGGTCACCGCGCAGCTCGGCTCCTGAGGTCTCCCGGGACTGATCCCCCGGGGTGCGACCAGGGGGCGCTGCGGGCCTCCACGAGCGGCCCGCAGCGCCCCCTCTCCAACACCCGGCGCCCCGGCTGCGGCACGGTCGTGCAGCCGCTCGCCGTCCGGGCGGCGGTGTTCATACCGCCCGGCCCGTCCAGCCGGTTCAGCCCGTCCAGCCCGTCCAGCGCCGGACGGTGATCTCGACGACCGGGCCGTCCGGCGGGCGGGCCGCGTACTGCGGGTAGGTGTGCCGCAGGAGTTCCAGCGCGCGCCGACGTGGAGCCGACGTACCGTCAGGGCTGTCCGGCGGCAGGATCCGGGCGTGGCCGTCGGCGCGGGCCCACCACAGGCGGGTCCAGTCCTCGTCGTAGGCGTCGGCGAGCAGGCAGACGGCCGGGTGGGCGGCGATGTTGCGCAGGCGCCGCAGGGCGGTGGTGGTCTTCGGCTTGTGGTCGACCGCCGTCACGATCGTGTCGCCCCGCACGGCGAACACCACCGGCACCAGGTGCGGGCGGCCGGCCGGGTCCACCGTGGCCAGGTGCGCCACCCGCGCGGCCGCGAACCGCCGCCGGGCCTCCCGCGCGTCCAGACGTGGCACGTCGGGGCCTCCTTCACCGCCGGGTGAGCGCGTCCCGCCTCCGGGTACCCCCTCGGAGCCGTACGGGGCGGACAATGAGGTCCGGACGCCGAGATGAGGGCGACGAAGGGAGACGCATGCCGGGGCTCGCGGTTCCGTTGTGGGACGTGGCCAATGGACAGGGGCTGCGCCAGCTCGCCGAGCTGGGGCTCGCGCTGCTGCTGTCGAGCCTGATCGGCTGGGAGCGGGAGGCGCACCAGAAGAGCGCGGGGCTGCGTACCCACACCCTGGTCGGGGTCGCCAGCGCGCTGATGATGGAGGTGTCGCAGCACGGCTTCACCAATGTGCTGGGCCTGGACCACGTGTCCTTCGACCCGTCCCGGGTGGCGGCCCAGATCGTCTCCGGCATCGGCTTCATCGGCGGCGGGCTGATCTTCGTACGGCGGGACGCGGTGCGCGGGCTGACGACCGCCGCCACCATCTGGCTGACCTGTGCCGTGGGCATGGCCTGCGGGGGCGGTCTGCCGGTCCTGGCGCTGGCCACGACGGTGCTGCACTTCCTGGTGGTGCGCGGCTATCCCCGGCTCTCCGGCCGGCTCACCCGCCGCGGTGTGCCGGGCACGGTCGAGGTGCGGCTGACGTATCTGACGGGCCGGGCGCTGCTGCCGCGGCTGATGGAGCGGTGCACCGGCCGGGGCTTTCGCATCCTGGAGTTCAAGGCCGACCGGCTGCCCGGCCGCACCGACGCCGCCGCCCGGGTCCTGCTGCGCCTGGAGGGCACCGCCGACACCGGGCTGCTGGCGTCCGAGCTGTTCCAGGAGGACGGCGTCGTCGACGTGGAACTGGACCTCGGGGCGGAGGACGAGCAGGACGCCTAGCCTCCGGCTCCCCCGGCTCACTCGCTCCCCGGCTCCCCTGGCCGGGCTGTCGCCCGCGCGGGCCGGACGGGGCCGAGGCGCCGACCGCGCTGCCGGGGGTGCGCAAGAGGGGTCCGCGGCGGGTCCGTCACGGTTAGCCGCAGGACGGTACGGGCACCCGGAACAGGACGCGGCAGGCAGCTCGGTCCCCGTAGGAGCAACAGTGTCGACATACCGACTTCCCGATCACGAGCAGCGGATCCTGGACGAGATAGAACGCGCTCTGAGCCGTGACCGCAGACTGGCCCGGCGGCTGAGCGCCACGCACCGGCGCCGGGGCCCCGACCCGGCCCGGGTGGCGGCCTACGCGCCGCGGCCCGTGACCGTGATCGCGCTGCTCGCGGTGGCCGTGGCCCTCCTCGCGGCCGGGGTCGCCACCGGTGAGCCGGGGGTGATCTGGGCGTTCGCCGCGGTGTGGCCGGCCGCGCTGTTCGCGGCCCTGCGCCTGTGGTGCCATCGGGCACGGATCCGCTGAGGGGTGCCGCGCCGGGCACGTCCGGCCGGACGGCGTCAGAGGGCGGTGGTCCCCGCCCCGGCCGTCAGCAGGCGCAGCGCCTCGTGGGACGGGCTGCCGGGCTCCGCGGTGAGCACCATCAGACGCTGGCCCGAGTCGTCCGGGCTGTTCCAGGTGTCGCAGTCGAGCGTGAGGTCCCCGGCCACGGCGTGCCGGTACTGCTTGGTGCCGTGGCTGGAGGTGGTGACGCGGCGTTCGGTCCACCAGGTGCGGAAGTCGGGGTCCGCGGCGGAGAGTTCGGCCACGAGCCGCCCGAGGCCGGGGTCGTCGGGGTCGGCCGCGCCGCCCATGCGCAGGGCGGCGACGGCGTCGCGCGCGTCGTGCCGCCAGTCGCGGTGCAGTGCGCGCACCACCGGGTCGGTGAACATCAGGCGCACATAGTTGCGCCGGTCCCCCGGTATCTCCGCGAAGTCGGTGTAGAGGGCCACCGCCGCCGCGTTCCAGGCCAGGACGTCCAGCCGCCTGCCCAGGATGATCGCCGGGGCACCGGGGAGCTGGGCGAGCAGGCGCCGCAGCGCGGGCCGTACGCGCTGGGCGGGGCGCCGCCGGTCCGGGCGCGCGTCGGTCTTGCCCGCCAGCCGGTACAGATACGTCTCCTGGTCCTCGTCCAGGCGCAGCGCGCGGGCCAGGACGGCGAGCACGGACGCCGAGGCGGGGACCCGGCCCTGTTCCAGCCGGGTGTAGTAGTCGACGCTGATCGCGGCGATCCGCGCGACCTCCTCGCGGCGCAGCCCGGCGACCTTGCGGCGGGACTCGGCCGGGGGCAGCCCGAACGCGTCCGGTGCCAGTGCTGCCCGGCGGGCCTTGAGGAAGGCCCCGAGTTCGCGGGGGTCGGCTGCCGTGTTCATGGCTCCATTGTCACCCGGCGCGGGCAGTGCCCGGCCGCCCGCCCCGGCGGCACGGTCAGCCGGCGGGCGAGGCAACCGGCCAGGTGTCGGCTGGCTCAGGGCAATCCGGTGACGTGACGGCACACACCACCCCACCCCATCGACGCCCGGTCATGCGTACGGCGCTCAGCTATTCGACCCCGCTATACACTGCGTCTATAGCGCCTCTGTAAAGTCCCCGGCATGCCTTCCTTGACCAAGAAGACCAGCACGAACGGGAGAACCGCGCAATCGGGGACGAGGTTCCGCGCGATCGCCGCCCTGGCCGCCGCGGCCGGCCTGACCCTGGCGCTGAGCGGCTGCACCACCGTGGACGCCACCAGTCCGAGCACGGCCAGGACCCAGGCGGCGGCCGGCGCGCCGGGCCGGTTCGGCACCGTGGACTGCCGTCAGGCCAAGTGCATCGCCCTGACCTTCGACGCGGGCCCCAGCGAGAACTCCGCGCGGCTGCTCGACATCCTGAAGGAGAAGAAGGTGCCCGCCACCTTCTTCCTGCTCGGGGCGCGGCACATCGACACGTACCCGGAACTGGTCAAGCGGATGGCGGCCGAGGGCCACGAGGTGGCCAGCCACACCTGGGACCACAAGATCCTCACCGAGATATCCGAGGCCCAGATACGCGACGAGCTGAAGCGGCCCAACGACGCGATCGAGCGCCTCATCGGGCACAAGCCCACCCTGATGCGCCCGCCGCAGGGCCGGACCAACGACACCGTGCAGCGGATCTCCAAGGAGATGGGCATGTCGGAGGTCCTGTGGAGCGTGACCGCCAAGGACTACACGACGACCGACTCCGAGCTGATCAAGAAGCGGGTGCTGGACCAGTCGTCCCGTGACGGGATCATCCTGCTGCACGACATCTACAAGGGGACGGTGCCCGCCGTCCCCGGCATCATCGACGCGCTCAAGGAGCGCGGGTACGTGTTCGTCACCGTGCCCCAGCTCCTGGCCCCGGGCAAGCCGGTGCCGGGCAAGGTCTACCGGCCCTGACCGTCCGCCTCCGGGTTCGGGGACGCGTCGCGCGCCGGGCCCGGGGCCGCGTCGCGGGGGCCGAGCACGCGCAGGAACCGCAGCCCCGGCCGGCCGGTGATGCTCACCTCGCCCGTCACGGCGAAGCCGTTGCGGGCGAGCACGGCCCTGGACGCCGGATTGTCCAGCGTGGTGACCGCGGTGAGCTGCCGCAGCCCGTACGCGGCGGCGGCCAGTCGGCACACCTCCCGTACGGCGGCCGTCGCGACACCCCGGCCCGCGGCCCGCTCGCCGACGCGGTACCCCAGTTCGGCGCTTCCGTCGGCGACGTCGACGAGGTTCACCCGGCCGAGGATCGTGCCCTCGGTGTCCAGGACCAGATGGAAGTGGCAGGCACCGGCGTCCTGTTCGGCGAGCCGGGCCCGGTGCACCTCGGCGAACCCGGCGAAGTACGCGTCCCCGCGGTCCGAGATCGTGCGGGTGAACCACTGCCGGTTCTCCCGCTCGAAGGCGAGCAGCGCGTCGGCGTGGCCGGGGCGCAGCCGCTCCAGTGTCAGCATGGGCGCAGCATACGGCCGCCCGGGTGGCCCGGCCGCGGACAGGTGGCCGCGGGGCCACGGCTGTCTACGATCGTCTGGTGGTCACCTTCTGCCTGGAACGCACGCCGCCGCTGTCCCCGGGCGAGACCTGGCGGCGGCTCACCGAGTGGCCGCGGCACGGCGGCGCGGTCCCGCTGACCCGCGTCACCGTGCTCACCCCGGCGCCCACCGGTGCGGGCACCCGCTTCGTGGCCCGGACCGGCCTCGGCCCGCTGGGCTTCGACGACCCCATGGAGGTCACCCTCTGGCGCCCGCCCGCCGGTGGTGAGCCGGGCCTGTGCCGACTGGAGAAACGGGGCCGGGTGATCCTCGGCCGGGCCGAGATCGAGGTACGGCAGGACCCCGGCGGCCGTACGCGCGTGCGCTGGCGGGAGGAGCTGCGGGTGCGGTTCCTGCCCGCCCTCTTCGATCCGCTGCTGGACCGTGCGGCGCGGGCGGTGTTCGGCCGGGCGGTGGACGGGCTGCTGCGCCGCCCCTGAACGCGCCTGCCGTCCGGGGCCTACGGCCGCCCGTCCACCGTCTCCCCCCGCTCCGGCAGCGGCGCCCACGGTCCGCGGGCGGCGGTCGCCAGGAGCAGCCGCTCGCGGGGCGGTTCGGGGCCGACGGGGCGCCAGAGGAGGTCGGTGTCGGTGGCGGCACCGGCGCGGGTGCGCAGCGCGACCACGTCGTCGTGGCCGAGCAGCGCGTGCCGGAACAGACCGTGGCTGCCGGTGTCCTCGACGAGGAGGCCGGGGTGCCAGCCGTGCCGCGCGAGCCGCTCGCGGACGGCCGAGGCGTAGCCGGGGGCCCGCCGCCCGGGAAACCACAGCAGCCGCTGCCCCGCCAGATCGTCCCAGGTCAGCTCGGTGTGTCCGGCCAGCGGATGGCGGTGGCCCAGCAGCACGCCGAGGGGCTCGTCGGCGAGGGTGCGCAGTTCGAGGCCCGCCGTGTCGTCCACCGGTGCGCGCAGGATGCCGTAGGCCAGGGCTCCGGTGCGCAGCAGTTCGCCCTGGCGGGCGGAGTCGGCCTGTTCGTGGACCAGCCGCAGCGGCCGGGCACCGGTCAGGATCCGCTCGGCGCGGCGCAGCACCTCCCCCGGTACGCCCCGGCACAGGCCGAGCGCCGCGGTCACCGGGACGGCGCGGGCCGCGGCGACCGAGGAGCCCAGCGCGTCCAGCGCCCGGCGGACCCCGGTCAGCAGCAGCCGGCCCGCCTCGGTGAGCTCCATGCCCCGGGGCAGCCGCCGGAACAGCGGTGCGCCCACGCGCCGTTCGAGCTGCTTGATCTGCTGGCTCAGGCTGGGCTGGGCGATCCGCAGCCGCCGCGCGGCCTCCGTGACGGTGCCCGCCTCGGCGACGGCGGCGAAGTACCGCAGCGGGCGCAGCTCCAGTTCGGGGATCTCCTCCGGCGGACCCATAGGTTCCAGCCTATAGGTGCCTCGGTGACCGGTCCTGGTGCGGGGCGGCCCGGGTGCCCTTGAGTGGAGCCATGTACGTCATCGTGTTCCGATACCAGGCCCCGCTGGAGACCGTCGACTCCCTCAAGGAGGCGCACTACACCCACCCCGAGGGGGTGTTCGCACAGGGCCTGGCCCAGATCGCCGGGCCGCTGGAGCCGCGCCGGGGCGGGGTGGTCCTGGCCGAGGGCCCGCGCGCGGCGGTCGAGGCCGCCGTCGCCGCGGACCCGTTCGTCACCAGCGGCGCGGCCACCGCGGAGATCCTCTGCTTCCGGCCGACGTGGCGGCGCGACGGTTCCTCCTGACCGGATCGCGGGCGCGCACCGGGGGGCGCCCGCGATCCGCCGGTATCCGGCCAGATTTCTGACCGGAACCGGTACGGGGAAGTGGTGTAAGAGTCCGGGCTTCCGCCACTCTCGCGCGCGGAAGAGAGGTATGCCGCCGCGCCCCGCGGGAGCGGTCGCCGGACGCCACCGGATCGGCCCCGTTCCTCCTCCGGCCCGGTGTGCTGCACTGGTCTCATGACTCAGGTCCAGGAGCGCCGCAAGCGCGCACCGCAATTCGAACTCCGCTGCGGCGGGCTGCATGTGACCGTCCAGCGGTTCCCGCCGTGGCTGCTCACGCTGCTGACGGCGGCGACCGGTTCCGGCATCGCCTGGGTGGCCCATCGCTGAGGTCCCGCCGCGGGACGCGTGCGCGCCCCCTGGCCCGGCGGGGCCGCCCGGCCTAGGCGACCGAGCCGATGCGGGCCGGCGGCCGGGTCGCCGGGTCGTGGTGGATGGGGGTGTGCGCGCCGGTCAGCGAGACGCCGCTGCCGCCGCGGCGCCCGGCCACGATCTCGGCGGCGATGGACAGGGCGGTCTCCTCGGGGGTGCGGGCGCCCAGGTCCAGGCCGATGGGCGACCGGAGGCGGGCGAGTTCCAGTTCGCTCACGCCGACCTCGCGCAGGCGCGCGTTGCGGTCCAGGTGGGTGCGCCGGGAGCCCATGGCGCCGACGTAGGCGACCGGCAGCCGCAGGGCGAGTTCCAGCAGGGGTACGTCGAACTTGGCGTCGTGGGTGAGGACGCACAGCACGGTACGGCCGTCGACCTGGGTGTCCGCCAGGTAGCGGTGGGGCCACTCGACGACGATCTCGTCGGCCTCCGGGAAGCGGGCGCGGGTGGCGAAGACGGGGCGGGCGTCGCAGACGGTGACGCGGTAGCCGAGGAAGCGGCCGATCCGCACCAGCGCGGACGCGAAGTCGATCGCGCCGAAGACGATCATGCGGGGCGGCGGTACGGAGGACTCGACGAGGAGGGTGAGCGGGGAGCCGCAGCGCGATCCCCGCTCGCCGATCTCCACGGTGCCGGTGCGCCCGGCGTCGAGCAGGGCGGCGGTCTCTGCGGCCGCCGTGCGGTCCAGCTCGGGGTGGCCGCCGAAGCCGCCCTCGTGGGTGCCGTCCGGATGCACCAGCAGGGCGCGGCCCATCAGTTCGGCCGGTCCGGACACGATCCGGGCCAGGGCCGCCGCCCGGCCGCGGGCGGCGGCGGTCAGCGCGGCGGCGAGCACCGGACGGACCGGGTCGCCGGCCCGTACCGGTGTGACCAGGATGTCGATGACTCCGCCGCAGGTCAGGCCGACGGCGAAGGCGTCCTCGTCGCTGTAGCCGAACCGCTCCAGGACGCTCTCGCCGTCCTGGAGGGCCTGTCGGCACAGCTCGTAGACCGCGCCCTCCACACAGCCGCCGGAGACCGAGCCGATCGCGGTGCCTTCGGCGTCCACCGCGAGGGCGGCGCCGGGCTGGCGCGGGGCGCTGCCGCCGACGGCCACCACGGTGGCGACGGCGAAGTCACGGCCCTGCTCGACCCACCGGTCCAACTCCTCGGCGATGTCCAGCATCTGTCGTTCTCCTTACAGCGATCGGGTGGAGGGCGCGGGGCTCGGTCAGTGGACGCCGAGCCAGCCCTCGATCGGGTTGAGGGCGAAGTACACGAGGAAGACCGCCGTCAGGACCCACATGAAGGCCCCGATCTCCCGGGCCTTGCCCTGGGCGACCTTGATGACCGTGTACGAGACCACACCGGCGGCGACGCCGGGCGTGATGGAGTACGTGAACGGCATGATGACCACGGTCAGGAAGACCGGGATCGCGGTGGCGCGGTCGCCCCAGTCGACGTGCCGGGCGTTCATCATCATCATCGCGCCGATGACGACGAGGGCGGCGGAGGCGACCTCGGAGGGGACGATCGCGGTGATCGGGGTGAAGAAGAGGCAGGCCGCGAAGAAGAGGCCGGTGATCACCGAGGAGAAGCCCGTGCGGGCGCCCTCCCCCACGCCGGTGGCGGACTCGACGAAGACGGACTGTCCCGAGCCGCCCGCGACACCGCCGACCACGCCGCCGGCGCCGTCGATGAACAGCGCCTTGGACAGGCCGGGCATCCGGCCCTTGTCGTCGGCGAGGTTCGCCTCGGTACCGACGCCGATGATGGTGGCCATCGCGTCGAAGAAGCCGGCCAGGACCAGCGTGAAGACGATCACGGTGACCGTCATGACGCCGACGTCGCCCCAGCCGCTGAAGGACACGTGCCCGAAGAGCGAGAAGTCGGGCATGGACACCGGGCTGCCGTGGAGTTCGGGGGCGCCGTTCACCCACTGCTTGGCGTCGATGACGCCGGTCGCGTTCAGGACCGCCGCCACGGCGGTGCCGCCCACGATGCCGATGAGGATGGCGCCGGGGATGTTGCGGGCCTGGAGCGCGAAGATCAGCAGCAGGGTGGCGGCGAAGAGCAGCACCGGCCAGCCGGACAGCTCACCCCCGGGTCCGAGGACGACGGGGCCGCCGCCGGGCGACGGGTTGCGGCCGACGAAGCCGGCCTTCACCAGGCCGATGAAGGCGATGAACAGGCCGATGCCCATGGTGATGCCGTGTTTGAGCGGCAGCGGGATCGCGTTCATGATCATCTCGCGCAGGCCGGTGACGACCAGCAGCATGATGACCACGCCGTAGGCCACGCACATGCCCATGGCCTGCGGCCAGGTCATGTTCGGCGCCACCTGGGTGGAGATCACCCCGGACACCGAGAGCCCGGCGGCCAGGGCGAGCGGCACCTTGCCGACGAAGCCCATGAGCAGCGTGGTGAACGCCGCGCCGAGCGCCGTCGCGGTGATCAGGGCCTTCTGGCCCAGGGTGTCTCCGGCGACGTCCTTGCCGGAGAGGATGACAGGGTTGAGCAGCAGGATGTACGCCATCGCCATGAAGGTGGTGACGCCGCCGCGCACTTCACGCGCGATCGTGGAACCCCGCCGGGTGATGTGGAAGTACCGGTCGAGCCAGGACCGCCCTGCCGGGACGCGGCTGCCCGCGCCCGCGTCTTCGGCGGCGGTCCTCGGCTCCACAGACTGCTGGGTCATGGGGCCAACTCCCAAGGTTCATAGGTGCACCCGTGAAAGCCCTTCCTGGGCACGGGATTTGGGAATGGACGGCCCGGGGGACGGCCCGAGACGAACTGGTGCTGGTACTTCAAGGGCCGCGAGCGGAGCGGAACTCGAAGGGTGTGCGGGGGGAGTGCTCCGGGCGGCGCGGAAGTGTGACGTTCCGGTGCGCCGCCCGGAGGGTCTGCCGGTTCTCCGGTCCGGGCCGGCCGGAACCCGTGGGCCCGGCCGATCCCGTGCTGGAGTCCTACGCCCGGCCGGTCAGGTGCTCCGGACGGACGGGGGTGCGGGGGAGTTCGAGACCGGTCGCGTTCCGGATCGCCGCGAGGACGGCCGGGGTGGACGACAGGGTGGGGGCCTCGCCGATGCCGCGCAGCCCGTACGGGGCGTGCTCGTCGGCGAGTTCGAGCACATCGACCGGGATGGTCGGCGTGTCGAGGATGGTGGGGAGCAGATAGTCCGTGAAGGAGGGGTTGCGGACCTTCGCCGTCTTCGGGTCGACGATGATCTCCTCCATGATGGCGATGCCCAGGCCCTGGGTGGTGCCGCCCTGGATCTGCCCGATGACGGAGAGCGGGTTGAGCGCCTTGCCGACATCCTGTGCGCAGGCCAGTTCGACGACCTTGACCAGGCCGAGTTCGGTGTCGACCTCGACGACGGCGCGGTGCGCGGCGAAGGAGTACTGCACATGGCCGTTGCCCTGGCCGGTGCGCAGGTCGAAGGCTTCGGTGGGCCGGTGGCGCCACTCCGCCTCGATCTCCACGGCCTCGTCCTCCAGGACGTCGGCCAGACCGGCGAGGACCTCGCCGCCGTCGGTCACCACCTTGCCGCCCTCCAGCAGGAGTTCGGCGGTGGCCCAGGCGGGGTGGTAGGAGCCGAACTTGCGCCGGCCGATCTCCAGGACCCGTTCGCGCACCAGCTCGCAGGAGTTCTTGACGGCGCCGCCGGTGACGTACGTCTGCCGGGAGGCCGAGGTGGAGCCCGCCGAGCCGACCTGGGTGTCGGCCGGGTGGATGGTGACCTGGGTGACGCCCAGCTCGGTGCGGGCGATCTGGGCGTGCACGGTGACGCCGCCCTGGCCGACCTCCGCCATGGCCGTGTGCACGGTGGCGACGGCCTCGCCGCCCACCACCTCCATGCGCACCTTGGCCGTGGAGTAGTCGTCGAAGCCCTCGGAGAAGCCGACGTTCTTGATGCCGACCGCGTAGCCGACACCGCGGACGACGCCCTCGCCGTGCGTGGTGTTGGACAGTCCGCCGGGCAGCTGGCGCACGTCGGCGCCCTCGCTGGACTCCCACTGCCGCTCGGGCGGCAGCGGCATCGCCTTGACGCGGCGCAGGAGTTCGGCGACCGGGGCCGGGGAGTCGACCGGCTGCCCGGTCGGCATGAGCGTCCCCTGCTCCATGGCGTTGAGCCGGCGGAACTCCACCCGGTCCATGCCCACCTTGTCGGCGAGCTTGTCCATCTGCGCCTCGTAGGCGAAGCACGCCTGGACCGCGCCGAAGCCGCGCATGGCGCCGCAGGGCGGGTTGTTGGAATAGAGGGCGATGGCCTCGATGTCCACGTCGTCGATGACGTACGGTCCCGCCGCCAGCGAGGAGGCATTGCCGACGACCGCCGGGGAGGCGGAGGCGTAGGCGCCGCCGTCCAGCACGATCCGGCACTTCATGTGGGTGAGCTTGCCGTCCTTGGTGGCGCCGTGCTCGTAGTGCAGCCGGGCCGGGTGGCGGTGGACGTGCCCGAAGAAGGACTCGAACCGGTTGTAGACGATCTTGACGGGCTTGCCGGTGCGCAGCGCCAGCAGGCAGGCGTGGATCTGCATCGACAGGTCCTCGCGCCCGCCGAAGGCGCCGCCGACACCGGCCAGGGTCATGCGGACCTTGTCCTCGGGCAGGCCGAGGACGGGCGCGATCTGGCGCAGGTCGGAGTGGAGCCACTGGGTGGCGACGTAGAGGTGGACGCCGCCGTCCTCCTCGGGCACCGCGAGCCCGGACTCCGGGCCGAGGAACGCCTGGTCCTGCATGCCGAAGTAGTAGTCGCCCTCGACGATGAAGTCGGCCTTCTTCGCGGCCTCGTCGGCGTCGCCGCGCACGATCGGCTGGCGGTGCACGATGTTGGGGTGCGGGACGTGGCCGATGTGGTGGTCGTCGCGCATCTCGTGGATGAGGACGGCGTCCGGCGCGGTCGCGGAGGCCTCGTCGGTGATGACGGGCAGCTCCTTGTACTCCACCTTGATCTTGGCGGCGGCGCGCCGCGCGGTCTCGGGGTGGTCGGCGGCCACGATGGCGACCGGCTCGCCGTGGTGGCGCACCTTGCCGTGGGCGAGCACCGGGGTGTCCTGGATCTCCAGGCCGTAGTGCTTCATCTCGGCGGGCAGGTCGTCGTAGGTCAGCACGGCGTACACGCCGGACAGGGCGAGCGCCTCGGAGATGTCGATGGAGACGATCTCGGCGTGCGCGACGGTGGAGCGCAGGATCTGGCCCCAGAGCATGTCCTCGTGCCACATGTCGGACGAGTACGCGAACTCGCCGGTGACCTTGAGGATGCCGTCGGGCCGGAGCGTGGACTCGCCGACACCGCCCTTGGTGCGGTAGCCCTGGGTGAGTGTGGTGGGAGCACCGTTGGCCGTGGTCATGTCAGACCCCCTCGGACTGGCGGGCGGCCGCCAGGCGCACCGCGTCCATGATCTTCTCGTAGCCCGTGCAGCGGCACAGGTTGCCCGACAGCGCCTCGCGGATGTCCGCGTCGGTCGGGTTGGCGTTGCGTTCGAGCATCTCGTCGGCGGCGACCAGCAGGCCCGGCGTGCAGAAGCCGCACTGGACGGCGCCCGCGTCGATGAACGCCTGCTGCACCGGGGACAGTTCGGTGCCCTCGCCGGTCTGCGAGTCGGTGCCCTGGGCGCGCCAGCCCTTGGCCTCGTCCAGCGAGGTGCCGCAGGCGCCGCTCGCGCAGCCGGCGCCCTCGGCGCGCTGCCGGGCGAAGTCGGCCAGGCCCTCGACGGTCACGACCTCGCGGCCCTGCACCTGTCCGGCCGCGACCAGGCAGGAGCAGACCGGCACGCCGTCCAGGCGCACCGTGCACGAGCCGCACTCGCCCTGCTCGCAGGCGTTCTTGGAGCCGGGCAGGCCCAGGCGCTCGCGCAGCACGTAGAGCAGGGACTCGCCCTCCCAGACGTCGTCGGCCTCCTGCGGGCGTCCGTTGACGGTGAAGTTGACGCGCATCACGCAGCTCCCTCGGTGGCGCGGCGGGTGCCGCGGTACGACTCCCAGGTCCAGGTGAGTGTCCGGCGGGCCATCACGCCGACCGCGTGGCGGCGGTAGCTCGCGGTGCCCCGGACGTCGTCGATCGGGTTGCAGGCGGCGGAGCACAGCTCGGCGAACTGCTTGGCCACCGACGGCGTGATGATCTTCCCGTTGTCCCAGAAGCCGCCCTCCTCCAGGGCAGCGGCCAGGAACTCCTCGGCGGCGGCGGCGCGCACCGGGGTGGGGGCGGCCGAGCCGATGCCGGTGCGGACGGTGCGGGTCTCGGGGTGCAGGGCGATGCCGAAGGCGCAGACCGCGATGACCATGGCGTTGCGGGTGCCGACCTTGGAGTACTGCTGCGGGCCGTCCGCCTTCTTGATGTGCACGGCGCGGATCAGCTCGTCCGGCGCGAGGGCGTTGCGCTTGACGCCGGTGTAGAACTCGTCGATCGGGATACGGCGGGTGCCGCGCACCGACTCGGCCTCGACCTCGGCGCCCGCGGCGAGCAGGGCGGGGTGGGCGTCACCGGCGGGAGAGGCCGTGCCGAGGTTGCCGCCGACGCCGCCGCGGTTGCGGATCTGCGGGGAGGCCACCGTGTGCGAGGCGAGCGCCAGGCCGGGCAGCTCGGCACGGAGAGCGTCCATGATGCTGGTGTAGGGCACCGAGGCGCCCAGCCGCACGCTGTCCTCGCCGACCTCCCACTCGTAGAGGTCTCCGATGCGGTTGAGGTCGAGGAGGTACTCGGGCCGGCGGTGGTCGAAGTTGATCTCGACCATCACGTCGGTGCCGCCCGCGATCGGTACAGCGGTGGGGTGCTCGGCCTTCGCGGCGAGCGCCTCCTCCCAGCTGGCGGGGCGAAGGAAGTCCATGACCGGCTCTCTTCTTCGTCTCGGAAGGTCGTACAGATTGAGCCAATCCGTGTGCGGCGGGCCAGGCTCGTTCATGTGCTGTTCACGTGGAGTGGAGTCAGTACACAACCGAGTACTCCGGCGGGGTCAGTCACCGAAACCATGAAGGGTTTGGCTGGCCGCGGGATGCATCTTGTAGATTCGTATGAACGAAGGCCGTCACCCGCATCTTCGTTTCCCCCGGGAAACAGAGGTCACGGCCCGGCGGGGCCCCACCAGCGGCCCAGTCGCCGGCCAGCCATCGGGCGGACCCCGCGCCCACAAGATCCATCATAGATTTCGAGACAAGAGAACGGCGGCGACGAGACATGCGGCTGCGCGCACTGCTGGACACCGACGCGCTGGGCCTGAAACTGCTCGGCGGCGAGGAGGAGCTGGACCGCACCGTCCGCGGTGTGATGACCACCGACCTGCGCGACCCGAGCCGCTACCTCGCCGGCGGCGAGCTGGTGCTGACGGGCCTGGCCTGGCGCCGGGACGCCGCCGACGCCGAGCCGTTCGTCCGCACGCTGGTGCAGGCCCAGGTCGCCGCGCTGGCCGCGGGCGAGGCCGAGCTGGGCGAGGTGCCCGAGGACCTGGTGCTGGCCTGCGCCCGGCACCGGCTGCCGCTGTTCGCGGTGCACGAGTCGGTGGCGTTCGCGACGATCACCGAGCACGTGGTGCGGCAGGTCTCCGGCGAGCGGGCGGGCGACCTCGCGGCCGTGGTGGACCGGCACCGCCGGATGATGACCGCGGGACCGGCGGGCGGCGGCCCGGACGTGGTCCTGGACCTGCTCGGCTCCGACCTGGACCTGCGGGCCTGGCTGCTCTCCCCCGCCGGACGGCTGATCGCCGGGCCCAGGCTGGGCGGGCCCGCGCTGCCCCCGCAGACCTGCCGGACGCTGGCCGCCGAGCAGCTGGCGGCCGCCCGCACCGGACGGCGCGGACCGCACCGGGTCACGCTGGAGGGCACGACGTACTCGCTGTTCCCGATCCGCGGCGGCGGGCGCTCCCCGCAGGCCGGGCGGGACGTGCGCGAGACGGTGCTGTCGGACTGGCTGCTGGCCGTCGAGGCGGACGCCGGTGACTGGGCCGAGGAGCGGCTCGACCTGCTCCAGGGCGTCACCCAGCTGATCGCGGTCGAGCGGGACCGGCGGGACGCGGCGCGCACGGTGCGCAGACGGCTCGCGCAGGAGGTGCTTGAGCTGGTGCAGAGCGGCGCGCCGCCCGCCGAGATCGCGGCGCGGCTGCGGGTGGCCGCGCCGGTGCTGCTGCCCGGCCTCGGCTCGGCCCCGCACTGGCAGGTGGTGGTGGCCCGCGTCGAGTGGGACGGCCGCGGCGAGGAGAGCGGCCCCATCGCCCAGTCGCTGCTGGAGGAGATCCTGGTCGACCCGCACAGCACCGGCCCCGAGCCGTCCGACCGGATAGCCGTCGCGCACAGCGGCGGCGAGGCCATCGCCCTGGTGCCGCTCCCGGCCGTCCCCGCCGAGCAGGAGGGCCCGGGGGCCGGGATCCTCGCCGACGCGCTGCTGCGCTCCGTACGGGACCCACTGGCCGCCGGTCTGGACGACGACGGGCGGCTCACCCTCGGCGTCAGCGCGGCCGTGCACTCCGCCGAAGGGCTGCGCGGCGCCCTGGAGGAGGCCCGGCACGCCCGCCGGGTCGCGGCGGCCCGCCCCGGCCGGGTCTGCGCGGCCGGGCACCAGGAGCTGGCCTCGCACGTGCTGCTGCTGCCGTTCGTCCCGGACGACGTGCGCCGCGCCTTCACCGCGCGGCTGCTGGACCCGCTGCGCGACTACGACCGCAGGCACCGCGCGGAGCTGATCCCGACCCTGGAGGCGTTCCTCGACTGCGACGGCTCCTGGACGCGCTGCGCGACCCGGCTCCACCTGCACGTCAACACGCTGCGCTACCGGGTGGGGAGGATCGAGCAGTTGACGGGTCGTGACCTGTCGCGCCTGGAGGACAAGCTGGACTTCTTCCTGGCCCTGCGCATGAGCTGAGGCCGGCGCGCGGGCGGCCGTCGGCGGCGCGTACCGGCCACCGTCCCACGACTTTGTGAAATCCTTCACCCGCCCCCTTGGCCGGGCCGCCGGATCCATGCTGAGATGCGGCCACCACTCAAGGCTCGAAGGCGTGCTCGGGGAGGGCAACGTGGCGCATACCGCCATGTCTGGTAACGGAACGACCGCTGGTGACGATCCACTCCAGACCGCGGTATGGCGGCTGCGCTCACGCGCGTGCTGGGCCGACGCGGCCGCGCTGCTGCCGGTGGGCACCGCCGCCGCCGCGCTCCAGCGCACCGTGCTGCTGGTGGAGCGCTGCCTGTACACCGAGGCGGGCTGGGAGGAGGCCGAGGACGCGCTGCGCACCGCGGAGGCGCTGGCCCACTCCGACGAGGAGCGCGGCGCCGCCGCTTGTGAACGCGGGTACTTGGCCTACTCCGCGACGCTGCACGGCGTGCGGGACCGGGCCGACGAGGCGCGCTCGGCGCTCGGCCGGGCCGCCGCGCTGATCGAGCCGGGCGGGGCGGGGCGGGCGCTGCTGGACTTCCGGCGCGGGCTGATCGCGGAGAACCTGACCCGCTCCGCGCAGGCCGCGCGCGCCGCCTACCGGCGCGCCCACGCGGGCGCCACCGCCCGTCCCGACCCGCTGCTGCTCTCCTTCACCTGGCGCCATCTGGCCGGACTCGCCCTGCGCGAGGGCGAGTTGGCCGAGGCCCGGCACGGGTTCGCCGAGTCCCTGCGGATCCGCGAGGAACTGGGCTACCTGGTCGGCACCGCCCCCGCCCTGGTCTCCCTGGCCGACACCGAGGAGGAACCCGAGGCGTCCCGGCTGCGCGAGGAGGCCCGCCGGCTGTTCCGCCTGCTGGGCGGCGTGCCCACCTGGCTGTCCCGGCAGCTCGCCCCGCCACCGGGCGCGGCCACGGCCTGATTCCCGGGGTCACGGCCCTGGTCCCCGGGGGCCGCGGCCTGATCCGGCGGGCGCGGGCCCGTCCGGCGGGCGCGGGCCGCCCGGCCAGCGCCGGTCGGCGCGGGTCCGCGCCGGTCAGCCCGGAGCGGCGAAGTGGGCGTCCACCAGGGCGCGCACCGTGGCGCTGTCGCGGGCGATCAGGGCGTCCAGCAGGGCGCCGTGCTCGGCGGCGTCGGCGATCAGGCCGGCGCGGGCGGTGCGCGCGCGGGCGCCGGGCGGCGGCCACTGGGCCCGCCGGTGCAGGTCGGCGGCGACACGGACGAGCTGGTCGTTGCCGGACAGGGCCAGTACCGCGCCGTGGAAGGCGCGGTCGGCCTCGGCGTAGGCGGCCGGGCCGCCCGAGGACGCGGCCCGGACGGTGGCCTCGGCCAGCGGGCGCAGCCCGGCCCAGCGCCCGGCGGGCACGGTGCCGGCCAGCCGGAGCAGCACGGGCACCTCGACCAGGGCCCGCACCTCGGCCAGCTCGGCGGCCTCGCGTGCGTCGCGCTCCACGACACGGAAGCCGCGGTTGGGCACGACCTCGACGGCGCCCTCCAGTGTGAGCTGCTGCATCGCCTCGCGCACCGGGGTCGCCGACACCCCGAGCCGTTCGCCGAGCGCGGGCGCCGAGTACAGCCCGCCGGGGCGCAGCTCCCCCGTCACCAGGGCCGTGCGCAGCGCGTCGAGGACCTGCCCGCGCACGGAGGCACGCCGCACCTCCCGGGGCGCCGGTACGGCCGGTGCCGCCGGTGCCGTGCGCGAGATCCCCGCCCCGGCGGGGGCCGGTATGCCCTGTTCCACGGTCTCCTCCGGGTCCGCTCGTCCGTCCCGCCCTGACATGAGGCCATTTGACGCCATTCAGGGCGACGAGTTGTCACTCGTCCGTCAAGGCACCTTAGGCGCAAGGGGCCGAGGGTTCACATTCCGGAGAAGTTGAGTAAGGTAAGGCTTACCTCTCACCCAGCAGCCCTTCGAACGCTGATCGGCGGTCCCGCATGCCTGCGCACCCTTCGGCCGTGGCGGACGCCTACGCCCGCCTCACCGAGGCCCTGCCCCACTTCACGGTCGTGGAGACCGGACCGGCGGGCGAGGCCCCGGCCGGGGGCGCCTGGGTGTCGGCCGCGGCCCTCGCGGCGGGCGGCGACGCCCTGGACGCGTATCTGGCCTGGGACGACGCACAGGTCCTGCGGGACTACGGCGCCCCGGCCCGCCCGGACGTGGTGGCGAGCTTCGGACTGCACCGGTACGCCTGGCCGGCCTGCCTGCTGTTCACCATCCCGTGGTTCCTGCACCGCCGCGTGCCGTACCTGCCCCCGGAGCGCGTCTGGTACGACCGCACCGCCGGCCGCATGGCCGTACGCCCCGGCTCCTTCGCCTGCCTGCCGGACGACCCGGCGGCAGCCCTGCCCGGCGCCCGCGTGGTGCCCGACGAGGACGCCCTGCGGGCCGAGGTGCGGGCGGCCGTCGCCGAGCACCTGGAACCGGTGTTCGCCGGATTCGGGCCGCGCACGCGGCGGCGCGGCCGGGCCATGTGGGGCATGGCGACCGACGAGGTCGTCGAGGGCCTGCACTACGTCGCCCAGTTGCTCGGCGAGCAGGAGCGGGCCCGGCGGGAGCTGGAGCTGCTGCTGCCCGGCACCACCCGCCCCTTCGTCGGCTCGACGGCCTTCCGCGAGCCGGCCGCCCCCGGCGACACGGCCTCGCCCGCCCGGGACCGGGTCAGCTGCTGCATGTTCTACACCGTGCGCCCCGAGGAGATCTGCGCCGGCTGCCCGCGCACCTGCGGCACGGCCCGGACCCCCGAACTCGCCGCCACCGCGGCCGCTTGAGCCTTCTGACGTGCCGTCAGGCGGTACGGAGCACCACCCCGCGTCCCGTAAGATCATCCGCGAACAGGGCACCTTTGCGGGCACCGCGGTCACGGGAGATTCACGATTTCCCCACCCGGCACGGGAACTTTCCGCGGAACCATCCGTACGGGTAGTCTTATTCGAACTCAACTCCCGCCCCTCATGCGGCAGTTCGAGCAGAACGCCGTCCTCGGGCAGCCCCTTGCACCCCCTTGGCGGTCTCTTGCCCCGAAACCCCCTGAGGGCCGGTGGGATTGGGACACTATGGCGGGCGTTACGCCCTATCCCCATGCAAGGGACCCCAGATGAGACTGACCGACATATCGCTGAACTGGCTGCTTCCGGGCGCCGTACTGCTCCTGGGCGTGCTGGCGGCGGTGGCGGTGCTCGCGCGCGGCAAGCGGTCCGAAGGGAAGACGAACACGGACGACTCGTGGGAGCGCAGCGAGGAGCGCCGCAGGCGCAAGGAGGCCGTCTACGGCACCGCCTCCTACGTCCTGCTGTTCTGCTGCGCGGCCGTCGCCGCGGCCCTCTCCTTCCACGGCCTGGTCGGCTTCGGCGAGCAGAACCTCGGCCTGACCGAAGGCTGGCAGTACCTGGTGCCGTTCGGCCTGGACGGCGCCGCGATGTTCTGCTCCGTGCTCGCGGTGCGCGAGGCCAGCCACGGTGACGCGGCGCTCGGCTCCCGGCTGCTGGTGTGGCTCTTCGCCGCTGCCGCCGCCTGGTTCAACTGGGTGCACGCGCCCCGGGGCGTCGACCACGCGGGCGCGCCCCAGTTCTTCGCCGGCATGTCGCTGTCCGCGGCGGTCCTCTTCGACCGCGCGCTGAAGCAGACCCGCCGGGCCGCCCTGCGCGAGCAGGGGCTGGTCCCGCGGCCGCTGCCGCAGATCCGTATCGTCCGCTGGCTGCGGGCCCCCCGGGAGACCTACCGCGCCTGGTCGCTGATGCTCCTGGAGAACGTGCGCAGCCTGGACGAGGCGGTCGAGGAGGTCCGCGAGGACGCCCGGCAGAAGGAGGAGAACCGGCGGCTGCGGCGCGAGCACGACCGGGTGGAGCGCGCCCAGCTCAAGGCGATCAGCCGGGGCCACCGCGGCTTTCCCGGCCGGGGCGGCCGGCAGGGCGAGGCACAGGCCCTGGAGCGCGGCTCCTCCCAGGCCGTCACGGAGCCTGCCATAGCGGCGGAACCGCTTCCGGTGCGCGCCCGGCCCTCGCTCCAGCCCGTCCGCAAGGGCGGTGACGCCATCACCGTCGACCTCACCGCGGAGGACGACACACAGGCGCTGCCGCGTCTGGACTCGCTGGAGCGCAAGCTCAAGGACCTTGAGCAGCAGTTCGGCTGACGGGTCGTACGGTCGCTGACGGGCCGTGGAGGAAGGGGGCGCGGACCACGGGGTCCGGGCCCCCTCCCCGTTGTCGGGGTCGTCGGCGTGGTCGGGGTCGTCGGTGCCCGCGCCGCGCCGCCGTCCGGCTCCCGGCGCCCGGCTCCCGTCTCCCGGCGCCCGTCCCGGGTCAGGCGGCCCGCGCGCCCAGCTCGAACCAGACGGACTTGCCGACCTCGTGCGGGCACACGCCCCAGTCGTCCGCGAGGGACTCGACCAGCACCAGCCCCCTGCCGTTGGTGTCCTCGGCGGCGACCGGCACCCGTGGCCGCGGTCCCCGGGCCACGAAGTCCCGTACCTCCACGCGCAGTCCGTCCGGGGACACGGTGGCCGTCAGGATCGCGTCGTCGTCGGTGTGCACCAGCGCGTTGGTCACCAGTTCGCTGGTGAGCAGCTCGGCGACCTCCGACCGCTCCGGCGGCCCCCAGCGGTGCAGCAGCTCGCGCAGCGCCCGTCTGGCCTCGGGCACCGCCCGCAGATCCGCCCGGCCCAGCCGTCGTCTCAGCTGCGACGCCGCCGCCCGGTCGACCGCACGGTCCGCCTCTCCGAATCCCTCGTCCCCCGCCGTCCTCACCGGGGAGGCCCCCGCCGTCATGGGCCCGCCCCCTCGTGCCTGACTCGTCATCTCCCCCGCCCGCGTGCCGATGTCGGTTCCCCTCCAGCTCGAACACGTTCACGGGAATCCATGCCCCGTGAGGTTCGGGCCAGTCATGTCGAATCGTCAACGACCGTGTGTTCGGCCATGTCCGGGCACTCCGGACACCGTCCCCCAGGGGTGTTCCGGACCGCCCTGCCATGGACCCGGGGCACGGCAGGTGCCCCGCCGGACGCACCCGGGATGCCCGGCCGCCCGGCCCGTGGTTCCCGGGCCGGGCCGCCACCGCTCGCGCCCGGCCGTTTCCGGCCACGCGCGGGCCCGTACGGGCACTTATGGTCGCTCAGGTGTACGACAGCCGGGCGGCCCCATCGCGGCCGGAACTTGGCCGGAGTACGACGCTCTCCACGGGCGCTCTCAGGGCCGCGGCACGTTGCGCAGGTTCGACCGGGCCATCTGGAGCATCCGCCCGACCCCGCCGTCGAGCACGATCTTGGACGCCGACAGGGCGAAGCCGGACACCATCTCGGCGCTGATCTTCGGCGGGATGGACAGGGCATTGGGGTCGGTGACGACATCCACCAGCGCGGGACCCTTGTGCTTGAACGCGTCCTTCAGGGCGCCCGCCAGCTCTTTGGGCTTCTCCACCCGGACACCGTGCGCGCCGCAGGCACGGGCCACGGCGGCGAAGTCCGGGTTCTTGTTGGTGGTGCCGTACGAGGGCAGGCCCGCGACCAGCATCTCCAGCTCCACCATGCCGAGCGAGGAGTTGTTGAACAGCACCACCTTCACCGGCAGGTCGTACTGGACCAGGGTCAGGAAGTCGCCCATCAGCATCGCGAAGCCGCCGTCCCCGGACAGCGAGACCACCTGCCGGTTCCGGTCGGTGAACTGGGCGCCGATCGCCATCGGCAGCGCGTTCGCCATGGACCCGTGCGAGAAGGAGCCGATGATCCGGCGGCGCCCGTTGGGCGAGAGATAGCGGGCGCCCCACACGTTGCACATGCCGGTGTCGATGGTGAACACGGCGTCGTCGGCGGCGAGGTCGTCCAGTACCGCGGCCACGTACTCGGGATGGATCGGGACGTGCTTGTCGACCTTGCGCGTGTACGCCTTGACGACCCCCTCCAGCGCGTCCGTGTGCTTCTTGAGCATCCGGTCGAGGAACCGCCGGTTCGTCTTCTCCCGCACCCGGGGGATCAGACAGCGCAGCGTCTCCTTCACATCGCCCCACACGGCCAGGTCGAGCTTGGAGCGCCGGCCGAGCACCTCGGGCCGCACGTCGACCTGCGCGATCTGCACGTCGTCGGGCAGGAACGCGTTGTACGGGAAGTCCGTGCCGAGCAGGATCAGCAGGTCGCACTCGTGGGTGGCCTCGTAGGCGGCGCCGTAGCCGAGCAGCCCGCTCATCCCGACGTCGTACGGAT
Source organism: Streptomyces sp. PsTaAH-124 (assembly GCF_000373685.1). Lineage (NCBI taxonomy): Bacteria > Bacillati > Actinomycetota > Actinomycetes > Kitasatosporales > Streptomycetaceae > Streptomyces > Streptomyces sp. PsTaAH-124. Next base: position 56,071 of record NZ_KB892209.1, on the reverse strand, counting down.
TGTCGTACTGGATCCACTCCTTGCCGCGCAGCGCGTGCCCCACCGGTGACTTGACCTTCCCGGCGAACTCCATCACCTCGGCGTGCGCGCCCGCCGTGCCGCTGCCGCAGAACAGGGTGACCTTGTCGGCCGCGTCGATCATCCGGACCAGCCGGTCGATCTCCGCGTCGCCGGGCCGGACGGTGGGCCGCGAGGTCACGATGGCGGTCTCGGCGGCCTTCTCGGGCGCCGGCTCGGCCGCGATGTCGCCGGGCAGCGTGACGACGCTGACCCCGCTGCGGCCCACCGCGTGCTGGATGGCGGTGTCCAGCAGCCGGGGCATCTGCTTGGCGCTGGAGATCAGCTCGCTGTAGTGGCTGCACTCCTGGAACAGCCGGTCGGGATGCGTCTCCTGGAAGTAGCCGAGGCCGATCTCGCTGGAGGGGATGTGCGAGGCGAGGGCGAGCACCGGGGCCATGGAGCGGTGGGCGTCGTACAGGCCGTTGATGAGGTGCAGGTTGCCGGGGCCGCAGGAACCGGCGCAGGCCGTCAGCTTCCCGGTGATCTGCGCCTCGGCACCGGCCGCGAACGCGGCGGTCTCCTCGTGGCGTACATGGATCCAGTCGATGGCGGAGTTGCGCCGGACCGCGTCGACGACCGGGTTGAGACTGTCCCCGACGACGCCGTACAGGCGTTTGACACCGGCACGGACGAGGATGTCGACGAACTGCTCTGCGACGTTCTGCTTGGCCATGCTCCCGGTACCCTTCGGTCTCCGGCCGACTGCCGCCGACCACTGCGGACTCCTGGGTCCATGAATTCACAGCCCCGCCGCTCACGCCTCCCAGATGGCGGCCGCGCTGCGGTCGTCCGCGTAGCCCTTGACCCGCACCTGGGCGTCCGCGAGGAACGCGGCGAGACCCGGCACGGCGGGACCGGCCCACCGCCGGGCGAGATACGCGCCCGCCTCCGCCTCGCCGCGCAGCGGCTCGGCCAGGCCGCCGGTGCACATCAGGAGGGTGTCACCCGGCCGGGCTACCCAGGCGTGGAAGCGGAAGGGCTCCGCGTGGGGCGGCCGGGACTCCTCGGCGTGCGCGGACCGCGGGTCCTGCGGGGCCGGGACGCCGAGGTCCGGGGTGAACGGGCCGCCGGGCGGGGCGCTCTGCCCGGACGCCTCCGAGGGCACGGACGGCTCGGGCGGCGCGGACGGCTGCGACGGGTGCGGGGGCTGCGGCCGCCGGTGCGGGCCCGGCTGTCCGGACGGGTCCGGTTCGTCGGTGACACCGGGTTCGATGTCCTGCCAGGCGCCGTCCCGCAGCCGGAAGAGGCCTCCCTCGCCCACCCCGAAGAAGACCCGTGTCCGGCAGTGCGGATCGGCGGGCAGCAGCAGACAGCGCAGCGTGGCCGTGTACTCCTCCGGGGCCAGGCCCTGCTCCACCGCTCCGGCGCGGAGTCTGCCCAGGCTGCGGTCGGTGAGCCGCTGGAGACCGGACTTCAGCTCACCGCGCCGGGCCGCCCGGATGTCCTCGGCCAGCCGGACGTGACTGCGGCCGACCGCCCGCGCGATCCACCGGCACACCTCGGCCGCCGCGCGGTGCGCGCCCGGTCTCGCGCGCACGCCGGTGGCCATCGCGACGAGGATCAGCGCCTGCTCGCCCGCGCCGAAGCGCGCGGTGAGCAGCGCGTCCCGGCGCGGCTCGCCCCGGTAGCGCGGCGAGTCGCCGCGGACCGAGACGGCGCGCAGCGTGCAGGCGCCGTACCGGGCGCCGTCCACCACCGTGTCCGGGACCAGGTCGTCGAGCGCGTCGGGGTCGGCGGCCGGGAGCGCGGTGGGCTCGGCGTCGTAGGTCGGCGGCCCGGACCCCACATGGGCGACGACGACCGGGCCGGGGCCCGGCGGCCCGGCGGGGGCGGCGGGACCTGCGGGTGGGGGCGGGGACGCGGCCTGTGGGGCCTCCCAGGGGGCCCGCTGCCACCAGGAGGCCGGGCCGGGCTCCTGGGCGGCCGGGCCGGGCTCCGGTCCGGCGGGTGCCGCGGCGGGGCGCGGGGCCGCCGCCGGGGATCCGGTGACGGCGCCACCGCCGGATGCCGTCAGGCGCATGGTCGGCGGACCGTCCGCGAGCAGGTCCAGGTACAGGTCTGATTCCGGGTCCGGGTCCGGGCCTGATTCCGGTTCCGGGTCCGGAACCGGGTCTGGCTCCGGGTTTGGTTCCGGATCTGACTCCAGGTCCAGGTCCGGGCCCGCGGCCCGGTCCAGCGCCCCGGACGCCGAGGCGAAACGGTCGTCCAGGGAATCGGCCGCGGCCGTGGGACCCGTGTCCGCGGTGGAGTCGTCGTACAACTGCCGCCACCAGTCGTCCTCATGACCGGTGGGCCTTCCCCCCTGCTGGCTCATGCCCCCGATTGTTCACCGCGCGGGCCGGGGGAAAACGGGGCATCGGGAAAATCCGGCCCCGGCGGACGGCCGGAACGGCCTGCCGGGCTACGTACCGAACTCATGTATGGAAACTGCCGCCGGGCGGTCCCACCCCCCACGGGAGAACCGCCCGGCGACGTCTGGTGGACCCGGATCCGGGTCGGGTTCCGGACGGCCGGAACCCGGCCGTCCAAGAGGTCCGCGGCCGCCGGTCGCGACGGCCGGACCGAGCCGTACGCGAGCCGCGCGCCGGTGTGCGCGCTGAGGCGTGCGCCGGAGTGACCGACCGTGTCCCCGCAGGCCACCCGCGTGGGCCACCCCGGCGAGGCCGGCTGACGAGCCGCCGTCACCGGCTCCTCGGTGGTGCCACCTTGTCAGGATGACCGGGGCTACGGCGATGATGTCGGGCGGCGGGTTTGCGCCGTGGCTGTTTCCCGCCACCGCGGCACGCCGCCGGTCGACGGCGGATGACCGGCGACAGGACCCGAAGAGCCTGAAGAGGAGGAACCGCAGCTGATGCTGGCAGCGATAGGGCTGGACGAGAGGCACGAGTCGGCGTACCGGGCGCTGGTGGCCGTGGGCGCCGCCGATGTGCCCGACCTCGCCCGGCGGCTGATGCTCGGCGAGCACGACACCGAGCGTGCCCTGCGCCGTCTGGAGCGGCACGGGCTCGCGGCCCAGTCCTCGGCCCGGCCGGGCCGCTGGGTCGCCGCCCCGCCCGGGGTGGCGCTCGGCGCCCTGCTCACCCAGCAGCGGCACGAGCTGGAGAAGGCGGAGCTGGCCGCCGCGCTGCTCGCCGAGGAGTACCGCGCGGCGGCGGCCGAGCCGTCGGTGCACGATCTGATCGAGGTGGTCACCGGCGCCTCCGCGGTCGCCCAGCGCTTCCTCCAGCTGCAACTGGGCGCGGCCGACGAGGTGTGCGCCCTGGTCACCGGCAATCCGATGGTCGTCTCCGGGATGGAGAACGACGCCGAGGAGCAGGCGGCGGGCCGCGGTGTGCGCTACCGGGTGGTGGTCGAGCGCGCGGTGCTCGACCTGCCGCACGGCATCACGGAGCTGACCGCCGCGCTGGGCCGCGACGAACGGGTGCGGGTCGTCGACGAGGTGCCGACCAAACTGGTCGTCGCGGACCGGGCGCTGGCCATGGTGCCGCTCACCTCCCGGATGGCGGAGCCCGCCGCGCTCGTCGTGCACTCCAGCGGTCTGCTGGAGCTGCTGTCGGGGCTGTTCGAGTCGGTGTGGCGGGGCGCGCTGCCGCTGCGCCTCGGCGCGTCCGGTGTCGTCGAGCAGGGCCCGCACGCCCCGGACGCCACCGACCTCCAGGTGCTGTCCCTGCTCCTGGCGGGGCTGACGGACGCGAGCGTCGCCAAACAGCTCGACCTGGGTCTGCGGACGGTGCAGCGGCGGGTGAAGCGGCTGATGGAGCTGACCGGCGTGAGCACCCGGCTGCAACTGGGCTGGCACGCCTACGAACGCGGCTGGGTGGCCCGGGAGCCGCACGACATGTGACCCGGCGGCGGACGGCCCGTACGGCGGGCGGACCGACCGGGCCACCCGCCGTACACCGTGCGCACCGGGGAGGCCGCGGTGCACCGGCCGCCGCCGGGGTGCTTGGCTGCTGCCATGACCGAATTCACCGAGGCGGAGCGCGCCTATCTGAGGACCCAGCGGCTGGGGCGGCTGGCCACCGTCGATCCGCGGGGCCAGCCGCAGGCCAACCCCGTCGGCTTCTTCCCGCAGGACGACGGCACCATCCTGATCGGCGGCCAGGCGATGGGCCGGACGAAGAAGTGGCGCAATCTGCGGCAGAACCCCAAGGTCGCCCTGGTCGTCGACGACATCGTCAGCCTCGACCCCTGGCAGGTGCGCGGCGTGGACATCCGCGGCGAGGCCGAACTCCTCACCGGCCCGCACACCCTGGGGCCGCGGTTCAGCGAGGAGGTGATCCGTGTCCATCCGCGGTGGATCCACAGCTGGGGGCTGGACGACGGCCGGGACGGCTGACCCCGGGGCCCGGCCCGCGGCGGCGGTACGCCCTACGGCAGCGGTACGCCCTCCAGCGCGAGCAGCCGCACCTTGCGGTCCAGTCCGCCGGCGTACCCGGTGAGCGTGCCGTCGGCGCCGATCACCCGGTGGCAGGGGCGCACCACGAGCAGCGGATTGGCGCCGATGGCGCCGCCGACGGCGCGCACGGCCGCCCGGGAGGCCCCGATCCGCGCGGCGATCTCGCCGTACGTCGTGGTCGTGCCGTACGGGACGGCGTCCAGCGCGGCCCACACCCGCTCCCGGAACGCGGTGCCCTCGCTGCGCCGCGGCAGGGCGAACTCCCTGAGCTCACCGGCGAAGTAGGCCCGCAGCTGCTCCTCGGCCGCCCGGAACGGACCGGCGTCGTGCCGCCACCCGTCCCGCACGGTGCGTCCGCCCTTCTGGCCGGGCACGGACAGGGAGGTGAGGACGCCGTCCGCGTCGGCGGTCAGGAGCAGTTGTCCGAGCGGGCTGTCGCAGCGCGTCCAGTAGGTCGCTCCCGCCTCGGCGAGGGGGGCGCCGGGGGTCTCGATGACGATCTCCGTGGTGGTCACGGTGGTCATGGTGTCTCCAAGTCGTCTGCCACCCGCAGGTGGAGCAGTGCGTACGAGCGCCAGGGGCGCCAGTGGTCGGGGGCCGGTGCGCCGGGCGGGGCCACGTCGGGGTCGCCGAGGGCGCGGGTGCGGACGGCGGCGGCCGTGGCGGCGTCCAGGCCGGGCACGGCGAGCAGCGCCCGGTGCGCCTCGTCCCGGTCGGCGCCGGGATCCAGCCGCACCGCGCCGTCGGCGAGGGCGGCGGCCAGCGCGCCGAGGGTGCCCCCGGGCTCGGCGCCCGCGAGCACGGCGGGTTCGGGGAACAGATGGGTCAGCGTGCCGCAGGGCGCGTCGAGCGCCTTGCCGTAGCGCCGCACCAGTTCCCCGGCCGCCTCCGGTCCCGTCAGTGCCCGCAGCGCCGTCTCGTCGGGGTCGGCGGAACCCGGCGACCGCAGTCCCGGCCTGGCCGCGACCAGCGGGGCCAGCCGGGGGTCGGCGCCGAGCCGTTCGTCGACGGCGTACGGATCGGCGTCGAGGTCGAACAGCCGCCGCAGCCGCTGCACGGCCGTCGTCAGGTCGCGCGGGTCGGTCAGATGCAGCCGGGCCTCCAGCCAGCCGCCCGGGTGGGCGCCCGAGGCGGTGCGCGGTCCGCCGCGGCGCTCGTCGACGGCGACGATCCCGGTGCCGTGGGGCAGCCGCAGGGTCCGCCGGTACGTTCGCCCGCCCGCCCGGCCGCTCATCTCCTCGACGCCGGGCACGGCCTCGCGGCTCAGCAGGTCGAAGACGGGTTCGGCCTGGTAGGGGCCGCGGTGGGCGAGCCGCAGCGGTATCCCGGCGGTCGGCGCGGCCGCCCGCCGGTGCCTGGTGCGGGGCGCGGCGGCCCGCAGCTCGCTCGGGGTCGCGGCGTAGACCTCCCGGATCGTGTCGTTGAACTGCCGCACGCTGGCGAACCCGGCCGCGAAAGCGATCTCGGTCACCGGCAGACCGGTGGTCTGGAGCAGCACGCGCGCGGTGTGCGCGCGCTGCGCGCGGGCGAGGGCGACCGGCCCGGCGCCCACCTCGGCGGTGAGCTGGCGCTGCACCTGCCGTGCGCTGTAGCCGAGCCGGGCGGCGAGCCCGCCCACGCCCTCGCGGTCGATCACGCCGTCGCCGATCAGCCGCATGGCCCGGCCGACCACGTCGGCCCGTACATTCCACGCGGCCGAGCCGGGCACCGCGTCCGGCCGGCACCGCCGGCAGGCGCGGAAGCCCGCGCCCTGGGCGGCGGCGGCCGTGGCGTAGTAGCGCACATTGCGCTGTTTCGGGGTCACGGCCGGGCAGCTGGGACGGCAGTAGATCCCGGTCGTCTCGACGGCGAAGAAGAACTCTCCGTCGAACCGGCCGTCCCGGCTGCGGACCGCCTCGTACCTGGTGTCCTCGTCCATCACACCGTCCAGTGTCCGCCCCCGGGCCGCCCTCGGCTGGCGGGAATCGGACACGGGCTTCGCGGCCGCTGACGGAACCCTGCCGTGGCCCCGCTATCCCCAGCGCCCGCGCTTGGCCTCCATGGCGGCCCGGCCCTCCGCCCCCTTGCGCTTCCAGTCGCGGCGGATCTCCGCCCGCAGCCGCGCGTCGGTCTTGGCGACGATCCGCTGGTTCTCGCGCATCAGCTTGCGGTAGCTCTCCAGCCGCCGCTGGGGCAGTTCCCCCGAGTCGATGGCGGCCAGCACCGCGCAGCCCGGCTCGCCGAGATGGGCGCAGTCCTGGAACCGGCACCCCCCGGCCAGCTCCTCGATCTCGGCGAAGACCTGTCCGACACCGCTCTCGGCGTCCCACAGGCCGACCCCGCGCAGCCCCGGCGTGTCGATCAGTACGCCGCCGCCGGGCAGGGCGAGCAGATTGCGGGTGGTCGTGGTGTGCCGGCCCTTGCCGTCGACGTCCCGGGCGGCCTGCACCTCCATCACCTCCTCGCCCAGCAGCGCGTTGGCGAGGGTCGACTTGCCCGCCCCGGACTGCCCCAGCAGCACGGACGTGCCCCCGCTGACGGCGGCGAGGAGCGCGTCGAGCCCGTCCCCCGCCATCGAGCTGACCGCCAGCACCGGCACACCGGGCGCCGCCGTCTCGACGTCCTGGACGAGGTACGACAGCGCCACCGGGTCGGGCACCAGGTCCGCCTTGGTCAGCACGACCAGCGGCTGCGCGCCCGACTCCCAGGCCAGCGCGAGGAACCGCTCGATCCGGCCGAGGTCCACCTCGACGGCCAGTGACACGGCGACGATCGCGTGGTCCACGTTGGCGGCGAGGATCTGCCCCTCGGACCGCTTGGAGGAGGTGGAGCGCAGGAACGCGGTCCGGCGCGGCAGGTACGCACGGACGTAGCGCGGACTGCCGCCGGGTTCGACGGCGACCCAGTCACCGGTGCACACGACCCGCATCGGATCGTGCGGCGTCACGAACGCGGTGTCCGCGCGCAGCACACCGCCCGCGGTGACCACGTCGCACTGCCCGCGGTCGACCCGCACCACCCGCCCGGCGAGCAGCCCCTGCTCACCGTACGGGCCGAACTCCGCCGCCCAGCCCTCGTCCCAGCCGTAGCGGACGAGCGCCGCCTCTCCCGCGGAGGAAGAAGACGCGGAGGAAGAAGACGCGGAGGAAGAACTGGCGGAAGAAGAAGCAGAAGAATGGAGAGACAAGGGGAACCCTTCACAGGGCGGCCCCGGCCTCGCGCGGATGCGCGCGAGGAGAAAGGTCAGCCGGAGACCGCGGAGATGCAGTGGATGCTCTGGTGGTTGCGGGCAGCGCCCATCACGGAGACAGCCATGGGTCACACCTCCTGGTATCGGTCCGGTCGACAGGGGCGGCAGCCGATGGCCACCGCCCGTTGCGTCCCTCACCCTAGGGACTCGTTCCTCCCCCGCGCCACGGGATTTCCCTCAGCCGACGGCCAGCAGGACCACCAGCCCGATGAACGCGGCGAACGTGCCCGCGATGGCCCACAGCACCCAACTGGCCAGCCGCGACGGGGTCGCGGCTCCTCCTTCGGTCTCCCGCGACGGCAGCCCCGCTCGCGTACCGGCGGGGCTGTCACGCTGGAGCACATCGCCCAGGACCTGCTGCCACAGAGCGGGCGGCAGGTCGGGCACCGGATGGCGCCCCGGCTTGAGGAACGCACCGCTGAGCCAGTTGCCCAAGGCGATCCCCTGGGCGTGGTCCATGATGTGCAGCAGCTGCCGCAGATCCTGGAAGTAGCGCACGTCCCTGGCCCACGGGGCGACGGCCCAGTGGAACACCGCCACCGCCCGCTCGGTCATCTCCACCAGGGAGATCTCCTCGGCCCCCGGACCCTGCGGCCGGAAGTACAGGTTCTTGTGCAGCGCCTCCACGCACAGGTGGTGGTGCATCTCCTCGCGGCGCTTCTGCCAGCGCTCGGGCTCGCCCAGCTCGGTCAGCAGGAGTCCCAGGGAACTCTGCGGAAGCTCCTCGGAGCGCAGTTCGTCCAGCAGGAACTCGTCGGGCTGCTCCTTCAGGGCCGACGCCAGGGTGTTGCGCCACTGATCATCATCGGGCCGGCGGTCGCGCAGCACCTGGCTGAGGTAGGAGGCCCCCGGAGCGGCGGGGACGCCCGCTCCGCCCGGCGCCGGGCCGTCCCCCGGCACGGGCGGCCGGGTGACGGCGGATCCCGGTGCGGGTGCGGGTGCGGGGCCCGGAGGGTACGTCGGGTGGTACGAGGCCGGGGGGTGGGCCTCAAGGTGTCCGGCTGCCGTCTGTCCCGGCGGACGGGTGGGAAGCGGGGGTGACGGGGGCGACGACGGCGGCGGCGGTGCGGATCCCGGGTGCCCGGCGGGACCGGAACCCGTCGGTCCTGGCCTTGCCGGTCCGGACCCGGCCGGACCGGGCCCGGCCGGACCGGGCCCGGCTTGCCCCGGCAGTGCCGCGGGCGCGCGCCCACCGACCCAGCCGGTACGGCCGAACCGGTCCGGCTCGGCAGCAGGACCGGCCGGGGCGGTCGGGGTGGCCGGGGGGACCGGGGGGACCGGGGCGGGCCGGTCGGCCTCGCCGATCGCGCCGTCTCGGGGAACCCGTCCGGTCCCGCCGCTCCTGTCGCCCCTGCCGTCCCTCTCGTCCCTGCCGTCCCTCTCGTCTCTGTCGTCCCGGGCGTTCCCCTCGGTCCGGGCGTCCCGTTCGCGTGGGTCGAGCCGTGCGGGAGGGACGGACCGGTCGGAGCGCTCCGGGCGCTCCGGGCGTTCGAAGCCTTCGGGCCATTCGGCCGGGCGGGGCCGGGCGGTCTCCTCGGGGCGTTCGCCGCCGAGGAGGCCGGACCGGGGCGCGGGGCGGGGGGCCACGGGCCGGGAGTCCAGGATGTCCCGGAGGTGGGCTCTGCGGCGGGGCCAGTCCAGAGAGCGCCCGTCGGGGAGGTCGTCGACCAGGTGGGGGACGCCCGGGGGGCCGTCCGGGTGGGCGAGGAGGTACTTGACCAGTTGGGCGGCGGCCTCGTGGCCGAAGTGGAGGTCCTCCGGCCTGCGGCCCATGACCCGGGCCAGCGGGCCCGAGCCGCCGGTGTCGGTCTCCCAGCGCGGTACGGCGGTCAGCCGCAGCGGGTGGGTGTCCGCGGTGTCGTACGTGGCGAACGTCCACTCGTGGCCGAGCCAGGAGCCGAAGAGCAGGAACAGGCCGAGGTAGACCAGCGGCACGGCGGCCCGGTCCGGCCAGGCGATGGGCGTGCGCTCCTCCAGGAGCAGCGAGACCCGCTGGGTGGGATCGCGCAGCAGCTCCGCCGTGATCTGGGTGAGCGCGTGTCGGACCTCGGGCAGCCCGCCCAGCATGTCGGGCAGCCGGGCGATGGCCAGGTCGTTGAGTTCGGCGGCGTCGACCACTGACTTGTGTCCCGAGGCCCGCTCGGCCTGTTCCCGGGTGCTCCAGCCGCCGTGGGCGAGGCCCAGGCACTGGCGGGTCTTGAGGGTGCCGGGCGGACCGACCAGGACATGGCTGACCGTGCTGGGCCGGCCGCCCGGGTCGGTGGTGGGCCAGCGCTGGACGAGCATGACGTGCCCGTCGCTGGACACGGTGCGCACGACGCTCGGGCGGGCCGCCGCGCCGGACATCCACAGCAGCGGGCCCAGTTCACGGCCCAGCTCGGCGGCCCGCTCGGGCGAGCAGGAACGGGCGACGGCGTTCATGCCGGTGCCCTGCCGTCCATGATTGCCGTCCCAGCGGAAGACGACCTGGTGCACCGGGTCCCGGTCCTGGAAGTCGCTCACTGATCGTCCCCTCCGGCCGGTCCTCCGGCTCCCGCGGATCGTGCTCTTCGCCGCTGCCCGGGTACGGTCTCGAACCCGGGTGTCTCCCCCACCGCGAGCGCCTCCGCGCCCCCGGGCACCTCGATCAGCCCGTGCATCGCCAGCAGCGCGAGCAGCGGTTCCAGCACCCGCCGGGGTCCGGTGCCCGCCGGGTAGCGGCCGCGGTCCTCCTGGCCGCCGGTGGCGGAGGCGATGTGCAGGGTGCAGCGGCGCATCGTGTCGAAGGGCCGCAGCCACGCCTGGCCCGCGTACCGGCGCAGCAGGCTGTGCACGTCCCGGCTCTCCGCGCGGACCAGCGCGGGGTCCAGGGCGGTGGCGGGCGGGCGGGTCAGCCAGCGGTCGACGGGCGGCTGGAACCGCAGCAGGTCGGCCTTGCCGAGCACCATGGCGGCCGGGACGTCGAGGTACGGGCCGTTCTTCGGCAGCCGGTCCAGGACGGTGCCGAAGGCGAGGTCGCCGTCGCGGTTCACCTCCACCCCCCAGCGCTGCCTGGCGTGGTCCAGCGTGGGCAGCGGCAGCGCCAGTGCCGGGTCCACGACGAAGACCAGGGCGTCGACGCCGAGCAGGAACCGCAGGGCCGAGTCGGTCCGCACCAGGTCCTCGCCGCCGAGGTCGAAGAAGGCGACGGGACGCACCTGGCCGCGGGCGTCGGTGATCAGCAGGGACTCCACGAAGCGGGCGAAGTCGTCCAGGCCGAGGGCTGCGGTGTGGTCCAGGACGTTGCCGTTGCGCAGCGGCTGCACGCGTTCGCGGACGAAGCGGGCGTGCTGTTCCGGGTTGACCGACTGCCAGGTCAGGCCGAACGGCTCCAGGCCGCCGTCGGTGATCGCGGCGATCATCTGGGTGAGCAGATGGCTCTTGCCGGTCGAGGACTGCCCGACCATCGCGACGGTCAGCGGCCGGCCGTTCATCAGGTACGGGACCGGGATGACGTGTTCGGGGAAGTCCTGGTCGGCCGTGCACTTCTGGACCGCGCCGCGCATGACGTCGTCGCGCACGACCGGGTTGGTGATGCCGGAGACGTCCAGCGGCTTGCGGTACTGCATCTTGTTGTCGGCCACGAACAGCTTGGTCAGGTCGAGCTGGATGGTCTGGAGGCAGTAGGGGCACAGGACTTCGCCGGTGCCGCGCCCGGCGTCCGGGCCGCTGTCCTCCTGGGGGCGGGCGAGCGGGGCCTGCCGCTTGAGGCGCAGCGCCTCCTCGAACGCCTCCCGGTGCGGGCGTGTCTCGTCGGCGGGCACGAGGAGCCGGAGGCGGTCGACCTCTCCCGGCCGCAGCACGTCGAGCACCTGCGCGGGTGTCGGCCGGCCGCCCGCACGCGGGGCGAAGGCAGCGCGGAACGTGCGGTCGAGCACCCGGTGCTCGCCGAGGTCGGCGGGCGGCCCCTCGGCCGGTCCGTCCCGTCCGGTCACCAGCCGGTAGAGCAGCTGTGCCGCGCTCCACACCGCGTCCCGCGAGTCCACGGTGCCCTCGCCGAGGCGCTGTTCGGGCGAGGCGTACGGTGCCACGCCCCACGGGGCCCGCTGCCGTCCCGCCCGTTCGACCGCGTCCAGGCCCCAGAGCTGGAGTTCGCGGCTGTTCCACAGGACCGTCTCCGGAGAGATCCCGCGCGGCACCAGGCCCTGCCCGTCCAGCAGGACCAGGGCCCTCATCAGGGCCCTGGTGAAGTCCTGCTGTTCGCTCGCGGGGATCACCTGGGTCAGCGCCACGCGTTTCCCGCGCGGCGGGGCGTACAGCAGGAAGGGCTCCGCCGTGTCCAGTTCGTACCCGACGACCTGGGGGAACAGCGATTCGCAGCCGGTGCCGGCGAACGCGCGGTGCAGGTGCAGCGCGGTGCCGGTCTCGTTCTCCAGCAGGGTGCGGGTGGCCGGGTTGGCGGCGCCGGGGGCGGCCAGGCGCACCTGGACGCACCGCTCCGCCTTGTCGTCCAGGATGCAGTTGCGGATCAGCGGGGGCAGCAGCCGGTCCCGGCGGGCCTCGGGGCCGAAGCGGGCGGGAGTGCTGCGGCGCCGCCCCTCGGGGGTGGTGAACGCGAGCTTCACGGGCGGCGGCCCGCCCTGTCCCGCTCCGGTGGGGCGCGTGGTGCTCGTCACCGGCGGTCCTCTCCTTCGTACCCGTGCCCGTCGGTGCCGTACCCGCCGGTCCCGTACTCGCCGCCGTACCCGCCGGTGCCGTACTGGCCGCCGTCGTGCTCGTACGACGGCCGCGTCGCGTACGGCGACCCCGCCTCGTACGACGGCCCTGTCCCGTACGGTTCGGGCGTGCCGTGCTGGGAGCGGACGCTGTCCACCACGTCCGCCCGCAGCGGGGTCAGCCGGACCAGGCCGGCGTACCGTCCCGACGACGTCCACAGCACGTTCACGGGCTGGCCGGAGCCGTCCGCCTCCCAGGCCCGCTCGATCTCGGTGCGCACCGCCCGCGGCGCGAACCTGATCCACACCCCCGCCCCCGGGTCCCGGTTGAGCAGGGCGCCCTGCTCGGGCGAGGACAGCTGGACCACGGCCTGCCGGTCCGGCTCCGCGCCGACCAGCCGCGCGGGCCGGTACGGGTCGGTGCCGAGCAGCCCGGCCGAACCGGGGCGGGCCCGGCGCGGCGCGGCGAACGGCGGCGCGGCCAGGACGCCGTTGCGGCCGAGGTGGTACCGGGCCGCGGACAGCAGCAGCCGGACCCGTTCCTCGGTGCGGCCGACGGCGGAGGTGCCGCCCTGGTCGTGCGTGACCGAGCCCCAGTAGGGGGCCAGCGCCTCCAGGGCGGCGTCCGTCAGGTCCCCGGCCAGGGTGGTGACCAGGTCAGGGCCGCCCTCGCCGTTCTCCCGGTCCAGCCAGCGCGGTGCCGCCTCGGTGTCCTGCGCGGCTCTCGCCTCCCCGGCCCGGCCGTCCGCCGGGCCCGCGTCCCCTGAGCCGTCCGCCGCCGGTTCCCCCTCGGGGCCGTCGAAGGGGTCGCTCCCGGCGGCGTACATGCGCGTCCAGTCGGCTTCCTCGTCGTCGTACCCGCCGGTGTCCTTCAGGGTGGAGGGCTCGTCGATCCAGCCGTCCTCGGCGGCCACGTCGCCGGTGGTGCGCGTGGCGCCGCCGTCCGGGGCGCGCCGCTCGTCGGGCCGTGCCTCGGCCTCGGTCTCGGCGGCGGCGGCCGTCGCCCGCAGCACCCCGGCCACGGACCGGGCCGCGTCCGCGCAGTACAGGCGCTCCTCGACGGCCCAGTGCTCACGGACCGCCTCCGCCAGCAGCGCGTCGAGGCTGTCCAGGGAGCGCCGCAGTACGGCGGTCACCCGGCCGGGGCCCCAGGCGTCGGCCGCCGCCCGCCACAGCCTGCGCGCCGTCTCCGCCGAGAGGGCGAGCCCCAGCAGCAGCCCGATGGTGCCCAGCCAGACCGGCGGCTCGGTCGCGTACGCCGCGCCCGCGGCGGCCACCGCGCCGCCGAGCGCCGCGACCCGGGGCGCCACGGCCCAGCGGCCACGGCGGCCCGAGCCCCGCAGCCGGGACGTGCCGAGTGCCGCCACGGCGGCGAACAGCGCCGGTACGGCCAGCGCCAGCGGGAGGAACGGCCAGCACCACAGGGCGCCGAGCACCCCGGCCCCGGCGGCGGCGAGACCGGCCAGGGGCGGTACGGGGATGGCCGCGGCGGCCCCGGACGGGTCGCCGGGGGGCCGCCCAGGCGGCTGCGGGAGGGCGGCGAGCTTCGGCAGCAGCGCCGAACCCGGCAGCGGCTCCACGCGTCCGGCCAGGCCGGTGAAGCGCTGCGCCACCGCGCGCAGGGAGAAGCCCTGCTCCAGCAGTCTGACCGCGAAGTCCTTCAGGCCCGCGCCGATGGCCTGGCGCGCCTGGTCGGCCTGTTCGGCGGCGCCCCGCGCGGCCGGCACCCGCAGGCCGAGGGCGGCGAACCGGGCGGTGGAGTCGGCGGTGGACCGCGCCGACCCGCCGCCGCTGCGCAGGGCCGTGTCCACCAGCTCGCGGTACTCGCCGAGGGCCTGACGCGCCTGTTCGACGTCGGCCTCGAAGGAGGCGCGGCGCGCGGGCCGCAGCAGTCCGGGTACGCTCCCCAGCCCGGCCAGGGCCTCCTCGGCGTGGTCGAGGGCGTCCGCGCAGGCGCGGTGCGCCTCGTCCGCGACCCCGCCGCGGGTCCGGTGCGGCTGGTCCCGGCCGCCCCGGGCCGTGACCAGGTCGCGCAGCACCACGGGCAGGTCGACGCCGGAGGAGGCGGCCGCCATGACGTCCGTGGGCAGTTCGGTGTCCTCGCCCGCGAACCGGGTGAGCGCGGCGCGCCAGGCCCGGTCGCGCACCTCCGGCGGCAGGTCCTGCTCCAGCAGCCGTACGCCGGGTGCGGCGGCGGCCTCGGGCAGCGAGTGGATCCTCTCCAGCACCTCGTCGTAGAGGTCCGGCACCGAGAGCACGTCCACCAGGACCGCGAGGGCCTCCGGGTCGTCCGGCGCGGGGTGTTCCAGCGCGGTGCGGGCGGAGCGCAGGTCGCCGGCCCAGAGCAGGCCGGTGTTCGGGGAGCGCAGCGCGGCCGGCCGGCGCAGCCGGCGGTCGGGCTGGAACGCCTCGTCGTCACGGGCGTACGAGCCCGGGGCGCTGCCCACCAGCAGCACCAGCAGGCTGACCTCGCCCACGGCCGGATAGCCGACGAGCAGCTTGTACTGCTTCTGGTGGTCGATGAGTCCGGCCGGGGTGTCGACCACCAGGAATCTGGGGCTGTCGGGTTCCGGCCGTCCGGCCCGGCCCAGCTGCCGGGCGACCCGGGCCCGCAGCGCCGCCGCGTTGTCCAGTTCGGCGGCCCCGGCGCGCAGGTCCAGGTGGATGATCTCGCACGGGTCCTCGGGGACGCCGGAGGTGCCAGGAGTGCTCACTGGGCGTCACCGTCCCAGGGGTTGGGGCGGTCGCGGTCGCGGGCCCGGTCCCCGTCGTCGGCGTACGCCCCCGGGTCGGCGGGTTCGTCCCACGGCGCCCGGCGGAGACGGACGTCCGCGTCTCCGGGATCGTCGCGATCCCCCGCGTCCCGGTCCCGGCGGCGGTCGTCCGTGCGGTACTCGTCAGCGCGGTACTCGTCCGCACGGCGGTCGTCCGTGCGGTACCCGCCCTCGGGGCGGTCGTCGGTACGCCGTTCGTCCTCGGCGGGGCGGCGGGTACCGGTCTCGGGTTTGCCGAAGGAGAGGCGGTCGCCGCTCCGGTCGCGGTCGCCGTTCTCGGGCGGGTCGTACTCTCCGCGGCGCCGTTCGTCCTCGTTGCCGCGCCGTTCGTACGCGTCGTGCGTGCCGTACGCACCGTGCGTGCTGTGGGCGCGGTCGCGGTCGTCCAGGCGCCTCTCGCTCCGTTCGCCCCGTTCACCGCGGTCGCCCCGTTCACCGCGGTCGTCCCGCTCGTCGCGGCGCCGGTCGGAGGCGTACCGGTCACTCTCGTACCGGTCGCCCTCGTACCGGTCCTCGCGGACCGGCGCCGGGTCACGGTGTGCGGCGCGGGGGCCGCCGCCGTCGCGGCCCGCGGTGCCGTAGTCGTCGGTCGGTTCGGCCCACACGTCCCGGGTGTCCCGGGCTCCCCAGGTGTCCCGGACGGCTTCCTCGCGCTCGGCGCGCCGGGTGACGGGTGCCGTGCCGAAGTCGTCGTCCTCGGGCACCGCGCGGCGCGGCGCGGGGAGGGCGTCGCGGTCCTGGCGGGACCGGGCGGGCAGCCCGCCGCGTACGTGCTCCAGCAGGGTGCGCAGGGTCGGCTGGACGGCGCGCTGGTCGCCGAACTCCTTGTCCAGGGCGGCCGGAAGGGTCTCCGCCCAGAACTCCCAGAGCGGCCGCACCCAGCCCTCGACGCGTTCGCCGCCGCGCTCACGGCGGTCCGCCAGCAGTTCGAGCTGGCGCGGGGCGATCTTCTCGACCAGTTCGACGAAGAGGGGGTGGGGTTCGCTGCCCGTGCGGGCCAGGCCGAGCGGCTGGGCGCCCATCAGCTCACGGCAGTAGTCCTCCACGGTCGACTCGTCGTCCAGGACGGTCCAGCGCTCGTAGGAGCGCAGCAGTTCCGCCCAGCTCGACACGCCGCCGGGGAAGTCGCCGAGGCGCAGCCGGACGCCGGGCACGTCCGGGGCCTTCTCGGGGAACAGCCGCAGCCTGACCCGCTGCGGCGAGGCCGGTTCCCCCTCCAGCACGTCGACCTGGCCGTTCCACAGGCAGCACAGCAGCCGGTGCAGGATGGTGCGCCGGTCCTCCTCGGCGCTGACCATCCAGGTGTCGCGGAAGCCGAGCCGCTGGCGCCACCGCAGGACGTCCTGCGCCTGCTCGTTCTCCTTGGCGCGGGCCCACTGGCGCAGCACCTTGCGGGCCTCGGGCACCTGGGTGAGGCTCATCTCGCTGCGGAAGAGCACGACGGTGACGGAGTCGCTCTCCACGCCCCGGTACTCCACGGAGTTCTTGGCGTCCGAGGGCAGCCGCAGCGTCTTGCCGAGGAACTCCTGCACCTCGTCCACGGCCGTCACCCGGGGGTGGGTGACCAGGACCCGCAGCGGTCCGGTGCCCTCCGGGGCGAAGCCCACCGGCAGCAGCCCGGCCAGCTTGCGGCCGAACATGTCGAGCGCGTCCTTGCTGACCTGGTCGCGGGCGTCGGTGTCGCCCGCCGCCGCGGCCAGCAGGGTGCCCATGGCCGGGAGCAGCGGACGTTCCTCCAGATGGGTGCCGCTCTCGGCGAACAGCCGGGTGACACGGCCCTCCAGCTGGCTCTTGATCCGGGCCACGGCGCCCTCCGGGTCGCGGCGGCTGACGGTGTGCACCTGGCGCCAGGTGTCGCCGTCGATCAGCTTGAGCAGCAGCGTGGAGACGTGGTCCTGATCGCGCAGTCCCTCGCGGCGCAGCAGCCGGTCGACCACGTCGTCGTAGAAGTGGTTGAGATTGCGCTGCGGCGGCAGCAGGTAGGAGATGCCGGTGCGGTCGTCGTAGAGTTCGCGGCCCTTCTGCTGGGCCGCCTTGGGCTCCTGGTCGCTGTGCCGCCGGAAGGCCCGGACCAGGCGGTCGAGGTCGACGCCCGCCACGTCGGCCTGCGGCTGCCAGTGCTGCTGCTGGTCGCGCCAGGCCTCGTGCCAGATGGAGCGGCAGCGCCACTGGTACCAGGTGTTCTGCTCCTGGAGGGCGGCCTGTACGTCGTCGTCGCCCCAGCGCGCGGGCGCGAGCCCGCCCAACTGGCCCTTGATGCGCGGGATCTTGGGCGGCTGCTCGGTGACGCCCGGCGGGCGCTGCGGGGCGCGGGCGCGGTTGTCCAGCATGCCGAGGAAGCCGAGCCGGGTGATCTGCTCGTCGCTGTCGGGCACGCCCCTGACGACGCGTTCGACGAGGAACGGGTCGGCGCTCTGGAGGAGTTTGTCGATGGCGGGGCGCGGGGAGAAGCGGTCGGCCATCACGGCGGCCTGCCGGCCGGCCTCGGCGCGCAGGTCGGACAGCAGGGCCTGCATGTCGGCGACGCGCTGGCCGAGGGCCTGTTCTATGTTCCGGCCGCCGCGGGGCAGCGGTTCGGGCTCGGGCACGGGCAACTGCCGTCGTTCCCACAGCTCTTCGAGGTGGGAGTCCGCGAACAGCCGGCGGATCATCGGGGCGGCGCCCTCGCGCAGTTCGACGCGCGGGCGTTCCACCAGGTGGGTGACGGCCTCGCGCAGCATGCGTCCGGCCACGAGGTCGGCGAGCTGGTCCATGGGGGCGGTCATGGCGGCGACCAGGCTGGTGGACACGCCCCGCCTGCCGATGCCGGTGGGTGAGACGGAACTGCGGGCCACGCCGCGGTTGATGAAGCTGGCGGCGAAGGTCTGGTAGTCGTCGTCGGTGGCCATCTTGCGGCCCTGGGTGCCGCGGCCGTCGCCCAGTTCGGTGCCGATCAGCGACATCACCAGGGAGACGATGGAGCGGCGCAGGTCGTCGGCGCGGATCCCGGCGGTGGGGCTGAAGAGGAACGCGGTGGGCAGGATGCCGGTGCGCAGCCGGATCGGTGTGGTGCCCGGGTAGCGGATGCCGAACTTGGCCTCGTGGTCGAGGTCGCCGATCTCGGCGCGTTCGCTCGGCGCGTTCTGCTGGTCCACCAGGCGGAACAGGTCGACCAGGGCGCGGGCGGCGTTGAGTTCGGCCTCGCGGCCGCCGCCGGTGGCGGCGGAGAACGAGGACGGCATCACCACGAGCGGGTAGATCTTCACGCCGTCGAAGCGGCGCAGTTGGAAGGCGTAGTTGATGAGGTGGAGGTAGTCGAGGAAGATCCCGGCGCCGGTGCCGCCGGCCACCGAGAAGGCGACGAAGACGTCGCAGCCGTTGACCTTGCCGCCGCCCAGTTCGCTGAGGTCGCCCGCCGCCTTGGCCATGGCGTCGATCGCCTGGAGCAGCGGTTCCAGGACCGGGGCGAGGCTGTGGCGCAGGGTGGCGAAGAGGGCGGCGCGGCCCACGGTGGGCAGTTGGCCGGCGCCGTTGTGCAGCGGGGTGACCTCGGGTTCGCCGATGATCGGCGGGAGCCAGCCGGCCACCTCCTCGCGCAGGCTGGCCCGGAGCATCTTGGTCACCTCGGGCGAGCTGTCGAAGTTGGGCAGCAGGTTGTGGGTGGCCCGTGAGGTGCGGGAGTAGGCGGCGCGCAGCGACGGGTCGACGTTGAACTGCGGCAGCCGCTGGAGGTCCGTCTCGCTGTAGTCGGCGTACACGAACTGGAGGCAGTCGGGCAGTTGGAAGGGGGCGTGGCCGCTGAGCCGGCTGAGCGCCATGCCGTCGGGGCCGCACAGTTCGACGCGGAGCCAGCGTTCCAGTTCGGCGCCGACCAGTCCTCCGGTGCCGCCCAGGCCGACGAAGAGCATCGGCTGGAAGATCTTCATGGTTTCCTCCCCGCTCGCGGCCGGGCCGGCCGCGGTTCGTGCTCGGTGCGTTCGTGGATGGCGTGCGGCGCGGCGGCCGCGATGTCCGCCGCGCGCGGGCCGGTCACAGGTAGTCCTCGTAGGCGCCGCCGCCGCCGCTGCCGCCGTCGGGGGCGGGGACGGTGGCGGACCGGGTCGCTCTGCCGCCCGAGGGGGTGTCCTCGGCCAGTTCCAGGTGGAGCAGGTCGGTGAGCGCGACGCGGCCCCCGGCCCGCAGCGGGGTCCGGCCGCCCTGGGTGCGCAGGACCGCTCCGCCCTCGGGGTTGCGCCGGACGGCGTACGGGCCGTGGGCGCGCTTCTCCAGGCGGGGGCTGCGGTGCGCCTCGGCGACGGCGAACTCGTACCACTGCTTCTTGTTGCCGTGCCCGGCCTTGTGCTCGCTCAGCACGTCGCCGTCCTCGGAGACCAGGCGCAGCCTGAGGCCGTACGGGTCGCGGCGGCGGCGGCGCAGTCCGATCCAGGCGGCGACGAGGGCGGCGGCCACCACGAGGGCGACGGCCGCGCCGACGAACCCCCACCAGTACCGGTCCCAGATGCCGGGTTCGGGGGTCACCCGCAGGGTCAGCGGGGACGCCACGAGGGCGCGGTCGCCGTCGGTGGTGTCGGTGACCCGGACGGTGGCGGCGAGGCTCAGTCCGTCGCCGAGGCGGTTGCCGAAGACGCTCGCCGGGGCCACCTCGACGCTGACCTCGCGGGTGCCGGACTCGCCGGGCTTGAGGGTGAGCTGCGCGGGGCTGAGGGTGAGCAGCCCGGTGCGGACGTCGGCGGTGGTCAGGCGCAGGGTGTGCGCGGTGGAGGTGGTGTTGTGGACGGCGAGGGTGCCGGTGACGGTGGCGCCGGGGTGGGTGTCGGCGGCGGGCAGGTCGAGCGCGGCGGTGACGGGCGGTGTGCCCGGCGCCACGTCGACGCCCAGGTCGCGGGTGTCGGCCTTGAGCCCGGAGGCGGTGAGGGTGGCGCTCACCTTCAGGGTCCCGCGGGCGGCGGCGGGTATCCGCACGGTGCCGGTGAAGTCGCCGTCGCCCGCGGTGCGGTCGGGTGCGGTGCCGTCGTCGGCCAGGCGCAGCGGCAGCGCGGTGATACCGGTTCCGGTCAGTTCACCGGCCACGCGCAGACCGGCGTAGTCGCGCGGGTCCTTGATCTCGTAGCCCTCGCGGGTCTGGAGGCGCATGGTGACGGTGACCTTGTCGCCGGTCTGCGGCGAGGGCGGGTCGGCGGTGAGGGCGCCGCGCAGTTCGCCCTGCCACAGCACGCTGACGGCGACGGGCAGGGAGCGGTGCCCCTCGGGTGCCTCGGCCTTGACCTTCCAGGTGCCGGGCAGCGGGTCGACGATCTTGAGGGCCTCCACCGTCCCGGAGCCGCCGGCGAGTTCGAAGGCGGAGTTCTCGTAGGTGCCGTGGGTGGGCACCTTGTGGCCCCGCGGGTCGAAGTAGGTGATCTCGACGGCCGGGTCGCCCTTGTCGACGACGATGCTGCCCACGGTCGCCAGCGGCGAGATGCCGATCTCCAGCGTGGCGGGCGGGCGTTTGCTGGGGCCCTGTTCGTGGCGCAGGCAGTGGGCGGCGGCGAAGATCTCCTCCAGGGTGGCGCCGATGTCCTTGGCGCCGGACACCTTGTGTGCCTTGGGCGCGGCGGAGGGCAGGGCGACGCAGCCCTTCTGGTAGCCGCCGGCGGCCATCCGGTCGAGCTGCTGCCTGTCCGGGTCGGGTCCGAAGCCGAGCGGCCAGACCTGCACGCCGTGGGCGGCTGCGTTCGCCAGTTCCTGCTTGAGCTGGCGCTCGCCCTCGGCGGTGCGGTGGGCGGGGTCGCCGTAGGCGGGGCTGCCGGTGACGTCCAGCTTCCCGTCGGTGAGCAGGAACAGCACGCGGGGCTGGGCCGGGTCGGTGCCGTCGGTGAGGTCGTGCACGCCCTGGCGTATCGCGCTCGGGAAGTCGGTGCCGGTGCCCTCGTCCTTCTTGCGTGCGCGCAGCTTGCCCACGCAGGCGTCGATGCTCTCGCGGCCCGCCGCGTCCAGGCCGGTGCGCGGGCAGACCGGGTCCACGGCGCGCTGGTCGGCGGACTCGGCGGCGGCGAACCCGTAGACCGTGACGTGCGAGTCGGAGGAGACGTCACCGAGCGCGATGCGCGCGGCGGCGGCCTTCTCGGCCTTCAGGTCGTCGGCGGCGAGGCTGGCCGACTCGTCCACGGCCACGGCGTAGTTGACGGCCGGGAACGCCGGGACGGCGTCCGCCGCCGGCACCGGGTCCCGGCCGGCAGGTGCCAGCAGCGACATGAGCACCGCGGTGCCGCCCAGCACCGAGACCGCGGCGCGGCGCACCCGGCTCCCGCCTGTCTGCCGTCTTCCCGTGACTCTTCCCACGGCGTCCCCTGTTTCGTCGTTCGTGTCTGTCTTCGGTGCGGGTGCGGGCCCCGCCGCGCGCGTCAGCGCGAGGCGAGGCCCCAGACCAGTGCCAGGGCCGAGGAGGGGGCGAGCGCGCCCACTCCCCAGCGGATGGCCCGGTACTTGGCGGACAGGATCGAGCTGACGTCCACCGCCTGGACGAGCAGCCACCGGGTGGGGTCGCGGCCGGCCTCGGCGACCCGGGCGGACAGTCCCGCGAGGTCGCGGGGTGCCACCAGGTCGCCGAAGTACGTCACCCCGTCCCCGCCGCGTACGGTGCCGGTGCGCGGCAGCAGCGCGCCGACCAGCGCGCCGACCGCGACGGCCCAGAACACCCCGGCGAGCACGAGCCACACGTCGGCGGGGCCGTGCCAGCCGGGCGTGCCGTGCCAGCCGACCAGGAACGCGGGCAGGGCCAGCGTCCCGGACAGCAGGACGGCGGCTTTCGAGTCGGCCCGTCCGATGTCCTCGCGGACCGTGCCGAGCAGCCGCTCGGCGATGCGCTCCTCCGCCCGGTCGTGGCTGTGCCGACCCCCGTTCGGCACGGGCACGACCGGGTCGGAGGAGGTTCGGGGGCCCCCGTCGGCGGTCACCGGTCCTCGTCCGCCCAGGACCAGCCGTCGTCCCGGGGGCGGCGCGGTGCGCGGTCCGGGTCGTCCTCGTAGGGGTCGTAGGGGTCGTACGGCTCGGGCCGGTGGACCCGCGGGGGCGGGTCCTCGTCGAAGCCGTCGGCCGGGCGCCGGTCCGTGCGGCCGGGCCGGGCGCCTTCGCGGTCGCCCTCGCGATCGGATCCGCGGTCGGATCCGCGGTCGGGTCCGGGCTCGTCCCACGGCGACCGGTCGCGCGGCGGCCTGCGACGGGGCGGGTCGTCCGAGGCCCAGTCCGGGGTGAACGGCCGCTCGCCGCCCGGCTCCAGCGAGCGCGGCTGACGGCGGGCGGGCACCGCGCCGATGGGGCCCTGGAGGGGGCGTCCGCGGCCCTGGTTGAGCAGGTTGAGGACCTGGGTCTCCACGTCGGCGGCGTGCAGTTCGCCCGCCATGGCCATGGAGTACAGCCGGTCCAGGCGGTCCTTCTCGTCCTGCCTGCCCTCCTGGCGGATCTTCTCCAGGAAGTCCTTGGCGCCGTCCGGGTCGGCGGCCAGCATGTAGGTGAGCTGTTCCATGTCGCCGCCGCGCAGCATCCGCCGGAACTCCTCCTGGCGCACCCGGGTCACCTCGGCGTCGGCGTACACCTCGCGCTTCTTCTGCGCGTACGTGATGGCCTCGTCGTCCACCCCGAGCCGGACGTAGAGCCGTACCCGCAGCCCGAGTTCGGAGCCCAGGTCGCTCCAGCGGCCGCCGACGCACTCCTGGGTCACGACCCGGTTGGCCTGGTCGGCCTCGGTGACCTGGTAGCCGAGGGTGACCTCGCGCAACCGTTCCAGCACCGGCGCGGTGAGCCGTTTGGCGACATCGGTCACCACGTTCACGGCGACCAGATGCGGGTCGGTGGCCTCCCACTCGATGTCCACCTCGGCCTTGAAGAAGCTGGTCCCGCCGGCCGCCGGCAGCTCCAGGCCGAGGGGGCTCACGAACGTGCCCTGGGCGATCTCGCACACCGTGTACGGCCGGGCCAGGGCGCGCTTGCCGACGTGCTGGATCCCGGCGACGGTGATCACGCTGTAGCCGCCGTTGCGGTAGAAGACCACGGAGGCCCGCTGCGCGCTGACCGGCGGATACCCGCCCGTCGGCGCGTACTCCCGCAGGAACGGACCCGCGGGCGGGCCCTCGTCCCCGGCGGCCCGCTTCTCGTCGTCAGCCATGCCTCTCCTCCTCGCGCGTCCTCTCCCGGCGGGTCCGCTCCGGGCGGGTCCCCTCCCCGCGCGGCGCCGGAGGGCGCGGGCGCGGGGGCGGGGTCACGGCGAGCCACCACAGGTCGCGCGCGCGTGCGTCGGGGAGCGGCTTCTCCGGGTCGTTCATCATGCGGCGCAGCAGCCAGTCGAGACGCCGCCGGTCGTACTCGTCGGCGGCCAGCGCGGGCAGCAGCGCCGCCAGCCCCGGCCGGGTCCACTCGGTGCCGTCCTTGCGCACCGCCGACCGCAGCAGGGCCTCCAGCGCGTCCGTGGCCACCTCCTGGGAGCGCGCGGTGTTCTGCGCCGTCCACATCAGGTCGGCCATGGGCTCGACGAGTTCGGGCCGGTCGGCGGCGAGGACGAGCGGCAGCGGCCAGTCGCCGCGGCCGGCGGGCCGCGCGTCGGGGGCGTCCGTCAGCAACTCGTCGACCGTGGTCAGGGCGAGCAGGACGGTGGTGGCGAGGCCGAGGTCCTGGTACGGCTCACGCTTGTGGTGGGTCCACTCGGCCATGCGGGCGAGCACCTGGGCCGCGTCCGGCAGCGTCAGCAGCCGCACGACGTTGAAGCTCGCGACCGCGAGCTGGTCGCCGTCGCCGTGGATGCCGATGCGGGCCAGGGCGTCCAGGGTCTCGTCGGTGCTCTCGGCGGCGTTGCCGTAGCCGAGGGCCATCGCGGCACTCCAGCGCAGCGTCTTGGTGCCGTGCCTGCTCCAGTCGCCGACGATCCGGTGCACGGCCTTGCGGTGCGAGTCGTGCCGGGCGGCCTGGTCGAGCGTGGTGGCCGCGAAGATCCGGCGCAGCGGGGTGGGTGCCTCGGCGAGCGGGCGGACCAGTTCGGTGTAGCCGTGGTCGAAGTCCCGTACGCACAGCTCGCCGGCGGCGACGGCGGCGCGCATCCACACCTGGGGGCGCGGGTCGTCGGCGAGCTGGCGCAGCCAGCGCACCACCGGGCCGCGGGCCGGGAAGTGCCGGTCCCACAGTTCGGTGAGGACCGCCGCGGGCAGCGCGGAGCCCCGGTACCAGATCAGCCGGGCGGGTACGTCGACTCCGGCGACCTCGACCCGGCCGCCGTGCACCGCGGCCCGGGACAGCGCGACGTCGGCGTCCGGGTCGTCGCAGAACAGCGGGCGGGCCGGGGTGTTGTCCGGGTCGCACTGCACGGACAGTTCCCAGGTCAGCAGGTGGGCGGCGGCGGCCACGGCGCTGTGCGGGGCGCCGCCGAGGACGGCGAGGGCGATCCGGAAGGCCACCGGGTGGAACAGCTCGGCGGTGCCCGGCCGCCCCGCCTTCCCGTCCGTCCCGGCCGCCGGTGCGGGCGCGGTGAGCGCACGGTCCACCCCGGCGAACCATTCCTGCGCCTGGGCGGCGGCCAGGCTGCGGCAGCCGGACAGCAGGTCCTCGCGGGTGACGTCGCCGAGCACGTGCCCGGCCAGCAGCGAGGCGAGCAGTTCGGTCTCGGCGGGGCGCAGGTCGTCCAGGCCGAGGGCGTCCTTGACGTCGGCGCGGCCGTACAACTCCTCTGCGCGGGTGAGCAGTTCGGCGGGGTCCGGGCCGTCGGCGCCCGGCGCGGCGGCGTGGTGCTCCAGCCGCTCGCGCAGCCGGGTGCGCAGGAGTTCCGCGGTGGGCGCGGGCGGGCAGAGCATGCCGTACCGGCCGGCGAGCAGCGGTCCGGCGGCCGAGCCGACCGCGACGACGACCACCGCGAAGGCTTCCCGGCGGTCCAGGGCGGCGGCCAGTTCGTCGAGGTCCATCTCGGCCGGGAGCGGGGCGCCGGGCCGGGCGAGGGAGACCTCCAGCAGGTAGCCGCGGCCGTCCGCGTCCTCGTCGGCGCGTGACTCGCCCAGGGAGGCGGCCAGTTTGTGCAGCCCGCCGTCGTCCGGGTCGACGCGGCGCACCCGGTGGCCGTTGTCGGTCTGCGCCGCGGTGGCGGCGGGCGCGTCGGTGGTGACCTCGTCGAGCAGGGAGAGCGCGGTGCTGGTGCGGCCGGTGCCGGGAGCGGCGCCGAGCACCAGCAGGCGGCGGGCCCGGAGTGCGGTGCGCAACTGGACGTAGCCGTCGGGCTCCACGTGGATCCGGCGCAGCCTGCGCAGTTCCTCGTCGGGTACGGGACCGCTGCGCATGCCCGCCCCGACGCGGCGGCTGTCCAGCATCAGGTTGACGTCGCCGATGAGGGCGCTGTGGAAGTAGGAGCGGTCGAAGCTGGTGAAGTCGCGTCCCACGTCGAACAGTTGCTGGACGGCGCGGCGGGCGCGGGCGGCGGCGGCGAGGTCGGTGGGGGCGTCCTCGCTCTCCTCCTCGGCGAGCGGGTCGCGGGTGAGTTCCTTGAACCGCCCGGCGGCGCGTTCGCGTTCGCGTTCGCGCTCCTCCCGCTCCTCCTGCTCCTTGTCCTTGCCGTCCTTGCCGTCCTTGCTCCTGCTGTCCTTGCTCTTGTCCTTGTCAGCGTCCTTGTCGCCGTCCTCGGCGGCGTCCTTGCCGGGGGCGTCCTGCTCGGCGGCCGGGCGCCGGCCCGCGCCGGATCCGCCGTCGTCGCGGGACCGTTCGCGCCTGCCGTGCCGCTCGTCGCCCTTCGGGGAGCGGCCCTCGTCCGGCTTCTCCCGGCGTTCACGGCGCTCCGGCGCGTCCTGGGCCGGGCCGTCCGCCTGCGGTTCGTCGCTCACTCGGCTCAGCCCCTCCCCCGGTCGGCGTCGCGGTCGGTGACGCGGCCGATGTGCACGCGGTCGTGGTAGACGTTGCCGCGGTGCTCGGACATGTCGCCCTGGACGGTGTACTGCGTCCGGGGCGCCTCGGAGGGTGATGCCTCCGACGGGACGTCATCAACCGTCTGTGCGGCATCCGTTCGCTCGTTCCGGGGCGCCGGAGCCTCGGCGGGCGGGGCGGCGGCCGGGTCGGCGGGGAGCTGCGGGGCGGGTCTGCCGGGCAGGTGGAACCAGGCGGTGACCTCGCCCTCCTTGAGGCCGAGCCGGGCGGCGGTGTGGCGCTCGGGTTCGATGAACTTGCCGCCGCTGCTGACCACGTCCTCGTACAGGGACGAGGAGGTCACCAGGACCAGGTCGGCGCCCTCGGCGTCCAGCAGCCGCCGGGCGGGCGCGGAGTCGGCGAGCCGGCAGGCGAGGTCGACCGCGCGTCCGCTGATGCCCCGCTCGTCGTGGCGGACCGGGCCGACGTGCATGCCGATCCGCAGCCCCAGCGGGACGCGCAGCCCGCGGTTCTCGTCCCGCAGCTTCTCGTGCACCTCGACGAGCCACAGGCCGAGCATGCGGCTGGCCGCGATCCGGCCCTGCACCGCCACCAGGACGCCGTCGCCGCGGTCCTCCAGGTGCAGAGCGTCCCGGGCGATCGCGGCGTGGGTGAACGCCGTCTCCAGCACCCGGTAGATGCGGGCGCGCATCCGCTGCTTGTCGACGTCGTCGTACTGACCGGAGCGTCTGGCGTCGACACTGATCACCAACTCGTAGTGTTCCTCGGTGAGTCCGGTGGCGTCGTGGTTCACCCGTGTCCCCCTGCGGTGTTCTGTGCGCTTGCCGAAGAAGAGGTGGCGGTCCTCCCGTCCCTCCGAAGCCTCCTCCTGGGGGCGGGGGGACGTCTGTAGCCGTTTACACACGGCGGGGATCTACTCCTGGTGGCCGTCCGCGAGGAGCGCGAGCAGCCCGGGGTCGAGGATCTCCACCATCCGGTTGCCGGTGCGCACGACGTTCTGGGTGCGCAGCAGGCGCAGGGCCTTGGCGACGGCCTCGCGGGTGGCGCCGACCGTGGCGGCCAGTTCGTCCTGGGCGAGGTGGACGACGGGTCCGGCCGGGCGGGTGCGGTGCGCGGGGCCCGCCCGGGAGGCGGGGGCGTAGGGGCCCGAGGGCGCGGCCGAGGAGAGTTCGGTGAGCCGGCTGGCGAGGCGTTGCAGCACGGTGAGGGAGGCGAGCGCGGACCGTTCCTGGTCGGCGCTGCGGAGCCGGAAGGTGAGCTGGCGTATGACCAGACCGCTGACGCGGGGCTGGAGGGCGAGGAAGCGGCGGAAGGCGTCCCCGGGTATGACCTGGGCCTCGACCGGTCCGAGCGCGCGTACGGTGGCGCTGCGCGGATGGGGGTCCAGGGCGGCCATCTCGCCGAGGAGTTCGCCGGGGCCGCGCAGTCCGAGGATGAGCCGGGTGGCGCCGCGGTCGGTGGAGACGGAGACGGTCACCCAGCCGGATATCATGATCATCACATGGGTGGACCGGTCGCCCTCGGTCAGGAGACGGCCGTCGGCCGGGTAGCTCCGGCGGCTGCCGAGCGCCATCACACTCTCGCGTTCCGGGGGCGTCAGGGCGTGCGCGAATGCCAGCTCATCGCCGAGCAGCCCCATGCCACGCCCCCCGCCGCAGTCCGGATGCCTGTGCCTCGTTGGCGATGATGGTGACAGAGAGTCGATTCAGGACGAGTGAATTACGCCACATTGGCATACCGGTCGGTAACAGCGGACTCGGCAGGTAGATCGCTTCCGGGGCCCCGCGCCCCCGGGCACCCCGGCCCTGCTCTCCCGCTCCCGGCCGGGGAGGCGGCCCGCTCTCGCGCGGACGACGGTGAGGTCAGCACCGGCGCGACGGCTCCCGGCGGCGCGGTCGTCGCGAACCGGCCGATGAGCCGCCTTTGGCGAAAACTCAGGTTTTCCCGTCGCGGAAGCGGTGACGACGCCGTGGCGAGCGCGTGAGAGTACGGTGACGCACCGGCCACCGGACGCGTTCCGCTTGCGGCGCCGGGGGCACTGCCCGGGGCACCGCCGGGGCCACGGCCCGACCGCGTCGCCCGGGCTCGTGGCCGGGGACCGAGGGCCGGGGACCGAGGGCCGGGGACCGAGGGCCGGGGACCGAGCCCGGCCCGGGGACGGGGAGGAGAGCGGGCGGGGCACTGCCCGAGCGGTTCAGGCCGGGACGCGAAAGGCGGCTGTCCACCGGCGTGGTGGACAGCCGCCGTCATTTCACATCGACGAGTCGCACGGAAAAGGCCCGATTAACCGCCGGTGCGCCTGCGCCTTTCGAAAGGTGACGCGTGAATGCACGACGGGCGCGCGTCAACCGACGTTCAAGGCGCCGGACGTCAGGCGAGGTGGCGCTTCCACATGTTCACATCGCCGTTTCCCGCGTCGGCGCAGTAGTACTTGATCGACCCGTCAGGGTTGCGTCCTTCCTCGGCGTTGGACCGGGCTGCGTCACTCCTACAGATTCCCCACGGGTCACCGAGCGCCGACCAGTACTGGACGACGAAGGTGTTGACGTATTCGCCGGAGCCCTGCGGGGTGGCGGCCGACGCGGCGGCACTCCCCGCGCCGACCGCCAGCGTCGCCGTCGCCGCAGCGGCGACAAGAGTCGTCGCGCATGCCCGCTTCATCCGCACTGAAATCATTTCACCCTCGCAACTTCAAAAAAGGAAAGTTCTCCTGCCGACTCATTTTCAGGCGGGGTGGATAACACGGTCAAGGCGAACGAGAATGGGCGGCTCGGGGTTCGGTGACAACTCTCACCGCATCATGAATGGTGGGAAGGTTTGAGATGCGAATTGCTTCGGTATGTCAGGGCTTCGGAGACATCTCCTTGATGTCGCTCGCGGCCGTGCCGCGTTCGGGGTCCGATGCCGCGGTGCGGCGGACGCGACCAGCAGGCCCAGGGGACCTGGTCAGTCCTGCCGGGGCGTGATCCGGCGGCCGGTCAGCCGCTCCGGGCGGATCCTGATCCACAGGTCGCGGGGGCCGCCCGCCCAGGGCGTGGAGCGGGCCCGCTCCTCCAGGCGGCGGACCGCGTCCGGGTCGGTGACCGCCTCGCCCCGGCCGACGGCGAGCACGCTCCACCCCCGGCTCATCGCGTCGTCGATGTGGTCGACCTCGAAGGCCGCCTCGGCGCCCGCCGCCTCGGCGGGGGCGGAGCCGGGGGCGGTGCGGAAGACCAGGTCGCCGTCCACCACGTCGTAGTTGACCGGGAAGACGGCCGGGCCCCGGGACGTGGCCAGCGCGAGCCGGCCCACACCGTGCGTGGACAGCAGCTCGCGGCACTCCTCGGGGCCGAGGTCGCGCAGCTCGGGCCGCAGCAGGGCGTACCCCTGGCCGGGCGGGAGGTCCTGGTCGCCGCCGCGCAGCGCGTCGAGCGTGGTGCCCAGCACGTCGGCCAGGCGCAGCAGCGTCGCCGGGTTGGGGTCGGAGGGGTACTCCTCCAGGTAGGCGAGGTACTGCGGGGACATCCGCGCCCGGTCGGCCGTCTCCTCGACGCTGAGCCCGCACCGCTCCCGGGCGGCCGTCAGCCGGCGCCCGATGTCCCCGGGGCGCCCCGGACGCGCGTCGGCGGGCGGGGCCTCGAAGGAGCCGTGCGCGGAGCGGGACGCCGGGGCGTCGTCCGGCGCGGACAGGTGGTCGATGTGCGCGTCGGGGCCGGGGAACACCAGCGTCACCTCGCCCGTGTCGGACCAGCGCACGTCGTAGGGCGGCGTGCCGTCCGCGTGGTGCAGGGCGACGATCTCCCCGTCGCGCCGGGTGGCACCGGTGGCCGGGCTCTCCACGACGAGCCGGTCGCCTGGCTGAGCGTGCATGGCCGCGCCCTCCCTCGTCAGGGGTCGGTCCGCTCTCCAGGATCGCCCGCGCTCCCCTCCGGCGCCAACGGACCGCTCAGCCCGTCGCGCAGTCCTGGCCGTCGAGCGTGAAGTCGTACGGCGCGGAGTTGCCGCCGTGCCGGGAGCCGAGGAAGCCGAAGGTGACGGTGGAGCCCGCCGCGACGGAGGCGTTGTACCGCGCGGCGGTGACGGTGACCCGGGAGCCGCTCTGGCCGGCCGTGGCGTCCCACATGCGGGTGACGCGCTGGCCGTCGCCGAAGGTCCAGGCGAGCCGCCAGGTGTCCAGCGGGCGGCCGGTGGTGATGGTGACGGCGGCCTCGAAGCCGTCGGTCCACTGGTCGACGACGTGGTAGCCGACCCGGCAGGCCGCCGGGCCGGGCCCGGTCGGTCCGGGCGTACCGGCGACGGCCGAGGGGGTGCCCTGGGGCTCGGGGCCGGGGTCGTCCCCCGCGGGCGCGGGCGCCGCGGCGCCGGTGGCGGAACCGCCGGGGCCGGACGCGGACGCCGAGGAGGCCGGGGCCAGGCCGCCGGGGGCCTGGTCCGCCGTGTGGTCGGCGGGCGGCGGGGTGATGGCGGCGGCCGTCCGGCGGCCCGTACCGCCGTGCGCGGCGTCGCTCGCCGCGCCGTCGAACGGCATCAGCGACACCGTCAGGGCCACCGCCGACAGCGCCACGGCGGCGGCCAGCAGCCCGCCGCGCACCAGGCGTGCCCGCACCGCCCCCGGCTGCCCCGGGTCACCGTCCGCCGCGCTGGGCGCGGGCCTGCGCGCGCCGAGGCGTACGTCGGCGGCCCGGCGGCGGCGCTCCAGATAGGCGAGGCCGCCCCAGCCGATCACACCCCCGGCGAGGGCGACGGGCAGGGCGCCCGCGCGCGGCTGGAGGCAGGCGGCGGCCTCCGCGCAGCGGGCGCAGGTGGCGAGGTGGCGGGAGAGGTCCTCGGGGACCCTGAGGGGCGCGGCGGAGCGGGTGACCGCGTCCAGCAGCCGGGCGTAGCCACGGCACTCGCTGTCCAGCGGCGCGTCGAGGTGGGCGCGTCGGCAGCGGTCCCGGAACCGGGCGCGCACCTGCTCCAGTTCCTCCGACACCCCGGCCGGGTCGAGTCCGAGCCGCCGTGCCACCACGACCAGGGGCAGTGCCTCCACCTCGGCCAGCCACAGCAGCGCCGCGTCCGCCTCCTGGAGGTCGCGCAGCCCGCGCAGCGCCAGCGGGCGGTGCCGGGGCGGGCCCGGATAGCGGGCGGCCTGCGGGGAGTTGAGCCACAGCCGCAGGTCGTTGTCGAGCCGGTCGCCGAGCCCGGCACGCTCCCAGGCGGCCGCGGTGGTGCGCACCGCGGTCAGCATCAGCGGTACGGCGGGCAGCCGGGGCGTACGGCGGCCGCGTAACGCCCCGGCGTCGGCGGCGCGCACCTCGCGCAGGCCGAGCGCGAAGGACTCGGTGGCCAGCTCCCCGGCCGCCGCGGAACCGGAGGTGCACAGGCCGGCGTAGGAGAGCACCGCGTCCCAGCACTCGGCCGGCAGCGCGGCCTCGGCGGTGTCCTGGGGGCTCGGCTGGTCGGGCATGGGGCTCCTGCGTCCACGGGCGGGAATCGACCGGCCCCGGTCCTGGGCCCTGACGGCGGGCGGTTCGCGGGGATGCGCGAGCTTTTCACGTCCGCGGCACGGCTGACAAGGCGCGTGTCCGCCCGCCGTGGCGCACGGGCGCCCGTGCGGGCGCCCGCCCGCACGTCAGCCGCTCCGTGCCGCCTCGCGGGGCGCCCGCCGCGTGTCACCCTCCTGTGTGTCTCCCGTACGCACGGGGGTCCCCCCGGCGCGTGGGTGTCCGCCGGACGCGGACCCCGGGGCGCGCCCCCTCCGGTACGTCCGCCGCGCGGGCTCCGGACGCGCCGTCAGGCCCCGGCCCCGCTGGGCTCCGCCGTGTCCTGCCCGGTGCTCTCCGGCTCGTCGTCGCGCGCGGGCAGGCTGTCCATGAAGGAGCTGACGGAGAAGACCGCACGGCCGGGTCCGGGCGGGCCGTAGCCGGGGGGCGAGGAGAGGCCGAAGTCGTCCATGGTGGCGCGGTAGGCCTCCAGCAGCCGGATGTGGTACTCCAGCGGCGCGCCCTGCGGGTTGGCCTTGCCGAGCGGGGTGGTTGGCTCGGGGCACCAGGTGGTGAAGCGGGGCGTGATGCCGTGGGACATGAAGAAGCGCAGGCCCTCGGTGGTGGACGCGATGGCCTCGTCGACGGTGGTGAAGCCGAAGGGCTCGGCCATCTCCACGCCCGCCACGAAGTTGGGGATGACGTTGCGCGCGCCGAAGATGTCGGCGGAGTCGAGGATCCGCTTGTGCCACTCGTCGCGGCCGACGTAGCGCTCCTTGCCGGGGCAGTACATCTTGAACAGATACTCGTCCCACACCTCGAAGTTGGGGTGGTAGATCTGCACGCCGTAGTCCTTGAACCGCTGCACGTCGTCCCGGGGCAGCGCCTGGGCGACGACCTTGCCGATCCAGCGGCCGGGGAAGCGCTCCTCGATGGCCTTGGCGTAGTGGCCGTAGAAGTCGGCCTCGTCGCGCCCGGCGACGGTCTTGGTGATGGCGCCGCCGGTGAGGGTGTAGGCGGTGGACGCCTTCTGGGTGTCGTACCGGTCGATGATCTCCAGCGCCTCCAGGACCTCCTCCACGTCCTTGACGCCGGTGTAGGGCCGGCCGGCCGCCTTGTGCTGGCGCCAGTTGTGGTTGATGTCGCAGTACTGGCACTCCTCCTTGGCGCCGAAGTACTGGCAGACCCGGAAGACGGTGAGGTAGATCAG
This sequence comes from Streptomyces sp. PsTaAH-124, assembly GCF_000373685.1. Lineage (NCBI taxonomy): Bacteria > Bacillati > Actinomycetota > Actinomycetes > Kitasatosporales > Streptomycetaceae > Streptomyces > Streptomyces sp. PsTaAH-124. Next base: position 23,434 of record NZ_KB892209.1, on the reverse strand, counting down.
GTAGCCCCACTGGATGGTGGGCGCCACCTCCATCACGGACTTCCCGTTGGAGAGGGTGTGCCGGTAGTACTCCGGCATGGGCGGCACACCGACGTCGGCGATCCGCTTCCCGTCGAGGTAGAGCCCGAGCAGACCCTCCCCGTCGGCGGCCACCCGGTAGGGCGAGGCGGGATTCACCCGTACGGAGACGACGGTACGCCGCAGACCGTACGGGCCGCCGGTGAGGATGATCTCCTCGGGCGGGCGGCGCAGCGCGGCCTCGCCCAGCTCGGGCAGGGTGCCGTGGTCGAAGGAGAAGATGAAGTACGACTTCGGTTTCACCTCCCCGCTCTCGTTGTCGCTGAGCGCGGAGGGGTCGAAGGCCACACCGCCCCGCAGCAGGTCCTCCTTGAAGACCGCTTCGCGCGGCACGTGCGGGAAGCGCTCCATCAGATCCTCGACCAGCGCGGTACGGCTGCCCATCCCGACTCTCCTCCCAGCTCCGACGTACGACTCCTCACGGTATGCCCCCGCGTGCGGGCGGGCGGTGCCGGGGCCCCCGACGGCGCACGGCGCGCTCCGTCCGGCACCTCGCCGGGCAGCTCGCCCGGTACTCTGCCCGCCAATTAGTATGCTCGGTTGACAAATATGGCGGGAGGGGCGGGGACGATGACCGGGACCGTGACCAACTGGGCGGGCAACATCACCTACAGCACTGGGCGGGTGCACCGCCCCGGGTCGGTCGACGCCCTGCGGGCGCTGGTCGCCGGGAGCGCGAAGGTGCGCGCCCTGGGCAGCGGGCACTCCTTCAACACGATCGCCGACCCGGGCACCGGCGGCGTACTCCTCTCACTGGCGGCGCTGCCGCCCGAGGTGGAGGTGGACACCGCGGCCCGCACGGTCCGGGTCGGCGGCGGGGTGCGCTACGCGGAGCTGGCCCGCCGGGTCCACCGGCACGGTCTCGCGCTGGCCAACATGGCGTCGCTGCCGCACATCTCCGTGGCCGGGTCGGTGGCGACCGGCACCCATGGCTCCGGCGTGGCCAACGGACCGCTGGCCACCGCCGTCCGCGAGGTGGAACTCGTCACGGCGGACGGCTGCACGGTACGGATCGGGCGGGGCGACGCCCGCTTCGGCGGGGCCGTCACCTCCCTGGGGGCGCTCGGCGTCGTCACCGCACTGGTCCTCGACCTGGAGCCGGCCTACGCCGTGGAGCAGCATGTGTTCACCGAACTCCCGCTGGAGGGGCTGGACTTCGAGGCGGTGGCCGGTGCCGCGTACAGCGTCAGCCTGTTCACCGACTGGCGGGACGCGGGGTTCCGGCAGGTGTGGCTCAAGCGGCGCACCGACCAGCCCCCGGCGGACTTCCCGTGGGCGGCGCCCGCGCAGGCCGCGCTGCACCCGGTGCCGGGGATGCCGGCGGACAACTGCACGACGCAGCACGGCGTGCCGGGCCCCTGGCACGAGCGGCTGCCGCACTTCCGGGCGGAGTTCACCCCGAGCAGCGGCGCCGAACTCCAGTCGGAGTACCTGCTGCCGCGCGCCGACGCCCTGGCGGCCCTGCACGCCGTCGACGCCGTCCGGGCAGCGGTCGCGCCGGTGCTCCGGACCTGCGAGGTGCGCACCGTCGCCGCCGACGGGCAGTGGCTGAGCCCGAGCCACGGGCGGGACACGGTGGCGCTGCACTTCACCTGGGTCGAGGACACCGCGGCGGTGCTCCCGGCCGTGCGGCGCGTGGAGGCAGCGCTGGAGCCGTTCGGCCCGCGGCCGCACTGGGGCAAGGTGTTCGCCCTGCCGGCCGCCGCGCTGCGCGGGCGCTATCCGCGGCTGGCGGACTTCCGGGCGCTGGCCCGCGAGCTGGATCCCGCCGGGAAGTTCACCAACGCCTTCGTCCGCGACCTGCTCACCGGCTGAGACGCGGGGCCGCCCCTTGATTCCTGGTACCCCAAGGCTGCATCCTAGGAGCTCTAGGCAACAGAGTCGCTGGGACAGCCCGAGGGGACGGATCCGTATGGCCCGAGCCGGACTCACCGCCGACCGCGTCGTCGCGGCGGCGGCCGAACTCGCCGACGAGGCCGGGCTCGACGGCGTCAGCCTGTCCGCGCTGGCCCGGCGCTTCGGCGTCAAGGACGCGAGTCTGTACTCGCACGTGAAGAACCTCCAGGACCTCCGCACCCGGCTGGCCCTGCTGGCCGGCGGCGAGATGATCGAGGCGATCGCCGCGGCCGTGGCGGGCCGGGCCGGCAAGGACGCGCTGGCCGCGTTCGCCGGTGCCTACCGGGAGTACGCGCACCGGCACCCCGGCCGGTACGCGGCCACCCGGCTGCGGATCGACCCGGCGCTCGTCACCGATCTCTCCGCCATGCGGCGCACCGCCGAGATCACCTACGGGATGCTGCGCGCCTACGGCCTGGAGGAACCCGACCTCACCGACGCGGTCCGCCTGCTGCGCAGCACCTTCGACGGCTTCTGCGCGCTGGAGGCCGCCGGCGGCTTCAACGCGGCCCGGGACGTGGACGCGTCCTGGGACAAGGCCGTCGACGCGCTGCACACCGCCCTCACCCACTGGCCCAGGGAGCATCCGCGACATGACTGACACCGGCGGCACCGGCGCGCACCACGACGTCCGGGGCAGCGGCCCCGTCCTGCTCGTCCTGCCCGGCGGGGCGGGGCACCCGATGGGGCTCGACGCGCTGACGGCCCGCCTCGCCCGGCGCTTCACCGTCGTCACCCACGACCCGCTCGGCCTCGCCCACGGCCGCCTCGGGCTGCCCGTCGCCGACCAACGGCCCGGGGACTGGAGCGGGAGCGCGCTGCGGGTGCTGGACGAGGTGTCGCCCGGCGGCGAGCCCGCGTACGTCTTCGGCACGAGCGCGGGCGGTGTCGCGGCCCTCGATCTGTGGGCCCGGCACCCGGAGCGGCTGCGGCACGTCGTCGCGCACGAGCCGCCCTGCGTGGCGGCACTGCCGGACGGGGCGGCGCTGCGGGCCCGCTTCCGCGAGGTCCGCGCCGTCCACCGCACGGCCGGTCCGGCGGCCGCCGCGTCCCTGCTGACCGCCGTCCTGGAGGAACGCGCCCCCGGCCCCGGGTCCGAGCCCGGCCCGGCGCCCGCCGCCGACCCCCGGCCGCTGACCCGCGAGGAGGAACTCGCCTCCCCCATGGCGCTCTTCCTGGCCCATGTCCTGGTGCCCTTCACGGCCCACGGCCTTCCCGTACCGGCACCCGGCGCGGGCGCGCACCTCACCCTGGCCGCCGGGGAGACCTCCCGCGGCCTGCTGCTGCACCGCACCGCGACGGCCCTCGCCGACCGCCTGGGCGCGGACCTCGCCGAGTTCCCCGGCGGCCATCTCGGCGCGCTCGAACACCCGGAGGACTTCGCGGACCGGCTCACCGCCGTCCTCGACCGGGCCCCGGCCCGCCCGGAGACCGGACGCGGCTGAGACACCGCACGCGCACCCCTGTCCGCCCCTCCGGGGACGACCATGGACAATACGTCCATGCGCATCCGAGCCGTACGCCCCGCCGAACTGCCCCTGCTCCAGGACATCGAGAGGGCCGCGGGGCTGTGCTTCGCGGACATCGGCATGCCGGAGATCGCGGCCGACGAGCCGCCCGCGCTCGACGAGCTGGCCCGCCACCAGGAGGCCGGTCTCGCCTGGGTGGCGACCGACGAGGCAGACGCCCCGGTCGCCTATCTGATCGCCGACCGCGTGGACGGCGCCCTGCACGTCGAACAGGTCTCGGTCCACCCGGCGCACGCCCGCCGCGGCATCGGCCGGTCGCTGCTGGACCACCTGGCGGACCGGGCCAGGGCCGAGGGCGCGACCGCCCTCACCCTCACCACCTTCGCCGAGGTGCCGTGGAACGCCCCCTACTACGCGCGCTGCGGCTTCGCACCCCTGGCCGACAGCGCCCTCACCCCCGGGCTGCGCGAGATCCGCGCCCACGAGGCCGCCCTCGGCCTGGACCGGTGGCCGCGGCTCTGCATGCGCCGCACTCTGTGACCCCGGCCGGCCGCCCTGCCGGGGCGCTCAGTCGAGACAGAACTCGTTGCCCTCGATGTCCCGCATCAGGATGCACGACTCCTCGTACTCGTCGGCGAGCAGCACACGGTCACGGGTCGCGCCCAGCGCCACGAGCCGCTCGCACTCGGCCTCCAGCGCGGCCAGCCGCTCCTCCCCCACCAGCCCTGTGCCGACGCGCACATCGAGGTGCACCCGGTTCTTGACGGCCTTGCCCTCGGGGACCCGCTGGAAGTACAGCCGCGGACCCACGCCCGAGGGGTCACCGCAGACGAACCCCGCGCCCTGCCGCTCGGGCGGCAGCGACCGCCCGTACGCGTCCCAGCTCCCGAACCCCTCCGGCGGCGGTGGCACGACGTACCCCAGCACCTCGCACCAGAACCGCGCCACCCGCTCGGGCTCCGCGCAGTCGAACGTGATCTGAACCTTCTTGACCGAGGACATCGGCGCACCCTAGCAGGGGAGTTCGGGCAGTTCCGGAAGTTTTCCCGGCCCTACTCCAGCATGCGTTCCGCGTCGTCCGGGACCCAGGAAAAGGGCACGTCGGGCCAGCGCGCGGCACACGGATCTCCCCGTTCCCCTCCGGGGCGACGGCCTCGGGGCACAGGTCGCACTCGTGCACACCCAGACAGACGTTCATCCACTGGATCTCCCGCACCGCCTTCAGCTTGTCCACGAAGGTCGCCGGGGCCGGACCCGTCGGGTACGGCTTTCCGGCCTCCAGCCAGCCGATGTCCAGGCGGGCGTACGCCGGCCGGTACCAGAGCGCGTAGAAGCCCGACTCCCTGTCCGTGAAGGCGTCGTGGTCCAGGTAGGCGTACGCGCTGAGGTCCTCGCAGAACACCCCGGTGCTCAGCCCGCCGTCTCGGCGGCGGAGCGCTCCACGCAGAACTCGTTGCCCTCGGGGTCGGTGAGGACGGCCCAGCCCCGGCCGTCCGGGCGGCGGCGGTCGTCGGTCAGGGTGGCGCCGAGGGCGAGGAGGCGTTCGATCTCCTGGTCGCGGGTGCGGTCCTGGGGCTGGAGGTCGAGGTGGACGCGGTTCTTGGCCCGCTTGGGGTCGGGCACGCGGACGAACAGCAGGCCCGCGCCCTCGATCAGCGCCTCCGGGTCGCCCGGGTGGTCGTCGTCGTGCAGCGGCAGGTCCAGCACCTGGGACCAGAAACGGGCCAGGGTGTAGGGGTCGGAGCAGTCGACGGTCACATGGCGGATCCTGGAAGTCATGCGGGACATCGTGTCAGCCGCCCGGAAGCCGGTGAAACGGGTTTTCGGCGCGGCCCGAACACGTCAGGAGCAGATCGTGCCGCGCGCCGGGGGCGTGCCGTCGGGAGGTGCGGGGCGACGGCCCCGGTCGCGCGGTCGTCGTAGCCGTGGGTCCCGGCGATCCGGGCGGCGGGACGGTCGGGGCAGCGCTCGGTTAGCGTCGTGGCATGACACGTGGCACGGGCGGCGCGGCCCCGGACGGTCCCGCCGGGACTCTCGCCGAGGCCCTGGCCGCCGGGACGCTGGTGCTCGACGGCGGGATGTCCAACCAGCTGGAGGCGGCCGGGCACGACCTCGGGGACGAGCTGTGGTCGGCCCGGCTGCTGGCCGAGCGGCCCGAGGCGGTCACCGAGGCGCACCTCGCCTATCTGGAGGCGGGCGCGGACGTGCTGATCACCGCCACCTACCAGGCCACCTTCGAGGGGCTGGCGCGGCGCGGGTTCGGCCGGGAGCGGGCCGCCGCGCTCATGGCGTCCGGGGTCGCTCTGGCGCGGGACGCGGTGGCGCGGGCGCGGGCGCGCGGGGCGGCGCGCCCGCTCTGGGTGGCCGCGTCGGCGGGTCCCTACGGGGCGATGCTCGCGGACGGTTCGGAGTACCGGGGGCGCTACGGGCTGACCGTCGCCGAGCTGGAGCGCTTCCACCGGCCCCGGCTGGAGGTGCTGGCCGCCGCCCGGCCCGACGTGCTCGCCCTGGAGACGGTCCCGGACACCGACGAGGCGGTGGCCCTGCTGCGGGCCCTGCGGGGCCTCGGGGTGCCGGCCTGGCTGTCGTACACGGTGGACGGCTCCCGCACCCGGGCCGGGCAGCCGCTGGAGGAGGCGTTCGGGGCGGTCGCCGACGCGGACGAGGTGATCGCGATCGGGGTGAACTGCTGTGCGCCCGAGGACGTGGCGGACGCCGTCGCGGTGGCCGCGCGGGTCACCGGCAAGCCGGTGGTGGCCTATCCGAACAGCGGGGAGAGCTGGGACGCCACGGCCCGGACCTGGACCGGGCGCTCCACCTTCGCCCCGGCCCTGGTCCACGGCTGGCGTGCCTCGGGCGCACGCCTGATCGGCGGCTGCTGCCGGGTCGGCCCGCCGGTGATCGGCCGGATCGCCCGCACGCTCGGGGCCGGGTGAGCCGCCCTCCCCCGCCCCGAAGGGCCGCGGTTCACGTTCCCCGGACACCGCCCGAGCGGCGCAGGCGCCGTATCACCGCGCGGAGTTCGGCGGTGCGGGCCGGTGCGCCCTCGGGGGCGGCAGGCGGGGTGGGGAGCGCGGGAAGGGGGTCGGGGACCGAGTCGGCGGGCGGCGCGGTCCACAGGGCCAGTTCGGCGTCCCGGGGTCCGTACGCGGTGTGCGGGGGGCCGTCGCCGAAGACCCGGACCGGGTGGTCGTCGCCCCAGGCCGCCCAGCCGGGGTCTCCGTCGGTGGCGAAGCGGACCCAGGCCGCGTGCATGGCGTCGGCCAGTTCCTGCGGGGCGCCCTCGCCCGCGAGCCGGCGCGCGTCGGGGACGTCGCCGGTGTCGAAGACGAAGCCCAGGTCCAGGGCGTGGCAGGCGCCGAGGCCGGGCAGCCGGGAGGGCCAGGCGAACTCGTACAGGTGGGCGGCGCCCGGCCGGGCCTCGGCCAGCCGGTGCAGCGGGCGGCGCAGCATGTGGTCGGTGACCAACTGGCCGACGATCTCGGCGGCGCCCGCGCGGGGCCGCAGCGAGCGGTAACCGCGCACCACCTCGTGCCCGCAGTGGCAGCGGGCCATGGCACCGGCCAGGGCGACCGCGCCGAGCCGGTCGACGCGCTCGACGAGGCCGCCCGGCACCAGCCACAGCCGGTACTCGTCGCGGGTCCAGCCCATGAGCAGGTCGGCGTCGCGGGCCGCCTCCCCCTCGATCAGCGCCTCCAGCGGGTCGCGCGGGACGAGGTCGCCGTCGACGACGATGCCGAAGGCGGGGCCGCCGAGGACCGGGCTGCTGAGCCTGCCCGTCTCGGCCTGGGTGCGCAGCAGCAGCTCGCGGTCGACGGCGGCGAACGCCTCGGCGGTGGCGGGCACCTTCAGCCGGGCCGCCATCCGCCGCACCATGCGCCGCACCTTGTCCCGGTCGGACGCCTCCGGCGCACCGCTCTGGAGCACGGCCCGCCGGAACAGTCCCTGGGCCTGCGGGGCGGCGATCAGGGCGCCGACGCTGATGGCGCCCGCCGACTGGCCGCACAGGGTGATCCGGCCGGGGTCGCCGCCGAAGGCGCCGATCGCCTCGTGCACCCAGCGCAGCGCGGCGAGCTGATCGCGCAGCCCGGCGTTGGCGGGGGCGTCCGGGAACAGTCCGTAGCCCTCCACACCCAGTCGGTAGTTGACGGAGACGAGGACGACCCCGTCACGGGCGAAGGAGTGGCCCTCGTAGACGGGCACGGCCGAGGAGCCCCGGGTCAGCGCTCCGCCGTGCAGCCACACCAGCACGGGCAGCCGGGCGCCGGGGTCCGGGTCGGGCGTCCACACGTTGAGGTTGAGGCAGTCGTCGCCGGGGACGGCCGGATCGGACAGGTACGGGGCGAAGGCGTCCGAGTACGGGGGCTTGGGCGCGGTCGGGCCGTAGGCGTGCGCGTCGCGGATCCCGTCCCAGGGCGCGGGCGGCTCGGGCGGCCGGAACCTCCGGGGGCCGAAGGGGGGCGCCGCGTACGGGATGCCCCGGAAGGCCGCGACGCCGTGTTCGTACCGTCCGCGTACCGCTCCATACGGCGTTGCCACCACGGGAGCCGTCCGGTCCGCCGCCATGTGACCACCAGCCCTTCAGCGCGTGCGCACCCGCTCGTGCGCGGGCGTCAGCGCTCGCGCACCGGTACCTCAAGAGCACCACGGCGGTGCGCGGTATTCCGCCGCTCGGGCCCGGAACGGGGCTGTCCGGAGTACGGCAGCCTGCTCCGTGCCGCTCGCGCGGCGCCCCATCGCCACCGGAGCCGACGCCGGGGCCGACGCCGGAGCCGGCGCGGGGTCACCGCCCCAGCCCCCCACCCGGGGCGCCACCGGGCCGCCACCGGGGCCGCCCCGCACGGCGGCGCCCGGTGCGGTCCGTGTCGCTGTCGCTCAGTCGCCGTCCTCCTCCCCGTCGCGTCCCACGCCCATGAGGGCCTCGATGGCGTCGACGGCGCTGCCGTCGTGGTCGCTGCCCGCGGTGCCGTGGCCGGTCTGGAGGTTGGCTGTGCGGTCGACCTCCAGGATGGAGTCGGAGTGCGAGTTGTCGAGGACGGTGATGAGGCTGCCTGCCGCCGCGGCGGGGGCCGCACCCGCCACCAGCGCCAGGGCCAGGGCGGTCGCGGTGCGCAGCCGGGGCGGGCGCGCGCTCACACGCCCACTCCTTCTTCCGCGCCCGCCTGCGCGCCCACCGCCGGTGCGCCCACGCCCGCTCGCGCGCCCGCGCCCACGGGCCGCCGGTGCGCCAGGTTGCGCTCCAGCAGGCTGGTCGCGGCCTGTACGCCCACGCCGCCGGCCGCGTCCACCTCGGGCAACCGGCCGTCGGTGCGGCGCAGTTCGGCGAGCGCGGAGTCCATCGCCTGGTGGGCGGCGAACAGGCACGGGGTGCTGTAGATCGCGACGTCCACGCCCAGCCCGGACAGCTCGCCCAGCGACAGACGCGGCGACTTCCCGCCGCCGATCTGGTTGAACAGCAGCGGCTTGTCGCCGACCACGGCGCGCACCCGGCGGATCCAGTCGACGCTGCGGATCCCGTCGACCAGGATGACGTCCGCCTCGGTCGCGGCCAGTGCCTCGGCCCGCAGCAGGATGTCGGCCTCGTCGGTGGCGTCGGTGCGTGCCACCACGACCAGGTCCTGCCGGGTGGCCAGCACCTTCTCCAGCTTGGCGAGGTACTCGTCGAGCGGCAGCACCTGCTTGCCGTCGGCGTGTCCGCAGCGGCGGGGCCGCTTCTGGTCCTCCAGGATCACCCCGGACGCCCCGATGCGCTCCAGCCCCTCCACCACGTGGCAGGCGACCTCCGCGTCGACGTAGCCGTCGTCGATGTCCACCAGCAGGTGGTGGGCGGGAAAGGCGCCCCGCAGCCGCTGGACGAACGCCACCATGTCCGGCCAGGCGATGAACCCGATGTCCGGCAGGCCGTAGTAGGAGGCGGCGAAGCCGAATCCGGAGACGAACATGCCGTCGTAGTGCTCGGCGGCGATCGACGCCGAGTACATGTCGTACACACCGATCAGCGGGGTGGTACCCGGCCCGGCGATCTGCGCGCGCAGCTTCTTGCCGTAGGTCAACGTGACTCCTCTGATGGGGGGTCGGGCGCGGGGCGCGCCCACAGGACGGCCGGATTCCGGTGGCCGCACGGCAGCCGGTCCTTTGCCTGAACAAAAGGATCCCTAGACCATGCCGAGAGCGGTACTTGAGATGCCCTTTACTCACTCGGACGGGCGTACGCCTTCACCGGAGAAACGTCACTGACCGGCGTGTCGCGGAGCCGGGTTGATGGGCGCGGGGGCCGTTGGGGGGCGACGGCCCTGCGGGAGTGTCCGATTCGTTCAAGACCGGGAGCCGGGGCCGTGCCTACCGTGACGGCATGACTCCACGATTCGCCGTGGTCGGTCTGGTCGCCTCGGACCTGGCCGCCTCGCTCGCCTTCTACCGCCGCCTCGGACTCGTCTTCCCCGAGGGCGCCGAACAACAGCCGCACGTCGAGGCCGCGTTGCCCGGCGGGCTCACCCTCGCGCTGGACACCGAGGACACCGTCCGCTCCTTCCATCCGCACTGGCGCCCGCCGACCGGAGGCGGCCGGTGCGCGCTCGCCTTCCACTGCGGCACACCCGCCGAGGTGGACACGGTCCACGCGGACCTGGTCGGCGCCGGGTATCACAGCGAGCTGAAGCCGTGGGACGCGTTCTGGGGAATGCGGTACGCGGTCGTGCACGACCCGGACGGCAACGGCGTCGACCTGTTCGCGCCCTTGCCCGCACCCACCGCGTAGCGCTCGCGTCCCCCGCGCGGCGCTACTCGCGCCCGCCCAGGAGTTCGCTCAGCGGCATCCCGGCCAACTCCCTGACGTCCCGGGCCAGATGCGCCTGGTCGGCGAAGCCCGCGCGCAGGGCCGTCTGCGCGAACGGGACTCCGGTCCGGGCCAGCGCGAGGGCGCGCCGCAACCGCAGCACCCTGGCCAGTGTCTTGGGCCCGTAGCCGAAGGCGGCCAGGGAGCGGCGGTGCAACCAGCGGGCGCCCACGCCGAGTTCGTCGGCGGCGGTGGCGACCGGGCGGCCCGCGTCCAGGGCCGCGACCAGGCGGCGCAGCCGCGGATCCGGCGGCCCGGTGTGCTCCGCGCGTTCCAGGGCCGCCGCCTCCAGTACGGCGGCCGGGTCCGCCGCCGCCTCCAGGCGGGCGCGCAGCCGCCGCACCTCGGCGGCGGGCCACAGCTCGGCCAGGTCGGTCCGCCGGTCGCGCAGTTCGTGCGCGGGCACCCCGAGCCAGCCGGGCGCGGTGCCGGGGAAGAACCGCAGTCCGGTCCAGTGCGCGGGCGGGCCGCCGGGGGCGTACGCCCGGGTGTCGGGCCCGGCGACGAGCAGCCGGCCCTCGCTCCACAGCAGGTCCATGCAGCCGTCGGGCAGGACGAGCCCCGCCCCGGCGCCGGGCCCGCCGGGTGTCTTCGTCCACAGCACCGCGCCGGGCAGCCGCGCGGGCCGCTCGGCGTACCCGCCCGGCGCACGGTCGGCGCGCGCGGGCGCGGGGGCCTTACGCGCCCCGCGCGCCGCCTTCGCCGGGGCCACCGGGCCCGCCGAATCCGCCGGACGGGCGCCGTACACCCTTCTCACCCGCCCGCGCGCGCCGTCCGCGCCCGGTGTTCCTGCGGGCTGACGCCGTAGGAGCGTTTGAACGCCGTGGAGAGCGCGAAGGCGCTGCCGTAGCCGACCCGGCGGGCGACGGCGGCGATGGTGTCGTCGGAGTCGCGCAGCCGGTCGGCGGCCAGCGCCAGCCGCCAGTTCGTCAGGTACGCCATCGGCGGCTCCCCGACCAGCGCGGTGAAGCGGCGGGCCAGCGCCGCCCGGGACACCCCGGCCTTCGCGGCGAGCGCGGCGACCGTCCAGGGATGCGCCGGGTCGTCCTGGACGAGCCGCAGCACCGGGCCGACGACCGGGTCGGCGAGCGCCCCGTACCAGGCGGGCGCCGCAGCGTCGGGCCGGGCGAACCAGGTCCGCAGCGCGGCGATGACCAGCAGGTCGAGGAGCCGGTCGAGGACGACCTCCTGGCCGGGCTCGTCGCGCACGATCTCGTCGGCGAGCACCGGGGTGAGCGGGCATGTCCACATGTCCGAGGCCAGGGTCAGCAGCGGAGGCAGCGCGTCCAGCAGCCGGCCGTTGATCTCGCCCTTCATGAGGTAGGTGCCGATCAGCACCACCGTGCCGCCGTCGAGGCGGTCGCCCCAGGTGCGTACGCCGAGGTCCATGGAGCCGTTCAGCGAGCGGCCGTCGGGGTAGGCGCACTCGCCGCCGGGCAGGATCAGCGCCTGCGGGGCGGTGCCGGGGTCGTCGGCGCAGGTGTAGGCGCCGGGGCCGCGCGCGATGGCCAGGTCGCCGGGGCCCAGCCGCACCCGCTCGCCGGTGTCCGGCATGATCCAGGCGTGGCCGCGGATCATCAGCATCACCGTGAGCGGGGCCTCGTCCTCGACGCGTACGGCCCACGGCGGGTCGAGGCAGGCGCGGATCATGAAGGCGCCGCGCGCGCGGGGGCCCTCCAGGAGGCCGGCGAGTGCGTCCATGGGGACAGCGTAGACGCGCGCTTATGCGGGTGAGCGGTTCGGCGATGGATCCCGTGCGGGGCACGGCAGTTGACTGCTCCCATGACACAGAACACGCAGGGCACCCAGGGCAGCGACGGCGCGGACGGCACGGACGGCGTGCAGGGCACGGAGGACGCGGTCCGTACCGCGGGCACGGACGGCGCGCGGGCGACGACGGTGGTGGTCACCGGCGCGTCCGGCCGTACGGGGAGCCGGGTCGCCGCGGCGGCCGCGGCGGCGGGGCTGACGGTGCGGGCGGCGTGCCGGGCGCAGGGTTTCGACTGGCACGACGGGACGACCTGGGCGCCGGTGCTGCGCGGCGCGGACGCCGCGTATCTGATGTACCCGTCGGACATCGGCGCGCCGGACGCGGCCGAGCGGGTGGGGAGCCTGGCCCGCGAGGCGGTCGCGCTCGGGGTGGAGCGGCTGGTGCTGCTGTCGGCGCGGGGCGAGGAGCAGGCCCTGCCCGCCGAGGAGGCGCTGCGCGCGTCGGGCGCCCGGTGGACGGTGGTGCGGGCCGCGTGGTTCGCGCAGAACCTCAGCGAGGGCCCGCTCCTCGCGGAGCTGCGGGAGAGCGGGGAGCTGGTGTTCCCGGCCGGTGACGTGCGCGAGCCGTTCGTCGACGTACGGGACATCGCGGACGTCGTCGTGGCGGCGCTGACCTCGGGTGACCGCTGGGCCGGGCGGATCGTCGAGGTGTCCGGGCCGCGGCTGCTGACGTTCGGCGAGGCGGTCGCGGAGGTCGCCGCCGCCGCCGGGCGCGAGCTGGTGTACCGGCCGGTGCCGGCGCGGGCCTACGGGGAGGCGCTGGCCGGGTTCGGGGTGCCCGCCGAGGAGGTGGAGTTCCTGGTCGGTCTGTTCGAGACGCTGCTGGACGGGCGCAACGCGCACCTGTCGGACGGGGTGCGGCAGGTGCTGGGCCGCGAGCCGCGCGACTTCGCCGACTTCGCCCGGGAGGCGGCGGCCGCCGGGGTGTGGAAGCTGCCCTGACCGTGCCCCGGGAGGGTCACTTGTCGGGGTGGGCGCCGTCGCGCTCGTCCTTGTGCGGGCCGCGCTCCTGGACGCCGCGGGCGTGGGCGCGCAGGCGCGCGGTCACGTCCTCCGGGGGCAGGAAGCGCGACCAGCGCTCCGGGAACTCGGAGGGCATGTCGGCGTCGTCGGTCTCGTCCATGTCGTCCATGTCGTCCGGGTCGTCCGGGTCGCCGAGGGATGCGCGGTACGCCTCGCGGGCGGCGGCGGCGCGTGCGACGTACTCGGTGATCTGCGCCTCGCGCACCCGCTCGTTGGCGGCGCGGGCCGCGGCGGTCGCGGCGGCCGGCCAGACCCGGTCGATGGCGGCGTTGACCGCGGCCCCGACGAGGACGGCGAACGCGGACACACCGATCCACAGCAGCACGGCGACCGGCGCGGCCAGCGATCCGTAGATGGTGGGGCCCTCGACGGTGCTGGTCAGGTAGATGCGCAGCAGGAAGCTGCACACCACCCACATGGCCAGGGCGACCAGCGCGCCGGGCACGTCCTCGATCCACGGGGAGCGCACGGGGACGGACACGTGGTAGAGCGTGGTGAGGAAGGCGACCGACAGGACGATGACCACCGGCCAGTACAGGACCTGCACGACGGTCGTCGACCACGGCACGATCCGTACCACCGCGTCCGGTCCGGCCACCATCAGCGGCAGCGCGACCGACCCGATGAGCAGGGCGACGACGAAGAGCAGGAAGGCCATCAGCCGGGTCCTGACGATGCCGCGCACACCGTCCAGGCCGTACATCACGGTGATCGTGTCGATGAAGACGTTGACCGCGCGGGAGCCCGACCACAGCGCGAACACGAACCCGATGGAGATCACGTCCGGGCGGCCGCCCTGCATCACGTCCCGCAGGATCGGCTGGGTGATCTCCTTGACGCCCTGGTCGGACAGGACGGTGCGGGAGGCGTCCATGATGTTGCGCTCCAGGCTGGCGATGGTGTGCGCGCCGGTCCAGGAGTCGACGTAGAAGAGCAGGGCGATCAGGCTGAGCAGCAGGGGCGGCACGGAGAGCAGGGTGAAGAACGCGGCCTCGGCGGCGAGGCCGAGGATGCGGTACTCCATGCACGAGTTGACGGTGTCCTTGAGCAGCAGCCAGGCGGTCCTGCGCTTGGAGACGTTCCGGTAGAGGGCGCGGGCCCGGTGGAAACGGCCGGTCGGCCTGTCGGGGGTGTCACTGGCTGGCTGCACGACCCAAAGGTATCCCTGTCCTGGCCCGTCCCCCTCATCCACGGGCGCCGCTCCGCGATCTCCGGCGGTCCGCGTCGCCCCGGCGGCGGGACGGCGCGGCGCCCCGCCGGGCCCGGTGTCCGTCCGGGGCCGCCGATGTGGTGACGGCGGTCGCGGCGCGGGTAGGTTCCGTGCCATGGCAGCCAGCACTCATTCCGTGACCAACCAGGTGCCGCCGCTGGTCGGCTACGACCTCTTCGCCGCCGACCGGGCCCTGTCCGAGGCGGTCGGGCGGCATGTCGCCCCCGGTCTGCTCGACGAGGTGCGCACCGAACTGTCGGCGCTCGGCCGGGCCGCGGGCTCGGCCCAGGTCCAGGAGTGGGGCGCGCAGGCGAACGAGAACCCGCCCCGGCTGCGCACCCACGACCGCTACGGGCGGCGGATCGACGAGGTGGACTTCCACCCGGCCTGGCACCGGCTGCTCGGCAAGGGCGTCTCGGCCGGTCTGACGGCCGCCTGGACCCGGCCCGCCGGGCAGGTGCGGCGGGCGGCGGCCTTCCTGGTGTGGACCCAGGCCGAGGCGGGCAACTGCTGCCCGCTGTCGATGACCCACGCGGCGGTGCCCGCGCTGCGCGCCGACCCGGCGCTGGCCGCCGAGTGGGAGCCGCGGCTGACGTCCATGGTGTACGACCGCGGGCTGCGGCCGGCCGCGCGGAAGGCCGGCGCCCTGTTCGGGATGGCCATGACGGAGAAGCAGGGCGGCAGCGATGTACGCGCCGGCACGACCGAGGCCCGGCCGCTGGCCGAGGACGGCACCTACGAGCTGCGCGGGCACAAGTGGTTCTGCTCGGCGCCGATGTCGGACGGCTTCCTGGTCCTCGCGCAGGCTCCCGGCGGGCTGACCTGCTTCCTCGTGCCCCGGGTGCTGGCGGACGGCACGCGCAACGTGTTCCTGCTCCAGCGGCTGAAGGACAAGCTGGGCAACCGGTCCAACGCCTCCGCCGAGGTCGAGTTCGACGGGACCTGGGCGCGCCGGGTCGGCGAGGAGGGGCGCGGGGTGTCCGTCATCATCGAGATGGTGGCGGCGACCCGGCTGGACTGCGCGCTCGGCTCGGCGGGGCTGATGCGGCAGGCGGTGGCGCAGGCGGTGCACCACTGCACGTACCGGGAGGCGTTCGGCGGACCGCTCGCCGGCCGGCCGCTGATGCGCAACGTACTGGCCGACCTGGCGCTGGAGTCGGAGGCGGCGACCGCGCTGGCCCTGCGGCTCGCGGCGGCCCGGGACGACGACGGCGAGCAGGAGCGGGCGCTGCTGCGGATCGCGGTGCCGGTGGCCAAGTACTGGGTGACCAAGCGGTGCGCGCCGGTCGTGGTGGAGGCCGCGGAGTGCCTGGGCGGCAACGGGTACGTCGAGGAGTCCGGACTGCCCAGGCTGGTGCGGGAGTCGCCGCTGAACTCGGTCTGGGAGGGCGCGGGCAATGTGCAGGCGCTGGATGTGCTGCGGGCGCTGCGGCGCGAGCCGCGGGCGTTCGACGCCTATCTGCGCGAGGTGGGTCTGGCGCGCGGCGCCGACCACCGGCTCGACGCCGCCGTCAAGGACCTGCTCACCGAACTGGCCGACCTGGACGGCATCGAGGCGCGCGCCCGCCGGGTGGTGGAGCGGATGGCGCTGGTCCTCCAGGGCGCGCTGCTCGTCCGGTACGCACCGCCCGAGGTCGCCGACGTGTTCTGCGCCTCCCGCCTCGGCGGCGACCACGGCACGGCGCTGGGCACCCTCCCGCACACGCTGGACCTGGCCGCGCTGGTGGAACGCGCCCGCCCGGCGGTCTGAGCGCGGCGGGCCACGGAGCGGCGCGGAGGGTGCGGCGGGGCGCGGGGAGGGCGGCGGGCGGCCGGCGGCCGGAGCACCGGCGGCCGGGTGCGCAGGGATGGTGGCCGGGAGCGGGTCCGCGCCACGCCGAACTCCTGTGCCTCCTCCTCCGCTTCCGTCTCCGCTTCCGCCTCCACCTCCTCGCGTACCAACTCGCGTACCTCCTCGCGGTGCACCGGTCCGGGCGCGGCGCGGTGGACCCGGCCGCCGAGGTGTCCGGTGGTCCGGCACGCAGAGTGACCGTCCGGACCGGGATGTCGCGGGTGCGGCGCTGTCCGGGCGCGCCGCTCGAACACCGGCCCGACCGGGGCCGGGAGGACGCCGAGGCGCGTGTGCCGCACCCCGGCGACCCGCGCGATCTGCTGCCGCACCCGGCCGCTCCCCCGGTACGCCGGGGCCGGGCGGCGTCCGCCGCGCTCTGAAGAGGGCGGCGCGGCAAGGGATCCACGGGTGCGGGCACGGCATCTCGGGGCCGATTGCCGGGTCTTCGCCCTACGGCGCGCCGGACTGCCGTAGCATCACTGTGGGTCGCCCCATCCGCTCCTCGCTCAACGCTGGGAACCCGCGGCGCAGTTGGCCCGCCCGGTCGGCAGGCGTCCCGGAGGCGAACCGAGCCCTGGACAAGGGGGGTTGGATGAAGCAACGCGGGCGACACCGCCGGCGCAGGCAGGGCAGGGCGCTGCGTGCCGTGCTGGCCGGCGCCGGACTGGCCCTGACCGCCGCCGCCACGCTGATCAGCGCCTCGCAGGCCACGGTCACCGACGATCCCGGCGCACTCAGACCGCTCACGTCGGCCGCCGAACTGGGCGGGCTGCGGCTGACCGAACAGCCCGTCCCGGCCCGGTCGCTGGACCGGCTCGCCGCGGCGATGGGCCGGCCGGTCGACGCCGGAGCGGTGCTCGGCGACCCGGACCGCACCCTGCGCGACGCCGACGACTGCACGGGCACGGAGCGCAGGGCGCTGCCCGTCGAGCCGTCGGCCACCCGCGCGTACTGCTGGGACGCCAAGGACACCGAAGACGCCGAAGGCACCGAAAACGCCGACACCCGGGAGTGGCGGCCGCAGTCGGTGGCCACGTCCGGGGACACGGACGGCGGCAGCCGGTGGGGCGCGCACCAGGTGATCCTGTCCGGCTGGACGCACCGCGGCGACGACGCGGACTCCCGCCGTATGGCCAGGGTGGCGTTCGTCGACGCCGACGACCCGGCCCGCCTCACCTACACCTGGGCGCTGCTCGCCGTGCCCGTGGACGGCGGACGCGACTACCGCGCGCTCGCCTCCCGTGTGTCGGGCATGGTCCGCTACCGGGACAAGCTGCTGGTCACCGCCTCCGGCGACGGACAGCAGGCGCTGTACGTCTACGACCTGCGCCGCATCCAGCGCGCCACCGTCACCGAGGACGCCGTCGGCAAGGTGCCGGGCGGCTGGTCCGCGCACGGCTACCGCTGGGTGCTCCCGGCGGTCGCCAGCTACCGTCCGGCCGAGGGCACCTGCGGCCGGACGGCGGGAGCGGGCGGTACGGCCGGTGCGGCCGACACGTCCCGTGCCTCCCGCGCATCCGGCGGGGACGGCGTCGCCCCGGCCTGCCCGAGCAGCCTCTCCCTGGACAGCAGTTCCGCACCGGACAGCCTGGTCGCGGGCGAGACGACCCGCACGGACGGCGACCGGCGCACCCGGCTGTGGCGCTACTCCTTCAGCGCGGACCCGGCCCGCTCCGGACTGCTGGCCGCCGACTCCACCGGGACGGTCCGGGCACAGGAGGCGTACGAGACGGACGCGCCGGGCGTGCGCGGGGTGCTGGCGCACCGCACGGGCCCGGCCGGCCACACCGACTGGTACCTGGGCCGGACGGCCGGGAAGCGGGGCGGACACGGCACGCTGTGGCGGCAGGACACCCAGGGCGCCGAGGCGACCGAGTGCGGCACCTCGGACGACACGCACCGCTGCTGGGGCGACGGCGTCGGCTCCCTGTCCTACGCTCCGGCGACCGGCGAACTGTGGTCGGTGTCCGGGCGGACCCTGTTCGCGGTGCCGCTGTCCGCACTCGAACACGAGCTGCACTAGAACCACCGGGGCGGCCCGGCCCGCGATCGACAGGAGCCCCGGCCGGATGATTCCCTGGCCGGCATGACGAACATCGCCGTGACCACCTGGTCCCTGGAGCAGACCGCGCCGACCGACCTGCTCCCGGCCAGCGCGCCCGAGGGGGACGTCCGGATCGTCCGCGCCGAGGTGCCCTCCCCCGAGTTCAACCGCTTCCTGTACGCGTCGGTGGGCGGCGACATCCGCTGGACGGACCGGCTCGGCTGGACGTACGCGCGGTGGCGGGAGTACCTGGAGCGTCCGGCGGTCGAGACCTGGGTGGCGTACGACCGGGGCACACCGGCGGGCTACATCGAGCTGGAGGCGCAGGACGACGGGGTCGTGGAGATCGTGTACTTCGGGCTGATCCCCGCCTTCCGGGGCCGCCGGATCGGCGGGCACCTGCTGTCGTACGGCACCGCCCGCGCCTGGGACCTGGCGGACCGCTGGCCGGGACTGGCGCCGACCAAGCGGGTGTGGGTGCACACGTGCAGCGAGGACGGCGAGCACGCGATGGACAACTACCAGCGGCGCGGGTTCGTCCTGTTCGACACCAAGGTCGAGGAGGAGCCGGCGCTCACCGCTCCGGGCCCCTGGCCTGGCGCGTTCCCGGCCTGAGGGCCACCCGCCCACGGCCCGTTCCCGGGCCGGACAACCGCTTTCCCCACCGCGGCTCCACTGTGACCGACGACACCCTTGTCCACACTCCGGGACAAGGGTGTCCACACTTTGGATAAAGGTGGACTGTGTCCAGATCGCCATGCCACGCTGCCGTCATGTCTGGAACTGGAACCGCCTTGGTGAGCCGACGGCACGTCGACCACGGCCGCATGTCCAGCGCCATCTGTCCGGCGAGCTGACTCGCCCGCAGTGGCCTGGGGCCACGGGCACAGCACCACCGGATCTTCAGCCTCCTCCCTCCCGAGCGCAATGACGCGCCTGCCTGCCTGACTGCCCATGCGCCCGCATCCGCGCAGGTCAGAGCCGCATCTTCCGCTGTCCCGAAGGACGTATCACCATGGCCGCCGCCGCTTCACAGAACTCCGTCGCGCCCCGCCGCAAGGTGAGCCGCCACCGTGGCGAGGGCCAGTGGGCCGCGGGGCACCTGACCCCGCTCAACGGCAACGAGCAGCTCAAGAAGGACGACGACGGTCTCAATGTGCGGACACGCATTGAGACGATCTACTCCAAGCGCGGATTCCACGCCATCGACCCCAACGACCTGCGGGGGCGCTTCCGTTGGTGGGGGCTGTACACCCAGCGCCGTCCTGGGATCGACGGCGGGCGCACCGGCCTCCTGGAGCCCGAGGAGCTGGAGGACGAGTACTTCATGATGCGCGTCCGCATCACGGGCGGACGGCTCACCACCGAGCAGCTGCGGGCCATCGGCGAGGTCGCCGAGACCTACGCGCGGGGCACCGCGGACATCACCGACCGGCAGAACATCCAGTTCCACTGGGTGCGCATCGAGGACGTGCCCGCCATCTGGGAGCGCCTGGAGGCGGTCGGGCTGTCCACCACCGAGGCGTGCGGCGACTGCCCGCGCGGCATGCTCGGCTCCCCGGTCGCGGGCGTCGCCGAGGACGAGATCATCGACGGCACGGCGGCCCTGGACGAGATCGTCCGCCGCTACATCGGCGACCCGCGCTTCTCCAACCTGCCGCGCAAGTTCAAGACGGCCGTCTCCGGCTCGCCGCTCCTCGACGTGGCGCACGAGATCAACGACATCTCCTTCGTCGGCGTGGTCCACCCCGAGCACGGCCCCGGCTTCGACCTGTGGGTCGGCGGCGGACTGTCCACCAACCCCCGGTTCGGGGTGCGGCTGGGCGCCTGGGTGCCCGAGGCCGAGGTGCCCGACGTCTGGGAGGGCGTCACCTCGATCTTCCGCGACTACGGCTACCGGCGGCTGCGCAACCGGGCCCGGCTGAAGTTCCTGATCGCCGACTGGGGCGCGGAGAAGTTCCGCCAGGTGCTGGAGGACGAGTACCTGGGGCGCAAGCTGATCGACGGGCCCGCGCCCGGGATGCCCGCCCGGCAGTGGCGCGACCACATCGGCGTGCACCGCCAGAAGGACGGCCGCTTCTACGTCGGTTTCGCCCCGCGCGTGGGCCGGATGGACGGCTCGCTGCTCACCAAGGTCGCCGCGCTGGCCGAGGAGCACGGCTCCGGGCGGGTCTCCACCACCGTCGAGCAGAAGATGATCGTCCTGGATGTGCCGCAGGACCGGGTCGACTCGCTGGTCGACGGTCTTGAGGCGCTGGACCTGCGGGTCAGCCCCTCCCCCTTCCGCCGCGGCACCATGGCCTGCACGGGCATCGAGTTCTGCAAGCTCGCCATCGTGGAGACCAAGGAGCGCGGCAGCGACCTCATCGACGAACTGGAGCGCCGGCTGCCCGACTTCGAGGAGCCGGTCACCATCAACCTCAACGGCTGCCCGAACGCCTGCGCGCGTATCCAGACCGCGGACATCGGTCTCAAGGGGCAGTTGGTCACCGACGCCGAGGGCAACCAGGTCGGCGGCTACCAGGTGCACCTGGGCGGCGCGCTCGGTCTCGAACCGTCCTTCGGCCGCAAGGTCCGCGGGCTGAAGGTGACCTCCGCCGAACTGCCCGACTACATCGAGCGGGTCCTCAAGCGCTTCCAGGCGGAGCGCGCGGACGGCGAGCGCTTCGCGGCCTGGGCGGCACGGGCCTCGGAAGAGGCCCTGTCGTGAGCGAGCGGGCCGCGCCCTTCTACTGCCCCTACTGCGGCGAGGAGGACCTGCGTCCCGGAGAGCAGGGCCACGGCGCCTGGGAATGCGGGGCGTGCAACCGGGCCTTCCAGCTGAAGTTCCTCGGGCTGCTGGCCCGGGGCTTCACGGGGAGTGCCGACGACGGAGGGGGCGAGCGCACATGACGGCCGTTCAGGAAGAGTGCACGGACGAGGAGTTGAAGGCGCTGGCCGAGCGGGCGGGCCGCGAGCTGGAGGACGCCTCCGCGCCGGAGATCCTCCGGTGGGCCGCCGACACCTTCGGCGAGCGGTTCTGCGTGACCTCCTCCATGGAGGACGCGGTCGTCGCCCACCTCGCCTCCCGGGCCATGCCCGGCGTGGACGTGGTGTTCCTCGACACCGGCTACCACTTCCCGGAGACCATCGGCACCCGCGACGCGGTCGAGGCCGTGATGGACGTCCGTGTCATCACCCTCACCCCGCGCCAGTCGGTCGCCGAGCAGGACGCCGAGTACGGTCCGAGGCTGCACGACCGCGACCCCGACCTGTGCTGCGCGCTGCGCAAGGTGGGTCCGCTCCAGGAGGGCCTGGCGGGCTACCGGGCGTGGGCGACCGGGCTGCGCCGCGACGAGTCCCCGACCCGGGCGCACACCCCCGTGGTCGGCTGGGACGAGAAGCGGCGCAAGGTCAAGATCTCCCCGATCGCCCGCTGGACCCAGGACGACGTGGACGCCTACGTCACCGAACACGGCGTGCTCACCAACCCCCTGCTGATGGACGGCTACGGCTCCGTCGGCTGCGCGCCCTGCACCCGCAGGCTGCTGGCGGGCGAGGACGCGCGCGCCGGCCGCTGGGCGGGCCGCGCCAAGACCGAGTGCGGACTGCACGGCTGACCATGACCGAGATACAGGAGACACACGTGACGACCGGAGCCACCGTCTGGCTCACGGGTCTGCCGAGCGCCGGCAAGACCACCATCGCGCACGAGCTGGCCACCCGGCTCCGCGAGGAGGGCCACCGCGTCGAGGTCCTCGACGGCGACGAGATCCGCGAGTTCCTCTCCGCGGGCCTCGGCTTCGACCGCGCGGACCGGCACACCAACGTGCAGCGCATCGGCTTCGTCGCCGAACTGCTCGCCCGCAACGGCGTCCTCGCGCTGGTCCCGGTGATCGCGCCGTACACGGAGAGCCGGGACGCGGTGCGCGCACGGCACGTGAAGACCGGCACGGCCTATGTCGAGGTCCATGTGGCGACCCCGGTCGAGGTGTGCTCCGTACGCGATGTGAAGGGCCTGTACGCCAAGCAGGCGGCGGGCGAGCTGACCGGTCTGACCGGCGTCGACGACCCCTACGAGGAGCCGGCGGCGCCCGATCTGCGGATCGAGTCGCAGCACCAGAGCGTGCAGGAGTCCGCGGCATCGGTGTACGCGCTGCTCAGTGAAAGGGGACTGGCATGACGACGACCGCCACCGAGACCGAGGAGGGCACGGCCGGGCCGTACGCCCTCTCGCATCTGGATGCGCTGGAGTCGGAGGCGGTGCACATCTTCCGTGAGGTGGCGGGGGAGTTCGAGAATCCGGTGATCCTGTTCTCCGGGGGCAAGGACTCGATCCTGATGCTGCATCTGGCGTTGAAGGCGTTCGCTCCCGCGCCGGTGCCGTTCGCGCTGCTGCATGTGGACACCGGGCACAACTTCCCCGAGGTGCTGGCCTACCGGGACCGCACGGTGGAGCGGTACGGGCTGCGGCTGCATGTGGCGTCGGTGCAGGAGTACATCGACCGGGGGGTGCTGCGTGAGCGGGCGGACGGGACGCGCAATCCGTTGCAGACGCTGCCGCTGACGGAGAGGATCCGCACGGAGCGGTTCGACGCGGTGTTCGGCGGGGGGCGCCGCGACGAGGAGAAGGCGCGGGCCAAGGAGCGGGTGTTCTCGCTGCGCGACGAGTTCTCCCAGTGGGACCCGCGCCGCCAGCGCCCCGAGCTGTGGAACCTCTACAACGGACGCCACGCACCCGGCGAGCACGTGCGGGTGTTCCCGCTGTCGAACTGGACCGAGCTGGACGTGTGGCAGTACATCGCCCGCGAGGACATCGACCTGCCCGCCATCTACTACGCCCATGAACGCGAGGTGTTCCGGCGCGACGGCATGTGGCTGACCCCGGGCGCCTGGGGCGGCCCCCGCGAGGGCGAACAGGTGGAGAAGCGGCAGGTCCGCTACCGCACCGTCGGCGACATGTCCTGCACCGGCGCCGTCGACTCCGACGCCGCCACCATCGAGAAGGTCATCACCGAGATCGCCGCCTCCCGCCTCACCGAACGCGGCGCCACCCGCGCCGACGACAAACTCTCCGAAGCCGCGATGGAAGACCGCAAACGCGAGGGGTACTTCTAGAGATGACCACCGTGACACCCGAACACCTCGCGGCCACCACCCTGCTGCGCTTCGCCACCGCCGGATCCGTCGACGACGGCAAGTCCACCCTCGTCGGCCGCCTCCTGCACGACTCCAAGTCCGTCCTGAGCGACCAGCTCGAAGCCGTCGAACGCGCCTCCGCCGGCCGCGGCCAGGACGG